>JABMJC010000054.1 GCA_013201405.1 Desulfobulbaceae bacterium
TACTAAAAATGGGCACCTACGGGTTTCTCCGTTTTTTTCTTCCCATTACCCCAGACGCCAGCATGCTGCTCGCCACACCACTGCTCTGGCTTTCCATCGCTGGCATCATCTACGGCGGTTTTACTGCCCTGGCCCAGCAGGACATGAAAAAGCTGATTGCCTACTCTTCGGTTGGCCATATGGGCTTTGTCACCTTGGGTATCTTTGTGTTCAATTTGCAAGGCTTACAAGGTGCCATGCTGCAGATGATCAACCACGGTATTACCACTGGTGCGTTGTTTCTCTGTATCGGCATGATTTATGAGCGCAATCACAGCCGCGAACTGGCCCACGCCACCGGGCTTGGTCCACATATGCCCTGGTTTGCCACCTTTGTTACCCTGTTTTCTTTGTCGGCCTTTGCCTTCCCCGGTACCAACTCCTTTATTGGCGAGTTTTTGGTGCTGGCCGGCACCTTTGCCCACAAACCTTTCTTAGCGCTGGCCGCCATACCAGGTGCCGTATTGGCTGCCGCCTATATGCTGCGCATGCTACAAAAAATTATTTGGGGCGGAGTCAACAATCCAGATCAGAGCGGTATGAAAGATTTACACCTGCGGGAAATACTGGTCCTGGCTCCACTCCTGTTGTTCGTATTCTGGATTGGTTTGGGGCCACAACCCTTTCTCGATTATATGAATCCAACCCTTAACGAGCTCTTGCGGCAGCTGCACGAGTGGCAACAAGGCCAGCAACTGACTCTCAACTGAAATTTTAAGGAACACCTGATGCGGTTTTTGCCCATTTATCTAGACCATGGCTGCACCTCGGTGAGCTGATTGAAGAGGAAACAAGGCGGTCATCATGCTTATTCTTCCTGAACTGGTTGTCTTGGGCGGTGCTTTTCTCTTTTTCACCGCCAGCTTGTCTGGCAAGGCGCAACCACAACTGTTGCGCACGCTCGCCCTGCTCTGCGGGCTGGTGCTCTTTGCCAGTGCCTGTATCGCTTCTCAGGCCAATGGTCTGCTCTTTTTCGCCAGCTATGCAGTCACCCCCTTTTCCCAGCTGTTCAAAATCCTTCTGGCCGGAGCCTTTCTCTTTGTACTCATTGCCGGGCAAAAGCTGACTAGCATCCATCCCTCGGTACAGGCAGAGTACTATCTTTTTCTTTTTTTAGGTGTTTTCGGGTTGATGCTCCTGGTAAGTGCCAACGAGTTCATCCTGCTCTTTGTTGCCTTGGAGTTGTCCTCCTTTGCCCTCTACTTACTCGTGCCCATGCGGGATGACCGGGATGGCCTGCGGCCACAGATGGAAGCGAGCATCAAATACCTGCTCTTTGGCGTGATAGCCACGGGCTTCATGCTCTTTGGCGTGAGCTATTTATTTGCCCTGACAGGCTCCACCTCCCTGCCAGCCATTGCTGACGCTATCCAACAGGGGAGCATGCCGTCAGTAGCACTCGTGGCCCTTCTTTTGGTGCTGTGCGGCTTTTTCTTCAAACTGGCGGTCTTCCCCTTTCATTTCTGGGTACCAGATGTCTACCAGGGAGCTGCCAATGAAACTGCCATATTTGTCGCCACCCTGCCTAAAATAGCCGCTGTAGCCATCCTCATCCGCTTGATGCAATTCCTGCCACCTGGACATGAACAGTTTGTTGTGCTGCTTTTTGCCGTACTGGCCCTGGTTTCCATGTTCTACGGCAATCTGTGCGCCCTGGTGCAGGACGACATCAAACGCCTGTTGGGTTTTTCAGGCATTGCCCATGCCGGCTTCATCCTGCTGGGACTTCTGACTTTACAAAAGGAGGGGTACGGCCTGGCCATGTATTACATCAGTGCCTATGTGCTGATGAATCTGGCCTGTTTTCTCGTCTTATGTGCTTTGGCCGGTAAGGGACAGAACCTGCGCATTGCCGACCTTCATGGCCTTTCCAAACGGCAGCCCATCTTGGCCTTTATTCTGGCCACCGGCCTCTTCGGCCTGGCAGGCATTCCGCCCTTTGCCGGCTTTATGGGCAAATTTTTGGTCCTTACCGAAACCCTCAACAAAGGACACCTGCTGGTGGTTGTCTTGGCGGTCATCAATACTGCTATAGCCATCTATTACTATCTGCTGGTGGTGCGGGCCGCCTACACAGTGGACGATGACAGCGCTACTGCGGCCATGCCCAGCCCGTCCCTCCTCACCACTGCAGCTGGAATCACCCTTGTCCTGGCCATTATCCTGGTGGGTATCTTGCCGGCAAAGCTCATTGCCCTTGCCACCACTGTGGTGCAAAGTTTGGGATAAGCAAAGAGATGTCAGCGTAGATGCTCTTTTCTTCCACCGGTAGAATTGTACTGTCTGCCGGTGCGAAAAGGCTCCAAGAGAAGAGCTCTGCGCTTACAAAACTGTGCAGGATCTCATCTCAGCGAGTGTGCTGGAAATTGACCAGAAATTCAGAACGATATCCCTGGTATTGAAAAGTTGCGAGCATAGCGCGGGAGGTACACACCCGAATACAGGCCAGAGTAGTACTAATGCGCCAAAGAAAGGTGGGCAGATAGAAGCCTAAAGACGTACCTTCGACTTAGGCAGTTGTCAAAAAAGTTCCGCTAATCTGTATCTCCGTTCAAAAATCTCCCCGATCAGACAAGTCACGACGGTCTTCCACAAACCAGGTAATGAACCTGGCCAAACCATTTTCAAGAAAGCGGTCAAAGTCCCAGGAATCTTGGGAGAGCAGATGCCGGCATTCCCGACGGATGGCATACACCTGTACCTCTTTTTTAGAGCCGTCTTCCAGGGTTACGGTCACCTGTACTCGTTCGTACTTGTCTCCTTCAAAATCATCGAGTTTAGCCAGGGTTTCGGCATCAAGGGCAGTGAAAACAGTACCAGGCACCTGGCCATTTTCCTGAGGCAGAATGCCAGGGTAGGCGGATTGGCGCACTCTGAAGCGCATCCAGTTCTCCAGTGTTGCCTTGGCTCCGGAAAAACTCTGCCCGGTTACCGCCTTCATGACCATGGGAGACTGCAAGGTGCCGTAGCAGAACAAATCGATCTTGTCCATGGGTATCGAAAAAATGGATTTTTAAAGCTGTGGGACGTCACAGTATCCTGTAAACGCCCCATTGGATTGCCGCGCGTGGATCTTTTGCATTGCAATAGTTCTAATGGAAACCTCGAAAAACAATCACGGCTCTTTGCCGATATGTCTGCAGATGCCCCAGTCTGCTCTACCGCATCGGGCCCAGACTGGTTGTGGAAAGTAATAATTTATTGTCCCATAAACGTACCCGACAACATGGAGTTCCGTCAATCCAAGAGGATTCAAAACAGGGAAATTCATTCAAACAAGCAGCGTCCATATTTGCATACTGTCTTCTTTTTGTCCATATACAAGTATACAATGTAGGGAGACAGACATGTCTTTGCTTTCTGCTGTGCAATTAGGCCCAGGTTGGGTATGATAGACAACTTTGGCACACTATGCGCGATGTAGCACGGGCCCGAGCAACTGCACGGATATAGACGTTTTTTGCCTGGTATGCGCATTCATTACGGTTTGTTTTCTATGACAAGGGGTATTCATGAAGCATCTGAAAGAGCAGGATCCGGAAATATACCGCTGCATTCAGGAGGAAGAGCTGCGGCAGCACGAAAAAATACGGTTGATCGCCTCGGAAAACTACGTGAGCGCGGCGGTTATGGAGGCCACCGGCTCCGTCCTCACCAACAAGTATTCAGAAGGCTATCCAGGCAAGCGTTACTACGAGGGGCAGCAACTGATCGATCAAGTCGAAGCACTGGCCATTGAGCGCGCCAAGGCCGTGTTTGGCGCCGAGCATGTCAATGTGCAGCCCTACTCGGGTTCGCCGGCCAATCTGTCTGTCTTTCTGGCCTTTCTCAAACCCGGTGATACCATCCTCGGCATGGCTCTGCCCCATGGCGGCCACCTCACCCACGGCGCCAAGGTGTCCATTTCCGGCAAGTATTTTCATGCAGAGTCGTATTCACTGGAACGAGAAGGCGGCCA
The DNA here is from genome assembly GCA_013201405.1 of Desulfobulbaceae bacterium. Lineage (GTDB taxonomy): Bacteria > Desulfobacterota > Desulfobulbia > Desulfobulbales > Desulfobulbaceae > Desulfobulbus. The sequence goes on from JABMJC010000054.1 coordinate 3,998, forward strand.
ACTCAACTACGATACCCTGCGCGAAAAGGCCTTGGCCTGTAGGCCAAAAATTCTCATCGCAGGCTATTCAGCCTATCCGCGCATCCTCGACTTTGCCCGTTTTCGGGCCATTGCCGATGAATGCGGCGCTCTGCTCCTGGTGGACATGGCCCACTTTGCTGGCCTGGTCGCCGGCAAGGCACATCCCTCGCCAGTGCCCTATGCCGATATCCTCACCACCACCACCCACAAAACACTGCGCGGGCCGCGTGGCGCCATGATCCTGTGCAAGGCCGAACATGCCCAGGCCATTGACAAGGCCGTATTCCCCGGCACCCAAGGCGGGCCACATAACCACACCACCGCAGCCATTGCTGTGGCCCTGAAAGAGGCCGACAGCGAAGCCTTCAAACAGTATGCTGCCCAGGTCGTGCGCAATGCCAAGGCCCTTGCAGCCACGCTGCTGGAGCGAGGCTACGATCTGGTTACCGGCGGCACAGACAACCATCTCATGCTCATTGATCTCAGCAACAAGGGTATTTCTGGCAAAACAGCCGCCCAGGCCCTCGATGCCGCTGGTTTGGTACTGAACTGCAATGCCGTACCCTTTGACACCCGCAAACCCTTTGATCCCAGCGGTATCCGCATCGGTTCCGCAGCTGTGACTTCGCGGGGCTTCAAAGAGGCCCAGATGGAACAGATTGGTATCTGGATTGATACAGTTATCCAAAACAGCACAAATGGCGCAGTGCAGGCGCAGGTGGCAGCGGAAGTCAAGGAACTGTGCCGCAGCTATCCCGCCCCAGGCCTGGAGCACCTGGTTGGCTGATCGATTGCTGGCTGATGGCGAATTTTAAGTGAACCAAGAAAAGGGGCATCTCCTTCTATCGAGCAAGGTGCCCCTTGTTCATGCATACCCCGGTCGTCTAGCTCTAGTAGAAGAAGGCTGGCAACTATCTGAAAGCACTCCCCTTGACGCTGCACACAAAGAAACTGCCCTACTGCTGGGGAATGGAAAAGATCCCTCTTGGAGGGGCAGGCCGCTGATCTTAACCAACAGCACCCGGTTGACCCTGGCATGGGCCACAACAAGCACCGGCCCGGCAGTCCCGTGGGCAAGATTGACAATATTGAGCAGCGCAGACCAGGCACGCTGTACCAAATCAGCAAACCTCCCCCTCCCGGTGGTCGGAAATGGGCCAGATCTGGCCCCTTGGCCTCTAGCCTCCTGGATGGCGCGCCTCCATCTCAGCTACGCTCAAACCTTCTCCGTCACCCAGGCTTATCTCTTAAAATTTTTAATCAGCCGGATGTCTTCCTGTGCCCTGCCACTGGCCAGCATGGCTGTGTACAGGGTACAGCGCAGCGGCGAAGAAAAAACATCGCAAAGATCAGCGTTGAAAAAACGCTGGGCCAAGCCCTTGCTCTGGCAAATGACCCCTGCGCTTAAAGGTACGTCTCGCTGTCCCAAAAAAACTGCAGGGAATGTAGTACTGTACAACAGTTCCATACCCAAGCAGGTAGATCAACATGGCTGCTTCGGCCTAGGCTTAAAACTGCGTGCAAAGAAAAAATAAGTTGTCGAGGTTGAACTTGGAGTGCTGCTTGCCTGGCACCTGGGTTCAGGTGTTCAACAAAAAGAAGATATAAAAAATCATGGCTACACTTGAGCGGGCCATTGTAATAGCAGCACAGGCCCATCTTGGTCAGACAGACAAGGGGGGAGACCCTTATATCCTTCATCCGCTCCGTGTCATGTTACGCATGCACAGCGAAGAAGAAAGAATCACCGCGGTTCTCCACGATGTGGTCGAAGACTCGCAGTGGACCCTGGCAGCCCTCAGGGCAGAGGGATTTTCTCCGGTTATTCTTCAGGCCCTGGAAGCCTTGACCAAAAAACCCAAAGAAGATCGCCTCAGTGCTGCCCGCCGAGCAGCGGCAAACACCTTGGCCCGGGCAGTCAAGCTGGCCGATAATACGGAAAATCTAGATTTGAGCCGCATCCCGCAGCCATCAGATAAAGACCTGGCACGTATAGCACAATACCGCCAAGTCAGGAAAATACTGGAAGATGCTTGCCAGGCACACCAAAAGAAGAAACAGTAGCGCTTGAAAATTACTCTTGCAGTAAACGAGTTTGAACAGGGCCTCATACGTAGTCTGACCAAAAGGTCGTCTTGTGACGGCCAGCACTCCATCCCTCTGCGGCCAACAAAACAACCAATTAAACTTTTCTGCTTTTTAAGAAGTGGGGTTCTCGTCTGCAGGCGGAAGGGATAGAGCAGCGGTCAAAGCCCGAATTCTGGTCAGCAGTTCGTCGCGGCCCTGGCCTGTTTGTGCTGAAAAGAGAATGCGCTCATCCGCCTTGACCTGCAAGCCGGCATCTAGAAGGGCCGCGTTTTTTTCCTGCTGGTTGCGACTGAGCTTGTCTGCCTTGGTGTAAACAAGTAGATACGGTCGGGCAACATGCCTAAGCCAATCCACCAGTTCACGGTCGAGTCGCTTGAGTTCATGGCGCAGATCAACAATGACCACCACACAGGCCAAGCTGTGGCGCGTTTCCACGTAGCCCGCCACCAACTCGCCCCAGAATTGGCGCTGTTTTTTAGAAACCTGCGCGTAGCCGTAGCCAGGCAAATCCACCAGGTAGAAGTTGTCGGCCACGGTAAAAAAATTCAGACTCTGGGTTTTACCTGGCTTAGAACTGGTTTTAACCAGACCCTTGCGCCCCAACAGCCGGTTGATCAGGCTGGACTTACCCACATTGGAGCGGCCGGCAAAGGCAATTTCCGGCACGAGTGGCGGCGGTAGTTGCTGTAGGGTATGGGCGGCCAAGAGAAAACGGGCCTGCTGCAAAGAATGCATATTCATCCAACTGTGTTCTGAATAAAAATTGTAGCCAAGGAGGGCATGGTCCCTGGCCGGAGCTCCGTAGGGAGCCAAACCCTGTCAGAGTGGGATTGTAAACCCAGCCCGACTCGGAATACTGCCACTATGCCCCATCTGAAGTGTTGTTGTCCAGATTAGAATGGGTCTGTCGTAGCCTGCGGAGTTGTTGCTCCAGATCCTCGCATAATACAGCTCTCTCCTCCAAGGCACAGCTGCCCGCTTGAGTAGTTTGTGCCAATGTGAAAAAGCAATTTTTTCCACCTGAAAAACAAGAAAAACAACCGATATTTCAAGCTGTTCAGGATCCTTGCGAAGAAAAGGAGAAAAGGAGAAAAAACTATAGTGTGCACTCCATGCCTGTGGCTATTGCTGGTGGCCACTTATTTGTAGCGTTCCTTATCTTTTAAGTCCAAAGCACTATGCTCACCATCCTCCGTTTTCTGCTCTCCCGGCTTGTTCGCGTGCTTTTTCGACTGCGCATCCAGGGAGAATACAGCAACCCTGCCCAGCGTCCGCTGCTCATCATTGCCAACCACGAATCGTTTCTTGATGGCCTGATACTCGGGCTCTTTCTACCGGGCAACCCCGTGTTCGTGGTCCACACTTGGGTGGCAGAAAATTTTTGGTTCCGCCAGATTCTCAAAGCAGTGGATTACCTGGAGATCGATCCAACCAGGCCCTTGGCGATCAAACGGGTCATCAAAATGCTGGAGAGCGGCAGACCGGTGGTGATTTTTCCCGAAGGCCGCATCACGGTCAGTGGCGGTCTGATGAAAATTTACGATGGCCCGGCCTTTGCCGCAGCCAAGAGCGATGCCTTTATCCTGCCGGTTTGCTTGCAGGGAACACGCCACAGCTATCTGTCCAGGCTGCACGGGAAGGTGCCCCGGCGTTTGTTGCCGCGCATCACCATGACCCTGCACCCGCTGCGCCGCATCAGCATGCCCAGCTTTGGCAGCGCCAAGCAGCGCCGTCGGGCGGCAAGCGAGGCCATGCGCCACATCATGCAGGAAATGCTTTTTACCTCCCAAGCCAGAAGCACGCTTTTTTCTGCCTTTTGCGATGCCATGGAGCTACATGGAAGGTACCATACAGTTGTGGAGGATATCCGGCGCAAACCCTACAACTATCAGGATTTGCTCAAAACCAGCCTGATGCTCAGCCGGCTTGTTCTGAAAAAAACACAGATGCCCTCCCGGGCCAAAGTGGGGATACTGTTGCCCAACCTGATGCCAAGCGTGGCACTCTTTTTGGGTTTGAGTGCCCAGGGAAAAATCCCGGCCATGCTCAACTACACGGCCGGCGCCCATGGGCTTCGCTCTGCCTGCATAGCTGCAGAAATCGATGTGATTGTCAGCTCGCGCACCTTTGTTGAGCAGGCACGGCTTACCCAGGTACTGGCACAACTTTACGGCATCAAACTGCTGTATCTTGAAGACCTGCGCGCAGCCATCAGCCTGCAAGACAAACTCTGGCTCCTCTTTTGGGCACTCTGGCGGCCGCGCGCCATGGAACAGGCAGTGGCTTCAGATGAGGCTGCGGCCATCTTGTTTACCTCTGGTTCTGAAGGTGCTCCCAAGGGGGTGGTTCTTTCCCACCGGGCCCTGCTGGCCAACATCGATCAGGTTCTCGCGGTGATTGACTGCACCAGCCAAGATCGCTTTCTCAATGCTCTGCCTATCTTCCACTCCTTTGGATTGACTGCTGGTACGCTTTTACCCATCCTGCACGGCTGCTCCCTGTTTTTATACCCCACCCCGCTCCATTACCGGGTTGTTCCGGAAATTGCCTACGACAGAAACTGCACCATCCTGCTTGGCACCAGTACCTTTTTGGGGAACTATGCCAAAATGGCGCATCCGTACGATTTTTTTCGGATTCGCTATGCTGTTGTGGGTGCAGAGAAGTTGAGCCCAGAGGTGCAGCAGCTCTGCTTCGAAAAACTGGGTATACGTGTTTTTGAAGGCTATGGCGTCACCGAAACCGCGCCGGTGCTCAGTCTGAATACACCCATGGCCTATCGCTCCGGCACGGTTGGTCAGTTGTTGCCGGGTATCGAATACCACCTTGAGCCGGTGGATGGCCTAGCAGAGGGCGGTGTTTTGCATGTGCGGGGACCAAACCTTATGAATGGCTATTTGCGGGCCACAGCGCCGGGCCAACTGGAAGCGCCTCAGTCCGTGGCAGGGCCTGGCTGGTATGACACCGGCGACATAGTCAGTATCGATGCAAACGGTTTTATGCGCATTATTGGCAGAGTGAAGCGCTTTGCCAAAATCGCAGGGGAAATGATTTCTTTGGAAAGCGTGGAGGCTTTGGCGCGCACCGCCTCACCCGAAGCAAAGCATGCCGTGATTGCCGTAACCGATAGGCAACGAGGAGAAACACTTGTTTTATTCACCACCGATACACAGCTTGAACGCAGTGCCTTGCTAGCAGCCGCAAGACAGCAGGGGCTTGCCGAACTCCTTATTCCCAAACGTCTTGAACGGGTGGAACAATTGCCTCTGCTGGGCACAGGAAAAACCGATTATGTGCGCCTAACCGAAATAGCCACAGGAACTGCCGAGTAAGTCGCTGGCAATTGCATAAAAAAACGCCTCCCTGAAAAAAGCAAAGAGGCGTTGGGAAACACTATATGAAACTGGAGATCATTAAATCACCTTGTTGAGCGTATATTCTATAATACCCTCGGCCCCGCATTTTTTCAGTTTGGGCACCAGGTCGCGCACCTGATGCTCAGAGACCACGGTTTCCACTGAAAACCACTCCTGCTTGTAGAGTTGGGCCACAGTGGGTGCGGTAACGCTGGGCAGCAGTCCGGTGATGTCATCCAATTTATCCGCAGGCACGTTCATCTTCAAACCAACAATGCGGTCTGCCCGTAAAGCGCCTTGGAGCAGCATGGCAACATTGCCGATCTTGTCTGCCTTCCAGGCGTCGGCCATGGCCTGTCGCCCGGCAATGAGTTGTACATTGGACTGCATCAGCTCATGAATGACTTTGAGCCCATGGGCGCGGAGGGTACTTTCCGTTTCCGTGACCTCCACAATGGCATCGGCCAGTCCGGAAACAGCCTTGGCCTCGGTGGCACCCCAGGAGAAACTGATATCCACCGTAAGGCCACGCCCCTCAAAAAACTTGCGGCTTACATTAACCAGCTCCGTGGCAATCCGCTTGCCATCCAACTGCTCCACACTGGTAATGCCGGAATCTCCGGGCACTGCCACCACCCAACGGGTTGGCGCTTTGCTCACCTTGGAATAAATCAAGTCAGCCACCACCTCTACATCCGATTCGTTTTCCAAGGTCCAATCTTTACCGGTGATGCCTGCATCCAGCATACCAGACTCCACATAGCGTGACATTTCCTGCGGCCGGCAAATAAAGCAAGAGAGTTCCGGATCATCCACTTCGGGAAAATAGTTGCGCGAGGCCAGCTTGATGCGCCAGCCCGATTTTCTGAACAGTTCAATGGTTGCCTCTTCCAGGCTGCCCTTGGGAATACCCAGCTTTAAAACTTGCATCTTTTACTCCTTTTTTACAGCACAATGATCATCAATTATTCTTTGCGGCCATACACCTGCTCGGGCTCAAACACCTTATTTTGAAAAACAGGTACCAACTGCCCTGCTTCCACCCGGCGGTAAAAACAGCTGCGGTAGCCGGTATGGCAGGCTGCACCGCCAAGCTGCTCCACCTTGTAGATAACGGTATCGGCATCGCAATCCACTAAAATTTCCCGCACCAGCTGCACATGGCCAGAGCTTTCGCCCTTGAGCCAAAGCTGCCCACGGGAACGGCTCCAGTAATGGGCTTTGCCAGTAGCCAGGGTCTTTTCCCAAGCAAGCTGATTGATAAAGGCCAACATCAACACCTCGCCACTGGTATAATCCTGGACAATGGCAGGCAAAAGTCCCTGTTCGTTTTTCTGAAAGGCAAGTTCAATCATAATCTTCGTCAATGCGGTACGAACGCAGGATGGGCTGTTTCAGGCGGCACAAGCATGCTGCACCCCTGCCTTTTGCTTGTGAAGCATAAGACAGGCTTATCATACCTCGACAAGGATACAGTCAAGTCGACAATCTTCACAAAGCAATCTTGCATTATACCAGACCAGGCATACCCGGAGCAACAGCTTTAAGTATTGATTGCCTGCCGCACTCACCAGGCAGACCTCAACCTTGTGCAGGCGGAGATATGGACCACAGCGCAATCCGATTTGCGTACCTATGTCACCTGGTAAGCAGACTGCTCGGGATTGACTAGAAGGACGATCAATTAACCGGTTACGTCACAATCGCTTATTAGCTAATATAATTCCGCTTTGCCAACACCGGCATTGCTGGTATAGCGCAATGATTGTGCAGCTGGGCAGAAAATCAGAATATAAGGACGTGTATGGGCCATATCACCCTAATTACCGGAGGGGCCAAAAGCGGCAAAAGCGCCTTTGCCGAGCAACTGGCGCAGCAGCGTGGCAGGCGGCTTGGCTATATTGCCACTGCCAGGGCTATGGATGACGAAATGCGCGAGCGCATCCGTCGCCACCAGGAGCGCCGGGACAGGCGTTGGCAGACCTTGGAGGAGCCTTTACAACCAGCAAAACTTATTGCAGCCCACGCGCTGAGCACTGATTTTGACGTGCTGCTGCTCGACTGTCTGACGGTGCTCATCACCAATATCCTACTCAGAGAACCGCATAACTGGGATACGCCTGCACCCGCACTCCTGCTTGAATTGGAAGAGCAGGTTATGACAGAAATCAAGGCCCTGGCCGCGGCCGCAGCAGATTTTCCCGGCCAGGTGATCATGGTGGGCAATGAGGTGGGCTTCGGCCTTGTCCCCCCCTCGCCCCTGTCCCGCCTCTTCCGCGATTGTGCCGGCAGCGCCAGTCAATATCTTGCTGCCAGGGCTGATACCGTGTACCTAGTAGTGGCGGGACTACCGCTCTGCCTCAAAAATGCATAACGTTGCTGTGCAAACCCCATGGCCTCCCTTATTTTGATGATCCAGTTCATGACCCGCTATCCCGTGCCCGGAAAAATACCCTTCACTGCCGCGCACTTTGTACGGGGCATGCAGTGGATGCCCCTGGTAGGTTTGCTTGTTGGTATTCCTGCGGCTTTGGCCATGTTGGTGGCTGCGCCCATCCTGGGTAATGTGCTGGCCGCCTTTACCGCCGTGACCGTGCTGATCATAGTCACCGGCGGCCTGCACCTGGACGGTGTCGGCGACACCGCAGACGGTTTGTTCTCCTGCCGACCACGCGAAGAGATGCTGGCCATCATGCGCGACTCCACCTTGGGGGCCAGTGGTGTTACTGCTATTATCCTCGCCATTCTGCTTAAACTTCTTCTGCTAAGCGCCCTGCCCACCAGCACCGCGGTTATCGCCCTACTGGCCGCTCCCCTTACGGCCCGCATGGCCTTAACCTGGCATGCGGCTGTAGCCCCTTATGCTCGATCCGAAACAGGCTTGGGCGAATTTGTCAACCAGGTTGGCCTTTCCCAGGCGCTGACCGCAAGCCTGATGGCCCTTGTTTTGCTCATCCCGATTCTGTTATTTTTGCAGGTGTCCTGGTTTGTGTACCTGTCCATCTTGGGCAGCATTATAGTGGCCGCCATACTGGTTGCCGTGTTCTTTGCCCGCTCGCTGGTCAAAAAAGTAGGTGGCATAACCGGTGATACCATCGGCGCCACCATTGAACTGTGTGAAACAGGCACCCTGCTTATTTTTTTTCTATTCTGGAAGCATCTATCATGAACGTTACCCGGCTTTACCTCATCCGCCATGGAGAAACAGAAGAAAATCGCAACGGCATCCTGGTGGGCAGCACCGATGTACCCTTAAACGATACCGGCCGTTACCAATCCCTGACCCTTGCCGATGCGCTGCAAGAACTGCACATTGACGCCATCTTTGCCAGCCCACTGCAGCGCGCCGTGGAAACTGCCATCCTCGCCTTTGGCAAGGATGCCCGGATCATCACCGACAGCAGTTTGCGAGAATTTCATTTCGGCCAATGGGAAGGACTGCATTTCACGGAAATCTCCAAACGCTATCCCGAGTTGTGGAAAACCTGGATCCATGATTGGGAAAATACCGACATCCCCGAAGCAGAGGCCTTTTCTGCCTTTACCAAACGGGTTCTCGATTTTTGCACCGAGATTCTCCGCAATCATGCCGGGAAAAACCTGGCGCTGGTGTCCCACGGTGGTTGCATCCGTGCCCTTCTGGGGCAATACTTCAGCGGATCTGCCGGTGCGGGGTACTGGAAATTCAAGGTGGAAAACGCCACTCTCAGCGAGGTAGAATTTGCCGGTGAATTACCTATCCTCACCCGTTTCAATTACCGATAAGAGACACTCCATGGAGCTGTTGCAGCAAACCATCCAAGCCATTCGTCCGCTAGACGAAGCGGTTATGGCCGCCACCCAGAGGGAAATTGACTACTGCCTAAAGCCGCCGGGCAGCTTGGGAAAACTAGAGGATATTGTTCGCCAGATAGCAGGTATTACCGGCAAGGTACACAACAGGATCAACAAAAAAGCCATTGTGGTGATGATGGCGGATAACGGTGTCCGTACCGAAGGCGTAGCCATGTATCCGCAAGACGTTACCCGCATTGGCGCAGATTTCGTGACCAGCGGCCGCATGGGGGTGAATTTTCTGGCCAAATATGCCCAAGCCGACATCATTGCCGTGGACTTGGGTATTGCTGTGGACATTACCGAGCTGTCCGAGGTTGTGCACCGGAAAATCCGCTACGGTACAGCCAACTTCCTGGAAGAACCGGCAATGACCCGGGCCGAGGCCATTACTGCCCTGGAAACCGGTATTGAGCTGACGCTTGCCGCTATTGACCAACGCTACGATCTGTTTGGCGTGGGAGAAATCGGCATCGGCAACACTACGGCCAGTGCTGCTGTGCTCTATGCCTTTACCCAAGCTCCCATAGAGCGAGTGGTTGGCAGAGGAGCAGGCCTGACCGATGCTGCTTTTGCCCGCAAAAAAGAAGTGGTGCGGCAGGCGGTGCACCTGCACCAGCCCAATCCTGAAGACCCATTGGATGTGCTGGCCAAGGTGGGGGGCCTGGATATTGCCGGTATGGCTGGTGTGTATTTGGCCTGCGCATCCCGGCGCGTTCCAGTGGTTACCGATGGGCTCATCTCTAATGTGGCGGCCCTGGCTGCCATGCGCCTGGCCCCAACCTCCATCGCCTACATGATCCCTTCCCACCTCTCCTCTGAACCAGGCGCTGTATTGCTCCAAAAAATAACCGGGCTGACAGCTATGCTCAACATGGACATGCGCTTGGGTGAGGGTACTGGCTGCGCCCTGCTCTTCAACATCATTGAAGCAGCCCTGTGCATGATTGAAGAAATGGGGACCTTTGCTGTCCTGGGCAAAAGCAAGGATGAAATAGCAGACAAGGCCAGAGCCTACCGGGGTGAATTTGGCAAACAAAAAAAAGCTTGTTAAAAGGACGACAATCCTTCAATGCGGCGGGATCATGCACCTCAACGAATCAGCCGTCATGGCCGGCAATTCATTGTGAACACTATTTAGAAATTTCTGTCAAAAATGCCTAAAACAAGACTGCAAAACAAGGGATATACTCAAGTATACACGGGGAGCGGAAAAGGCAAAACCACAGCGGCCCTTGGCTTGGCCTTCCGCGCCATGGGCTGGGGAATGAAAACCTACATCGGCCAATTCATGAAAGGTCAAAAATACGGCGAGTTAGATGCGGCCCGTATGGTTGCTGCATACATAGTCATTGAGCAGTATGGCCTGAACACCTTTGTGCATGTGCAGAATCCCCCTGATGCAGAACACGTGGCTATGGCAAAATCCGGATATGAAAAAATACAAACTGCTCTCTTCTCAAAGAAGTACGACATCGTCGTAGCCGATGAGATTCTTACCTCGAACTACTTCAACCTGCTTTCCACCCACGAACTATTGAACCTTATTGAAGAAAAGCCAAATAGTGTGGAGTTAATCCTAACAGGACGTTATGCCCCACAAGAAATTGTTGAGGCGGCAGACCTGGTTTCAGAAATAAAAGAGATCAAGCACTACTACCATCTCGGTGTAGAGACCAGGAAAGGTATAGAGCGCTGAAATCAGTAGCCACCAGCAATGCCGGCAGCTTAACAGCTTGTGAGCTGCGAGTATTTTTATCCCTGCCTGCCCACCACAATGTTGTCCCAATTGGTCACTGCCAGTCACTGCCAGTCACTGCCATAAGTACTGTAACTCCAAAGTACCTACCGTACCCCAAACACGTACTTTTTATGTGTCTGGCCCTCTGAAAGACTGATCCTGCTCGTTGTTGAAGGCCATTTCGTTAAGCGAGTATATTCCCTTAACGGAGGTGTTCGCAACAGTACAAGGCAGAGTCACTGGCTTTGGCGGAAAAGATTGGGGTTGCGGCAGCAGCCAGGCAATTGGGACTTCATGAAAGCCAACTGTATAACAACTGGAGGACTGAAGGAGCAAGGCTCGTCTTTCACAGTCACAGGATAAGAGCGCCGTGGAAGAACGGCTTCTGGTGGAGAGTGTCCGCCTCAAACGCCAGTTGGCTGAGCAGGCCAAGGAGTTGGCCATCGTAAAAAAGGCCGCAGCGTACTTTGCCAAGAGCCTGAAGTGAAGTACGTCTTTATGCCTGCCTATGTTTTTTTTACTTGGCACATGAAAATACTGACAATCCCTTGCCTTGACAGAAGGGGATCAGGGAATCATGTTTCTGAGTAAGATCAAAAAAGCAAAACAACCTGCTGGAACATCACGAGGAGGTGCATCATGTCGAAACTTTATTATGCTGGTAAAGAAATTCCCCTGGATGAAAATGGCTTTCTCAAAAATCAGGACGATTGGAACGAGGAGGTAGCTCGGCTTCTTGCTGACCGTGAAGGTTTGGCGTCATTAACAGCAGAGCAGATGGACATCATACGATTTATGAGAGAATATTTTATTAAGTACCATGTATTTCCGATACTCAACAACGTCTGTCGGATTACCAATCAGCCCAAAAAATGCGTCAATGAGCAGTTTGTAAACCCTGAGATTGCATGGAAAATAGCAGGATTGCCCAAGCAGGACGGCATTCGCTTTGTCACCCTGGATGGTAAAAACTACATTATGGAACCATATGGCTAAATACCGTGACAGACTCACCAGACAGACTCACCAACGGAGAGGGGGTTGACCATGTACAATGAAAAAGAGCTGTGCGACAAGATCATATCTCTGTATCCAGATATTGGCGCCTGCGGCATTGACATTGACGTCAACTATGATCAGGACCAAAAGACATGGCTTGTTCATTTAAAAAAGGACGCCCATTCCTTAAAGCATTTTCTTGAACAGCAAGATGCTGACAAATGCATGGAAGGAATACAATGCGTTGCTCTTGGTCTTGATATAACACAGTTGCGGAAAAACATCGAAAATGAGCAATTTTAGCGGATGTCTGCTTGTTGAAACAGTAGTGCCGCTTCACCTGCCCATTGTGGATCGTGACTTGATGTGGAAAAATTTACTCAGGAAAAGGGTGCGTAAAAGGTATGCGCCTTAAGATATCCTAAGCAGATACCGTCGCTTCTCTTTAGGATACAGGAATTCCAGAGAATTCAAAAACCGCTTTC
>JABMJC010000001.1 GCA_013201405.1 Desulfobulbaceae bacterium
TTAAATGGATCAGCTCATTGCTTATGCCTATGTCTCAAGAAACGCAACCACTTCACTCATCCCAGTCAGATCTGCAACTGGCCATCGTAAAAAAGCTGCAGCGTACTTCGCCAAAAGTCTGATGTGAAGTACGCTTTGGTGCGGAATTATTTGAGCGAATTTAAGAACAGTAACTGTTTGATCTGCGCGTCTGTAAGGGCATTTGGAGGTATCCCCTTTGGGGTATAGGCATATGACTCCTCGTGCCCCGGGGTATCAATAGATTACCCTGGAACTTACAGGCAAGAAAAAACCCGCTAACCGTGATTGGAAGCGGGTTTATGTATTTCACCAGATCTCTCTGGAATATGATTTGGTGGCGATGCAGGGAATTGAACCCCGGACACTGCGGATATGAGCCGCATGCTCTGACCATCTGAGCTACATCGCCAAAAACAGACACCCGCCTCTCTTCGTAACAGGCAACAGGTTGCAGACCTTTGTACTCAATGGGCCAAAAAAAGCAAGGATTTTGTTGTCATTGCCGCAATACGGCCAAGTTCGGGCCCGACGAAGCAGGCGCACATCTCCGCAGCAGTGAAACGCCCGTTTATGATTTAAACAGTCGTTGAAAGGGGGGCAACTGTTGCACCTCGGCAAAGCTGGCGGCATGATAGTCGGCGTGCAGCTCGGGGTTGTTGAAGGCGATAAACGAAATACCTGTACCGCTGCAATGCTCTTTATCCAGCTTGGAATCGCCAATGTAGATGGCAGCATCGGCTGGCAGGCGGAAGTGCTCCAGAATCATGTACAGCGCGTCTGGGGCTGGTTTGGGACGGGGTGCGTTGGCCGCTGTTACTACCATGTCAAAGTAGGCACGCAGTTGAAAGGTATCGAGTACCTGATCCATGGTATTGGTGCGATTGGTGGAGATGGCTGTGTATCCATATTCTTTTACCGTCTTGAGAAACGAGAGCAGATCAGGTTCCATGATCATATGGCGCAGGTAGGGAGTGTAGTCGGTCTGCGCGCAGAGGCGGTCGATCTCTTCCTGGCTGATGGACGGGTATTGGCGAAAAATATAGCGCACCGAAGTGCGCACGTTGTGCATGTGGACGTAGTCGAGTTCCGCTTCACTCATGGGTGGGCAGGAAAAGGCCTTGAGCAGGTCGTTGTAGTAGTGTCGGTTCGCCTCTTTGGAACTGAACATGACACCATCGCAATCGAGAATCACCAGTTTGAGTGGGGTCATCGGTTTATTTGTCTGCAGAAAATCCGCTGGTCTCGCGGGTGAGTTGGGTAAAAAAGACCTGCATAAAGGCATGGCGCTCCTGCGCCAACCTGCGGCCAAGCGCGGTTTGCATTTGATCTTTCACACGGGAGAGTTTGACCTGAAACTCCCTGTAGGCCGTATCTTCCAGGGAATATGGCCTGGTGCGGCTGTGGTCTTTTTCCGGATTGTGCAGGCGCGCGCCAACTTGGCCGGCAAAAAGAAAGGCTCGACCAATACCCACCGCACCAATGGAATCCAGCTTGTCGGCATCAAACAGGATGCGTGCCTCCAGGGTTTGTGGCTGCATGGAGCCCCGAAAGCGGTGGGCAACAATGGCGTGACAGATGGCATCAATGGCCTGCTGTCCATAGCCAAGTCGTTTGAGAATGGGCACAGCCAGCTCTGCGCCGCGCTGGGCATGGCAGACAGCGCCCTGGCTGGCGCTTTCTTCGCTGCGACCGATATCGTGCAGGATGGCTGCGGCAGCAAGAACATGCAGGTCTGCCCCGAGTTCCCTGCCCAGATACAGGGCAGTGTGCAGCACCCGCTCACTGTGGTCAAGTCCATGCGGGCCGCCTTCCTCTTCGGCATAGGGTCTGGCCGCCTGACGCAGCTCGTCCAGCAGTTGAGGTGCTATTTCCAGGGCATGCTGCCCGTTAGTGTGTTCATCCACCAAAAAAATCCCGATACAGCCAGGTAATGCCCAAAAGCAGCAGTTCTTCGTCATTATCAGCCAAGCCTTGCTGTTGCTGCTGATTGAGCGGGAAGGGCAGGGTAATGGTGCCACTGTTTATGAGCTGACGAAAGCGATCAAGGTCATACAGGGCCAGCATGTAACGGTTCAGTTGCTGTTCGCTTGGTTGAAAGCTTTTGTCCTGCACGCTGGGATGCTGATACAGGCGCAGCAGGGCATCGTTGAAGCGATTGTAGATGGCCAGCCCCTGGCTTTCCAGGAAGTCGGCTGCAGTGCGGGTACATTGTTCGGCAAATCCCTGACAATGGGCCTCGCGCACCAGAGCCAGTTGCTCGTGTATGGTACCATCTGTCTGCAAAGAAGCTCCCCGACCAAGGGGATAGGCCCGGCAGCTGCCTGGCCTGTCTGCATACACTCGGCAACCGCTAGCCGTCACAAATACGCAGCTGGCCCTGCCGTCATCCACCATGCTTAAGTAGCAGAGAGGAAAAGTTTGGTCCTGTTCCCTGCTCACCAGCACATACTGTTTTAAAAAATCACCCGAGCGCATGGCCAGGGCCTTTTTCAGGCGGAGTACATCATAGGGTGAAAGGGCCAAATCCAGCTCGCGGCAGCACTCGTTAAAGCAGGGCACCTGCGGGTGACAGGCAAAACGCAAGGGATCGCTGGCCGCGATGGGATTGATTTCTGGTTGTAGTGTTTCCATGGCTTATGCCTTTTTTTCTTCCCAGCCAATGGCAGCCAAGGGGCTGGCTACAAAGATGGAGGAGTATGAGCCCACAAACATGCCCACCAACAGGGCAAAGGAGAAATCGTGGAGAATGGGCCCGCCGAAAAGGAACAGGGAGAAGACCGTAAAGATCATGGTTAAACCCGTGATGATCGAACGCGACAAGGTTTCGTTGATACTCAGGTTAATGATGTCATAGAAACGCTTGCCCTCATGCTTGGCCACATTTTCCCTGATCCGGTCGAAAATGACCACGGTGTCGTTGAGCGAGTATCCTGCCAAGGTGAGCAGGGCGGTCATGAGCAACAGGTCGAACTCCTTGCCCAAAAGCCAACACACCCCCAGCACGGCCAAAACATCGTGGAAGGTGGCGGCCGTGGCTGCCAGCCCAAAACGCAAGTCAAAGCGGAAGGCCAGGTACACCACCACGCCCAGGAGGGAAAGTGCAATAGCCATGATCGCCTTGGACCGCAAATCAGAAGAAACTGAGGAACCGATTTCCGATTTGCTTTCCAGGTTAAAGCCTTTCTCGGCCAAATGCTCTGCCAGGATGGCGGAGATGCGGTCGCTCTCCGTACCCACCTTTTCTGCCGCCTCTTTCAGTTTGACGATGAGCTGATTGTCACTGCTGACCCGCTGCAGATCCACCCCGGGAAAACCGTTTGCACCCAACACCGGTCGCACTTCATCTAAAGTGAAGGGTTGCACTGCACTGTACTGGAGCATAACACCACCGGTAAAGTCAATTCCCAGCTCGGCTTTGCCGCGGCTTATCTGCACCGCAGCCACCAGGCCGATGAGCACCATGGCACCGGTTAGGGCAAATCCGATGTTACGAAGGCGCATAAAATCAAAACTGGTGCGTTTGATAAACTGCATGAAACGCAACTCTTTCAGCCGTCTGGTAGTGATAAGGCCATCGTAGATGAGGCGGCATACAAAAAGTACAGCAAAGAGGTTGAAGATGATACCCATGGACAGGGTCACGGCAAAGCCCTTGATGGGGCCTGTACCAAAGAGAAAGAGCACCAGGGCGGTAATCAGGGTGGTGAGCTGGGAGTCGATGATACTGGAGAAAGCTTTGGAAAAACCGCTCTCCACCCCGGCTTTGATGGTCTTGCCCAGGGCAAATTCTTCGCGCATGCGTTCATAGATGAGCACATTGGCATCCACGGCCATGCCCACGGTGAGGATGATACCGGCAATGCCTGGCAGTGTGAGAGTGGCCCCAAGCATGGCCATACCGACAAAGAGCAGCAGGATGTTGAAGAAAAGGCCGATGTTGGCGATGACCCCAGAGATCCGGTAGTATACCATCATAAAAACAACGACCAAGATGGCGCCAAACAGGCCAGCATAAATGCCTTTGTTGATGGAGTCTTGGCCAAGACTGGCGCCCACGGTCAGGTTCTGGATAATATCCACTGGTGCGGGCAGGGCACCGGCACGCAGGACAATGGCTAGGTCTGAGGCCTCTTCATGGGTAAAATTGCCTGTAATTTGAGCACTGCCTCCCAGTATTCTCTCGCGGATGACCGGGGCGGAGCGAACATTATCATCCAGAACAATGGCCAGTTGTCGTCCCACATTTTTTTCGGTGAGCTGGCCAAAAGTTTGCGCGCCAAGGCCGGTCAACTCGAGGCTGACATAGGGTTCGTTGAAGTTACCGCCGATACGCACTTGCGCATCCTTCACCATGGCACCGGTCATGAGGATGGGGCTTTCCAGCAGCAAGGGTACCTTGGCTTCCACCCTGGTTGTTTTGTCGACCACCCGCTCAAAATATATTTCAGTGCCCTGGGGCAAACGCCCTTGCAGGGCCAGGTTGAGCTGTTTGCGGGTGTCGCCTTCCTGCCACTGGCCTGCCTTGATGGCCTCTTCGATCAGGGCAGGCAGATTGAGGCCGCCGGCATTGGCCACCAGCTTGAACTCAAGCTGGGCAGTCTGGCCAATAAGCGCAATCGCCCGCTCTGGGTCCTGAATACCGGGCAATTGTACCACAATTTGATCTTCACCCTGCCGCAGGACAATGGGTTCGGCCACACCAAATTGGTCGATACGGTTGCGGATAATTTCCAAGGCCTGGGCCGCTGAATTTTTCCTGATGCCATCCACTTCCTGGGCGTTCAGCTGCAAAGTTACCCGGGGAAAACCGCCTGCCTCGGCCGCTATATCGGTCTTCAAGTGGGGAAAACTTTCTTTGAGCAGGTCCTTGACCGTATCAATGGCTCCGGTGTTGGGCAGGGTGAACAAAATCTGGCCAGGTGTGCCAGAATCCAGTCGCACCGCAATGATCCCCTTGTCCGCCAGGATGCTCCTGAATTCGGAGGCAGCAAGGTCCAGCGCATTTTCCGCAGCCTTGTCCACATCCACCTGCAGAACAATGTGCATGCCGCCTTGTAGATCCAAGCCAAGGGTCAAGCCTGCTGGTGCCAAATACTTGTCCCACCAGCTTGGCAGACCTTTATAGAAGTTGGGCAGCAGGGCCAGGCCAGAGAAAAAGAGCAGAAAAATGACAAAGGTTATTTTGAGTTTAATGCCGGAATTCATAAAAACTGTACCTGTATGAAGAGAAGCAGCGTTTACTTATGCAATGCATAAACAAAAATATATAAAGGGATAATCGGCTTTGTGCAATCTTCGCCTTGTTGTATTCATGAAAAAAGAGAGCTTTTCCAGGAGGATTACAGTCTGCTGCGGGGATGGGATGTCGTCTTGGCCCCTGGTGGCCGGTTGATGGCCGCGGCCATACAGGCTGCCCCAAAACCGTTGTCAATATTCACCACAGCCAGACCCGGAGAACAGCTGTTGAGCATGCCGAAAAGGGCGGCATAGCCACCCGCGCCTGCACCATAACCAACACTGGTGGGCACGGCAATCACCGGTGCTGGGGTCATGCCGGCTACCACCGAGGGCAGCGCACCTTCCATGCCGGCCATAACAATGACCACCCGGCTCTTTTGCAACAGCTCTGCCTCGGTCAAAATACGGTGAATACCGGCCACGCCTGCATCGTAAATGGTTTTGGTGGGATGACCGAATTGGTTCAGGGTGACGCGGGCCTCTTCAGCTACGGGAATATCCGAGGTACCTGCGGTTACCAGGGTGATGAGCCCCACTGCGCTGCTGTCAATATACTGGTCGTTGCCGGTGAGGATGCGGGCAAGGGGATGGTAGTGCAGGGTATCCAGAGCACGGCAGACCGACTCCGCTTTTTCAGCACTGACCCTGGTGGCCAGCACCACATTTTTTTGGGCAAGCATGGCCCGCAAAATGTCGATAAGCTGTTCTGCACTTTTATGCTCGCTAAAAATTGCCTCGGGCAGGCCGGTGCGCAGGCTGCGGTGGTGATCGAGTCTGGCACTGTCCAGCTCCTGCGTGGGCAAAAGCCGGAGTTGCGCCAGTGCTTCTTCTGTGGGCATCTTGCCACCGCGAACTTGCTCCAAAAGGGTGCGGAGCACCTGTTCGTTCATGCGCTTTTTTCTCCATATATCTCAAATTTTTCTAAAATCCGTTTAATGTACCATGTGCTCATGGAGGCGTAAACAGTTTACGCTGGGGTCAGCCTTTGGTACAGTGGTGTGCCCACCTATATCTCCCATACACCTTCAAGGAATGCCATGACCACCGAAACCTTGCCGCCCTTTGTTCAGTTTCTCCTCAGGCCCGAGAGCTATGCCCACCCGGTGGATCGGGTAGAGCTGGTGCAGACGCATATCTCTTATGTGTTTCTGGCCGGAGATTTTGTCTACAAATTCAAAAAACCGGTGAATTTTGGTTTTCTTGATTTTTCAGACTTGGCGAAACGCCAGTTTTACTGCGAACAGGAACTGTTGCTCAATCGCAGGCTTTGCCCGAACATCTATCTGGGGTTAGTGCAAATACAGCAAGAGAGGGAGAGTTTTTCCCTAATCAGCAGCGATAATGCGCAAGGCGCGGGCGCAGTCATTGAATATGGGATACAGATGCGGCGCATGCCCGAGGAGCGGATGATGCTCAATCTGATCCGCACAGGTACGCTCAAAAAGAGCCATATCGAGGCACTGGTGGCAGTACTCGTGCCCTTCTACCAACATGCGGCAGGCGGCGGTGATATCGACAATTTTGGCAAGGCAGAGGCTGTGGCCGTAAATGTGCTGGAGAATTTTGACCAGACCAGGGCCTTTATCGGGCACGGGGCTCTGAGCCAAGCCCAGTTCGACGCCATCTCCTCTTACGCCCGCGGGGTGTTGGCCGATACCGCCCGTTTTCAGAAGCGCATTGATGCCGGCCGTATTCGCGACTGCCACGGCGATCTCTACTCAGCCAACATCTGCCTGGCGGAAAAGCCGTATATCTACGACTGCATCGAATTTAACCAGCGCTTCCGCTACTGCGATGTGGCCAGCGACGTCGCCTTTCTCGCCATGGATTTGGACTATCACGGACTTGAGCCCTTATCCACCTATTTTATCGAACGCTTTGTCGCTGTCAGCGGAGACACGGGTCTGGTGGACATGCTCGATTTTTACAAGTGCTACCGTGCCTATGTACGCGGCAAAATTGGCCTTTTCACCGCAAACGATCCGGGTGTTGATGAAGCGGTGCGTAAACAGAATCTGGACAATGCTGCCCGGTATTTTGTCCTGGCTGCCCAATACGCAGCCGCTGCAGCCAACCTCTGACAAGACCACCGGACATGGCCATGATCTTGGCTTTTTTCGGCATGACCGCCTCGGGTAAGTCCACCCTGGCCCAGGCCTGTGCAGACCGCTATAGCGCGCCCTATTACAACACCGATCGGGTACGCAAGGAACTGGCCGGTTTGCCCGTTACCGCCCATCGGCCGGATGCGGTTGGCCAGGGCATTTATTCCCAGGGGTTGAGCGCAAAGACCTATGAGACGCTTTTGCACAGGGCAGAGGGGGCGCTGATTCACGGAAGCAGAACCTTAGTTCTGTTGGATGGTTCCTACGCAAGCCTGTCGGAGCGTGAACGGGTACGGGGCTTGGCCGGCAAACTCGGAGTTCGTCTTTGCTTTATCTACTGCTGGTGCAGCGAGGAGGAGACCAGACGGCGTTTGCAGTTGCGCGCCCAAGATCCGTTCGCAGTTTCCGACGGCCGCTGGGAGATCTACCAGCATCAGTTGAAAAGTTTCGAGTTGCCAGCAGCGACCGAGACAGACGTGTGTCAGTTCAATACCGAGGCCGCTCCGGAAGAGTTGTTGGCCCAGCTGGTCCAGGCCGAGATTCTACCGTCAGAGAGCGGGGCTTGAGCAGGCCATTGAACCTGCGTAATGATGTTTTCTCGCAATGCTGCCAGCCGCCTGCTCGCTCATATTGAGTTGAGTATTGAGCAAGCGTGCAGAAAGGAAAAAGAAAGGAAAATAAAAGGGGCGGCACGTATTGGCTGCGTGCCGCCCTGAAAAAGATGCTTTTCCGATTTCGGCTTTGTTCTGGTACTGAAATTACTGCCCAGAATCAGGAGTACCTGGTAAAGACGGCTCGTTCTTGAGTTCCTGAGAAGGATTGGGTTCCCGGTCAGATACCATGAAGCCGGGCAGCCATCTCTTCAGTCCCCAAGTCGGGGCATCACCAGCTTCCAGCTTAGCCAGCAGTTCTTTGGCCTTGGGCGCCAAATCAGATTCCGGATAGGTGCTGAGCAGATAGTTGAGGCGATGCTTGGCGGCCTCGTTTTTTTCGGTGCGCACATAGAATGCCGCCACCAAATATTCGTGGTTGGCGAGGAATTCCCGTGCTTCCTTGATCTTGTTGGTCGCTTCCAGGGTATAGGGAGAGTTAGGATAGGCGTTGAGCAAACGGGTGAAGGACTTGATCGCCTGGGCCATGCTGTCGGGGTTGCGGTCTATTCGATCTGCCTTGGAATAATCACACATACCATACTGAAACAGCACGTAGGGAATGGCCTCGTTGGTGGGGTGCTTGGTCTCGAACTCCCGGTAATGGACCTTGGCCTCATCGTACTGGCCGTCATAGTAGTGGGCATCGGCCAACTTTAGCTCTGCCAACATGGCTTCGGGGCTGAAGGGGTGCTCCACCAGCAGGTTGGTAAACGATTTGATGGCAACACTGTACTTGCCCACAT
This sequence comes from Desulfobulbaceae bacterium, assembly GCA_013201405.1. GTDB lineage: Bacteria > Desulfobacterota > Desulfobulbia > Desulfobulbales > Desulfobulbaceae > Desulfobulbus. The sequence goes on from JABMJC010000001.1 coordinate 8,761, forward strand.
TGAAGGCATCCATGCCTTCCCGTATCTGGGTCTCCGGGGGTATGCGCATTTTCCCCACTTCCTCGTCTTCACCAATGGTGACGTTGCTGAACATACCCTGAAAGGTCGAGCAGCCGGCCAAGGCGAAGGAGCAAGCCAGCAGGAAGAGGATAAGAATGCTGCGTTTACAGCTATCCACGAGTCTACACAGTATACAGGCGTTATTCTTCATGGCAGGTAATGGGCGTGAGGGGAATATCCTGTTCCAGATAACGTTCCGCCGACAGCGCGGCCACCGCGCCTTCTCCGGCGGCATTGATGATTTGCCGGAAGCACTTGCTGCGGATATCACCGGCAGCAAACACTCCGGGCAGGGAGGTGGCCATCTCCTCGTCGGTGATCAGAAAACCGCTTGAATCTGTTTTGAGGGTATCCAGAGGCAAGATGTCGCTATTGGGCTGAATACCAATAAAGATAAATATACCGCCAGCCAGCAAGACCCGTTCTTCGCCTGCATTGCTGCGCAGCAGCAGGGAGTTCACTCCTTCCTGGCCACCGTAGATGCTCTGCACCTGTGTATTCCAAACAAACTCGATTTTGCGGTTGCAAAAGGCCTTTTCCTGCACAATTTTGGTGGCGCGCAACTCGTCGCGGCGGTGGATGATGCTCACCTTAGCGGCGAACCTAGTCAGGTGGAGGGCCTCCTGAATGGCGGTATCTCCCCCGCCGACCACCGCAATCTCCTGGTCACGGTAAAAGGGACCATCACAGGTGGCACAGTAGGATACCCCGCGGCCGCTGAACTCATGTTCACCAGGTATGTTCAGCCTTTTGGGACGTGCACCGGTGCAGATGATGACGGATTGGGCAGTAATTACTTCGCCGTTTTCCAGAGTGATGCGTTTTATCTTGCCCTGGAGGTCCAGCGAAGCAATAACGGCAAACTTTTTCTCAAGGCCAAAGCGGTCGGCATGGGCGGTCATTTTGTCCATCAGGTCAAAACCTGAAACGCCTTCCGTAAATCCGGGATAATTGTCCACCCAGTCGGTGATCAGTACCTGGCCGCCGGTTGCGCCTTTTTCGATGAGCAGGGTCTTGAGCCGTCCCCTGGCTGCATACAGGCCAGCAGTCAAACCAGCGGGGCCGCCGCCAACGATAACCAACTGATAGTGCGGTTGTATCATGGGGTTGTGCGCTCCATCAAAAAAGCACGCACCCGTCGGAGGAGACAGGTCGCGTGCTTTGGAGATAACGCTGGATCAGAGCGCTTTTTTGATCATGTCTTGCAGCTGAGATTTGCCCACGGCACCGGTGATTTGATCCACCACCTCGCCATTTTTGAACATGATCAAGGTGGGAATGGCGCGTATGCCAAATTTTCCAGGGGTTGCCGGGTTGTCATCCACGTTCATCTTGGCAATCACAGCCTTGCCGTCGAACTCGACTGACAGCTCATCAATCACCGGACCAATACCCTTGCAAGGGCCGCACCAGGGGGCCCAAAAATCCACTAAGCAGGGCAGTTCGCTGCCAATTACCTTGGTTTCAAAATCACTGTCCGATACATGTACTACTTTGTCGTTTGCCATACTCATCACTCCTTGTGAGAGGTTGAATTCTTCTATCTACAACTCATTTGCAAGATATTTCTGCAGCCGGAGAGTGTACGGTGCTCCAGCACGATCTAGCGCAGATGGTGAACGAGGCGGGATTTGAACCCGCGACCTTTGGCTTCGGAGGCCAACGCTCTATCCAACTGAGCTACCCGTCCACATACCAACATTTTTGTATACCATAGACCATCACTGCTTTCCAGGTCTTTTTAGGCAAGCCCTTTATCGCCAGGCAATGGCCTGCTTGCAGCAGTATGGTGGTCTGGCAACCAGCGAGTCTTCTCCACAGCACACCATCATAAACAAAATTGTCAAGGGGAAAAGGGTGTCAATTTGTATGCTTTGCCGACAACAGATGCTGCAGTTCTACCTGCACACGCTCACCAGCGCATCTCCCAGCCGGGCTGGGAAGGGTCGGGCTGTTCCAGTTTTTCCACGTCCTCCTGGGGGTTGTCGTGATAGCGGGCACTGATGGCCATGAATTCCTCTTTGTATTGCAGCAGGATCTCCACCAGACACGGATCGAAATGCCGGTCGCTCTGCTCCAGAAAATATTTGAAGATATCTTCCCATGGCCAGGGTTGATGATAAACTCGCTTGCTGGACAGTGCGTCGAACACATCGGCCACGGCCACTATACGACCATGAACAGGAATTTCTTCGCGCGCAAGTCCGTGGGGATAGCCTTGACCATCCCAGCGTTCGTGGTGGGTGAGGATAATCTGGGCCGCAACTTGGATAATGGGGCTGGTCGAGCAGGAAAGCATGGCGTGGCCACGCTCCACATGACTCTTGATGACCTTAAATTCCTCTTGAGTCAGGGGACCGGGTTTGTGCAAAACAGCGTCGGGGATGCCGATCTTGCCCAGGTCGTGCACTGTAGAGGCCAGTTTGAGCATTTCGGCCTCTTCTTCACTCAACCCGTACTTGAGGGCCAGCAGGCGGGCGAACTCGGCTACCCGCCGGACATGCCTGCCGGTTTCGGCCGAGCGACACTCTATGGCTTCGGCAATGTGAAAGATGACCTCCTTCTGCGTTTTTTCTATACCTTTGTTTAAAAACAGGTTGTCAAAGGCCAGGGATACGTTGGTAAAAAAGAGTTCCAGCAAATCCCGGTCATTTTCGTTCAGATCCCGGCCTGCCTCGAAATACAGGAAGTTGTCGGATCCTGTCCTGCTGCGGAAATACCAGGCACATTGCCCCTTTTCACTGTAAAAACCGTTGGCTTGACGTCTGGCCAAGTCCAAGGCCTGGTGCACATCATCGTCGCTGACCGCCTTCATGGGCTTTGCCACAAATTCGCTGTAATCGCCGGTGGCTGCCAAAACCATGGGTGTACTCCTGATGCCGGAGGCAGCCAAACCCGAGCTGTGCACGTAGATGGCGTCTTTTTTGAGTTGGAGAATCGAGGCCAACTGGGCAAGCACGCCGCTGCCGAGTTTTTGCAGAGACTGGCGCTCGAAAATATCGGACGAGGCCTCGATGATGCGCCTGAGCCCTTGCCGGTTGTTCTCAATGGTGGTGATGAGGGAATAGCCGCGCAGGGCCGAGATGATGGTCACCAGCATTTTTTCCAGGGTCAGCTCGGTCTTTTCCTTGTAGTCATCGATATCGTATTCAAGAATGACCTTGGCTGCAGGGGCCTTGCCGGGCTGGCCAGTGCGCAGGACGATGCGTGTGGCCAAATTCTTCAGTTCCTCACGGATGAAGCGCACCAGTTTGAGCCCGCTGTCCTCGCTTTCCATGACCACATCCAATAAGATTACCGCTATCTCTTCTTCCTCGGCCAGCAGCACTTTTGCCTCTTCCCCGCTATAGGCGTGCAGGAAAGTGAAGGGACGGTCCTGATATCTTTGGCCAGCCAACATATAGGTGGTCACATTGTGGACATCGGCCTCGTCGTCCACGATCAAGATTTTCCAGGCCGCATCATCCTTGGCCAGGGTGTGGATTGGTTCTTCATCTTTGAAGAGGATTTCGTCTGTATCGGTCATACGCTTACCTTATTCAGGGGCATGCGCAGCTGGAAGGTGGTGCCATGGCCAGGGGTGCTGCAGCAGATGATGGTGCCGCCCAGGGTGCGGGTGATAATGTTGAAGACAATGTGCAGGCCCAGGCCGGTTGAGCCTTTGCCCCTGGTGGAGGTAAAAAAGGGCTCGAAAATCTTGTTTTGTATTTCGGGTGGAATGCCGCAGCCGTCATCACTGTAGTTCATGCACAGGGTGTTTTCATCACTGGTGATCTCAATGCGGATCAAACCGGCCTGGTCTTCTGCAAAGGCATGGGTCAGGGAATTGATGATGAAGTTGGTCAAAATTTGGGAGAATGCTCCGGGGTAGCTTTCGATAACAAGGTCTTCATCGCAGAGCAGCTCGACGCGGTGGCTGGTTTTTTTGAGCTTGGGACGCAGGCTGAGCAAGATCTCCCTAATATACTCGTGCACATTGAAGCTGCGATGCATTTCAGAGACTTGGTCTGCAGCGACCATTTTGAAACTGCGGATCAGATCAGAGGCCCGGCGCAGGTTCAAAAGGCTCATCTCCATGCCTTCTCGGCTGGATTCAAGATACTCGGTGAGATCCGAGCGCTTCATCTCGCCCTGGGCGAACAACTCGTGGATGTGGCGGTTCTTCTCCGCCATGGTCGAGGTGGCAGACAGGGCCACTCCCACGGGTGTGTTGATTTCATGGGCAACTCCGGCCACCAGTTCGCCCAGGGCGGCCAGTTTTTCAGACATGACCAATTGGCTCTGGGCCTGCTGTAGATTTTCCAGGGCCTGTTCCAGCTCTGTGTTGGCCTGGGCCAATTCGGCTGTGCGTTGGGTAACGCGCTCTTCCAGGTCTTCCTTGAGCAGGCAAACTTCTTCCTCGGCCCGCCGCCGTTCACGATCCTGAATCTGCAGGCTCTCGGCCATGTGATCAAAGGCTGCGGCCAGCCGCCCCAGTTCCCCCTGGTCGTGGGCAAGACCGGTGCGGGTGTTCAGGTCACCGGTTCCTAATTTGTCGGTGGCGGCCATGAGTTGCCGCATGCGGCCCAGGATAACGAATTCACCCATAAACCAGGCTGCTCCCACGGCCAACAGTACGGCCAAAAGCATCAGGCCGGTATTGCGCAGCTCCGCTTGCCTGGCCTCTGCCAGGGCCAGATCCTCGGGCTGGCCCAAACGGATCATGAGATGCTGCAAGGGGGTATCGGAGAACTGCAGGCGTTTGAAGCTGTACAGTCGGTGCACTCCGTCCACACCCTGTTCCAAAAAGGTGCCTTCTTCCCCGGGACCGGACATGCGCGCAATCATCTGCGGCAGGTCTGGAACCCAGGTATATTTTTCTGTTTCTGGAAAGCGGGTCAGCCGCATGCCCTGGGCATCGGTCAGGGTGAAAACCGAGCCTGCAGGCAAGTGGGCATCAGCAAAAATGTGGCCAAAAAAGTTGAGGTCAAAGGTGGCCACGAGCACGCCCAGCAATGTTCCATCCTGATCTGGCACAGGTTGGGCAAATTCCATAACTACATGCCGGCTTGCGGGCACGAGATGGTAGCTGCCCATGACAAAATGGCCCTTGTGCATTGCGCTGCGAAAAAAGTCTTCGTGTTCGATATTCGTAAAAGAACTTGGGGGAGAGGCGGCGAGGATGCGGCCTTCTGTATTGGCCAAGGTCAGGGATGCATAGGCGTTGTTGCTGGCGCGCACCTCGTCGAGCAAAAGCTGACAGGCAGGGGCATCAAGCTGCTGCACCGCATGGGCCTTGGCTAGGGTGGCCAGGAGCAGGCGGGCATTGTCTACTACCCGCTCATGGTGGGCGGCCATAGCCTGGATCTGACGCAGGGCCGAATTCTCGGCGCTGCGGATCATGGCCTCACGCAGGGTATAGCCGGAGAAGAGCAGAATTCCCAGGGCCGGCAGCACGGCTGTCAGCACCAGCACGATGAGGGAGACGCGGATAGAGGCAAGGGCTGGGAAGCGCATGCACCCTCCAAAAAAACGATTGAACCAAGGATGATGATCTAGGGAAAAAAGATACCTGTCTATGGGCAAGGGTGCAAGGGCTTCTGTAGGGATACCGTCTTTCCGGGCCATTTAAGTGGGAAGCTACAACCATTGCGGTCAACAATGGCGATGCTGCTTAAGAAGGATGCAGCAGGGGAACGGCCCATGTCTGTTGGTGGTCAAGTTAGCGGTATTAGACCTGTTCGCCAGAAAATTGTAACTGACTTATCCGGAGCGTTTGTCGAGTGCCTCCATGTACTCGTCCCATTCCACTGGCAGAGAGGTTTTTTTTTTGGTGTTGCACTCTTTGCAGCAGGGCACGAGATTATCTTTGGTGCTGCGGCCACCGCGCGCCAGGGGGATGACATGATCCATGCTCAGTTGGGCATAACCCACCTTTTCTCCGCAGTACCAGCAGGTGCCGTTGGCGGTCTTCTGTTGCCACCAGCGGGTTTTGCGCAGCTGTCGGGCCTTGTGGCGTTCCGCCCGAATTGTGGCTTCATCCGGTCCGTGCATCAGGGTCTCTATCTGGTCATCCCTACCCATGGGGAGGGCGAAGTTTCCTGTTTTTGGATGAGGTAGTGTCTGGCCCTGCCCACCAGGTGGAGTGAGCCGGCCACGCAAATCAATTCATCTGCTGTAGCCAGGGCCATGGCTGCCAGCAGGGCCTCCTGCACAGAGGCAATACAGCGGCTTTTTTGACGTTCTTCCTTGCTCATACTCTCCCACAGGGCCTGCGGTGTGGCGGAACGCTCAAGCTCGGCCTGGGTGAGGATGATATGGGTGGCCATGGTAAAAAGTTTACGGCGGGCCTTTTCCATGTGCTTGTCTGCCATGTTGCCCCATACTAGGATCATGCGTCCTTTTGTTTCGCGGGCTGCGAGGCTTGTGCACAAGGCCTGTACTCCCGCCTCGTTGTGAGCCCCTTCCAACAGAAAGCGGCGATGGGTGTTTTGATAAGGCAGCATCAGGTATTCCATGCGACCAGGCCAGTGAACCTTGGCAAGTCCAGCCCGAACGTCTTCGGTTTTGATGGGAAAACTGGTGGCAAGCAACTCCAGTGTGGCCAGGGCCAGGCTGGTGTTCACTACTTGGTGCGCCCCTGCCAGGGCAAGGGAAAGATCTGGTCTGTGCGTGCCAGTAATACCGGTGTAGCTGAGGCAGCCATCCTCGCCCTGGGCAAAAAAATCCCTACCCAGCAGAAACAACCTGCTGTCCAGACGCCTGCAGAAGGAGTCGATCACTTCGGTGCCAGCTGCTGTTCGACCGGAAAATATCACTGGAACCCCTGGCTTGATAATCCCCGCTTTTTCCGAGGCAATGGCAGCTATATCCGTTCCCAGGTATTGTTCGTGATCGCGGCTGATGTCGGTGATCACCGTAACCATGGGGGTGACCACATTGGTGGCATCCAGCCGTCCGCCTAGGCCGGTTTCAAGGATGGCCACATCCACGCCCTCTTGAGCAAACCAGGAGAGCGCCAGCAGAGTGGTGCATTCGAAGTAGGTAGGCTGCACGCCGGTACGGGCAAACAGGGCGTGCAAAAAGTTCATCTGTTTGCGAAACGCCTCTTTGGAGATGGGCGTGCCATTGATGACAAAACGTTCCCGAACCTCACACAGGTGGGGCGATGAATAAAAACCCGCGCGGTAGCCGGCCTGGGCCAAGAGGGTGGCCAGGGTTATGCCCACTGAGCCTTTGCCATTGGTGCCGGCAATGTGGATGCAGCGCAGGCGTTGTTGCGGCTGCCCGAGTTCTTGCAGCAACTGGTGCATGGTGGCCAGCCCCAGTTTGATGCGGAAGAATTGCAGACTGTCCAGATAGGCGCAGGCCTCCTGGTAGGTACTGAAATGCGCGTTGTTCTTTGCTTCTAGAGTAAGGGTCATGGTCAAGACAAGGGGATGAGGCGGGCATAATCCAGGTGCAGAATTTTACTGCCGTGGCGGTCAAAGAGCACCTCCACCCGCCTGGGCCCAGACAGGCGGCTCACTGATCCCTGGCCGAAAAAGGCGTGCTCCACCCGCATACCGGGCTGCAAATCCTGCACCTTTCCAGGTTGCGGCTGGCCAGTGGCAGGTGACGCGCCATGCGTACCTGCCCCACTGGCACCCTTTGTCCCAGGCTGTGCTGAGACTGTGGACTGCGCCTCCCAGGGCCTGGTGGGTGTGCTTGTTGGGGCAGTCTCGTACAGCTCGGGCTTGAGCTCGGCCAAAAAGGGCGACATGCCGGCATAAAAAAAGCGCCGGTCCGCTCCGATCATCTCCCGGGGATAACTGAGGAAAAGCTGGTTTTTGGCCCGGGTGGCTGCCACATAAAAAAGTCGGCGTTCCTCCTCCCACTGCTCGCCAGGTACTGCATGTTGGTTGGGGAAACGACCTTCGGCCAGGCCAATGATGAACACCGCCTCCCATTCCAACCCCTTGGCCGAATGGATGGTGGAGAGCACCAACCGCTGGCCGCTGGCCGAATCAAGCAAAGTTGTGTCTGCCACCTCGGGCGGGTCGAGTGCAGTGTCATCCACAAAGGCGCGCAGATCACCATAGCCGCTGATCAGTGCCTTGATCTGCTCCAGGTCGCGGGCGCGCTTGGGATAGTCGTCAAAATAGATTTTTTCAAAGATGGGTTGGTAGTACGTCATGACCAGATCCAGTTGCTCGCTGGGTGTGCGACCATCTTCCGCAAGGCTTGCCAAGCAGGTGCACAGCTGGTGCAGTTGGGCCTTCCAGGCAGAGCCAGCTGGGTAGGCGGCCAGGGCCTCGACGGGTGCATCTGTTTTGCTCAGGGCCTGCATGATTTTTTGGGCGGTCTTGGGTCCAACCCTGTCCAGTTGGAGGAGCAGGCGGTTCCAGGACAGGTTATCCTGCGGATTGATGGTTACCCGGAAAAAGGAAAGCACATCCTTGATATGGGCAGATTCGGTCAACTTGAGACCGCCGCGTTTTTCAAAGCCCAGGTTGCGACTGGCCAGTTCGATTTCCAGTTTAAAGGAGTGAAAGGCAGAGCGGAATAGGACTGCAATGTCACTTAAAGCCACACCCTCTGCATGCAGGCGTGCAATCTGATCAGCTACAAAGCGGGCCTCGGCCCCTTCGTTGCTACAAATGGCCAACTTGGGCGTTAGGCCACCTGCGTTTTCCGTAAACAGGATCTTGGTAAATTTTTCTTCGGCATGGGCGATGATATTGTTGCTCAAGTCTAAAATGGGTTTGCTGGAGCGATAGTTCTGCTCCAGTTTGATCAGCCGTGTGCCAGGAAACTCTTCGCCAAAGCGCATGATATTGGCAAAATCCGCACCCCTGAAACTGTAGATGGACTGGGCATCGTCACCCACCACCATGACATTGTCGTGGCAATAGGCCAGCAGGCGCACGATCTCGGCCTGGATGTGGTTAGTGTCTTGGTATTCATCCACCAGAATATGCTGAAAACGGCCAGACAGGCTTTCCCTGGCCGGCTTAGATTCGTGCAGCAGTCGCTTCCAGTTGAGCAAAAGATCATCATAATCCATCAGGGCATGATCCAGCTTGAACTGGTGGTAGTGCCCGGCAATGGTGATAAAATCATCCATAAATTCAACCAGGTGCATGTGGCCGCCCAAAACCAGTTCTTCCAGGCTGGCATTCTTGTTCACCGCACCGGAGATGAGGTTGAGGATCACCCGTTTGGAGGGGAAGCGTTTGCTGGCCCCGCCCATGCCCAGGGAAGACTTGATCAGGTTGATGATGCCCTCTGCATCGGCCCGGTCGATGATGGTAAATTGCGAGCCAATACCGATGTGGCTGCCATACTGGCGCAAGAGGATGTTGGCGGTGGCGTGGAAGGTGCCACCCATGACCCTGCGGCAGGCCGAACCGGTAAGCTGTGTTGCCCGCCAAAGCATGTTTTGCGCGGCCCTGCGGGTAAAGGTAAGCAGCAGGATGGATTCCGGATCCACGCCGTTGGCCACCAAATGCGCCATGCGGTGGACCAGGGTGCGGGTTTTGCCGCTGCCAGCCCCGGCAATGACCAGAATGGGGCCGTTCCCATGGGTGACAGCGGCCAGCTGCGCCGGATTGAGCCCCTCGAGAAACGGTACGGACGAAAAATCAGCCAGTTGGTGTGCAGTTGGGGTGGCCTGCTCTGTCGAGTTTTTTTGGGTCGTGTGATGTGCCTGCATGGTCCCTTTTCTACCACAGTCCCGTTATCGTGGCAAGGCGCTGTCTGGAGACGACGTGCACACTTCCAGGAAAAAGGGATATGGCGGTTGACAGCAAAGCATCGCTCTAGGTAATGTACGACGTTGTGTACTTGTCGGCCCATCTGCATGCTTGTGCAGTGCCATGTAGTATTGCGGCGACATCATGAACGAATCAACAACTAGTGATATACAAACCATGATCCAGACTATGAACAATCCAGATACTGTTTTCGCAGATCAAAAGGTGCTCGACAACCTCTTTCCAGCGGAGCGGAGCAACGATTTTTTTGAGGCCCTGTTCGGAGATGCCGAGGAAGGCGCGTACGACATCAGTCTGCGCTATGGCAGCTATGATGCTGCAGGCGGCACCTTGCGTTTTTACCTGGATCTGCACCAGCGGCCGGGTAAATGTCTGGCCTGCAACCTTACCCATGGTCTGCCCGAGGTGTTCAGCCGCCATCCGATCGTTAATATCAAGGGCCTGGCCACAGATGTCACCAAACTCCTGGGGCCGGATGTGCAATGCACCGACTGGAAACTGGGCTCCACCCAGCAGGAGGAGAGCGCGCGCCACAGTATCCCGCTCACGCTCACCATCGCAAATTCCCAGTGAGTGGCACAGGCAGGGAAGCACCCCTGCCCCTGGGGCAGCTCTTCATGCTCGGTTTTCGGGGTGAGGAGTTGCACTCCAGCTCTTGGCTGCACCATGCCCTGCGGCACGACAAATTGGGCGGGGTATTGCTTTTTGACCGCAATGTGGATGGCTCCATCCAAAACATCCGCTCTCCTGCGCAGCTGCGCCGCCTGACCCGTGCCCTGCAGGATGCCGCTGATGGGCAACTGCTCATCGCGGTTGATCAGGAAGGTGGCAAGGTGTGTCGCTTAAAGGCTGCGGCTGGCTTTCCACCCCTGCCTGCAGCAGCAGATTTGGCGACCCAGGGGATGGAGGCCAGTAAACAGGCGGCAAACCTGTGTGCAGAGATGCTTGCCCATAACGGCATCAACCTCAATTTTGCACCAGTGCTTGATGTGGACGCCGAGCCGCCCAACCCGGTTTGTCCGGTTATTGGCGGCTATGGCCGCAGTTTTGGTGCTGATCCCGATGTGGTTACAGAGCATGCCACGGTCTGGGTGAATGCCCATCACGCCCAGGGCATTGCCTGCTGTCTCAAGCATTTTCCCGGTCATGGCCGCGCCTGTGGCGACACTCACCTTGGTTTTGTCGATGCCAGTTCCACCTGGCAGCCGCTGGAACTGGAACCCTACCGCCGCCTGATTGGAACTGATGGTACTGGTTTTCAGGATGCGGTCATGAGTGCGCATTTAGTACTGCACCAATTGGATGCAAGCGGCAGGCCTGCCACCTTGTCGCAACCGGTGTTGAGTGGGCTCTTACGGCGGGAACTGGGCTTTCAAGGGGTTGTCTGCACCGATGATCTGCAAATGGGGGCCATCCGCCAGCACTGGAGTTTTCAAGAGGCCGTGCAGCAGGCTCTGCTTGCCGGAGCAGACATGCTGGTGGTTGGCAACAACCTGGTGGATCAGCCGACAGCTCTGCAGGAAGGGATAGCCGCCATAGAGGAACTGCTCGCCACAGGGCGCATTGATGAAGAGCGTATCCAGGCATCCCTGGTCCGTCTGCAGGCATTAAAGGCAGGCAGCTTACAAAAGAGAAACAGCTGCCCGGCCAGCCACTAACTGCTTATTATATCGTCAGATGAGCCCAACCTAGTTTGAGCTGCTCTTGTTATTGAGCCGCATAATCGCATGGTGTGGGGCATGGTGCGGGTTAACGAGCTAGATCCGCGTGGGCCGACCAGATGTGCTGTGCTCAGCTGATGTGGGGAATGTGGGGAAAGAGGAGAGCCCAAGCGTTTTCCCCGGCTTCCAGACCTTGGCTGTCGCGGGCAATGGGCAAGAGCCCATTGGCGCGCACCAGCGAGTTGAGCAGGCCCGGTTTGGCATGTATTGGTTCGGCACGGGGCGGGCCGCCGTGTTTGGCAGGTAGCAGACGTACCCGCACATAGTCTTCCCGGCCAATGGGCGAGGGAATCTGCCTGGCAGCGACTACCTCTAAGGGAGTAAGGCCGTGTTGGGCTGCGAGCCCAAGCATACGCCGCAACAGGGGACGGGCAATGAGGTAGAAAACCACCATGGCCGATGCCGCATGCCCGGGCAGACCAAGGAGGGCCTGGTTGCCCCGCTTGGCGAGGATGGCCGGCTTGCCTGGCCGTGCCGACACACCGTGCACCAGCAGTTCGCTATCTGGTAGGGACGAAAAAACACGGCGGGTGAGGTCGCGGTGCCCCATAGAGCTGCCGCCGGAGAGCAGGATCATGTCGGCCCTGTCCAGGGCCTGGTAGCAGCGGTGCTGCAGGGCGGCTAGGTTGTCTTTACAAATACCCAGAAACTGGGCCATGCCACCGACCTCTTCCACCAATGCCGCCAGGATGGTGGAGTTGATGTCGCGAACCTGCCCGCCGGAAGGTGTCTGCTCCACAGGCACCAACTCATCGCCGGTGGAGAGGATGGCCACCTTGGGCCTCTGGTGCACTGCTACTTCGCGAATGCCAAACCCGGCCAAAAGTCCTAGATCCTGCGGCCGCAACTGATGACCCTTGCTCAGTACCAGGCTATCTTGGCTGTAGTCTTCACCAGCGTGGATTATATTGCTGCCCGGCGTCACCGGACGGAAAACCGCCAAGGTATCTGGGCTGTGAAGTTTGGTGTCTTCCTGCATGACCACGGCGTCGGCTCCCCGGGGTACCTTGCCGCCAGTCCAGATGCGCAGGCACTGGCCAGCTGCCAGGCTCAGGCTGCGACTGCTGCCGCTTTCGCCCATCATGATCTCGCCGCAGAGCTGCAGAAGCGCTGGTTCGGAATCGGAGCAGCCAGCAATGTCGCAGGCGCGTACGGCAAAGCCGTCCATGATGGAGCGGGCAAAGGGGGGCAGGGCTGCGGGACTGTGCACATCCCTGCTGAGCACCCGACCCCGCGCAACTCCCAGGGGCACGTGTTCTTCGGCCAGTGGTGCAAAGGTGGCACAGTGCGCAAGCATCTCCTGGGCACAGATCAGCTGAAAGAGGTCTTGCATGGCTGTTTGCCCATCTTAAAATATGAGGTGCAACGCACCACCCGGTTACAGGTCCCTTGCCATGCCACCAACTATACTGCGCTCTCCTCCCGCAGCCAGCCATCCACATCGTTGGCCACGATCACCCCATAGTTGATGGCCCCGAGCCAGCCACTCATGATGATCCCCACCGAACCCACATGGAAAACCCCCGGTGCCTCCTTGTGCAGGCTGCGGGAGATATCGAGCCCTTCGAACTTGGTGCCAAAGGAACTGCCCTTGCGGTGCAGGGTGTAGCGTTTAAAGGTACGTGGGGTGGCACTTTCGATTACGTCGATTTTGCTGCGCACCCCTGGCAGGTAACGCTCCAGATCGCAGAGACAGCGCTCCACCATCTGCTCTTTTTCCTCTGCGTATTCCTGGCTGTCCAGCCCGGCCCAGTCATCGTAATTGGCGTTCATAGAGGCAACGATGGTGTAGTCTGGCGGTGCCTGCGGCCGGATTTTGGGGTAGTAGATGCTGAAGGTACGGCTCTTGGTGCGCATGTCGCGCAGGGCTTCAGAGGTGAATTCCTTTTCGGTTGAAGTGAAGAGTAAGTCGCCGATATCAGGAATGCTTTCGCCCTTGCGGATGCCGAAATACACTTGGCAACTGGAGTTGTTGATCCGTACCCCGGCAAAACGGTCGCGAAAATCTGGAGTAAAGGCGGCCTGACCCACGAGATTGTCCACGGTATTGACGATCCCGGCGTTGGAAATTACGGCCCGCGCCGGAATAAAACCGCTGTGTGTACCGCTGACCTCCACCCCCTTGGCCTGGCCCTTTTCCAGAACAATGCGTTTCACCCGGGTGCTGGTGCGGATATCCACGCCCTGCTGACGCAGTTCATGCTCCATCAGGGCAATGAGTCGGTCAGTGCCACCTTCAAAGGTGAACACACCCCGGTTCATGAAGTTAGAAAAAACAATGCCATAGGTAATGGCCGGTTCATCTAAAGTGGAGCCGTTGGCATAGCTGATGGGCTCCAGTAGCAGGCGATGGATATCACTACGACCAGGAAAGAAGCGGGCAAAGAGATCGCGGGTGCGCAGGCGCTGATCGTCGTAAAAATTCATCCCTTCGATGGTGGTGAAAAATTCGCGCACCACGGCTTCGCTCACCCCAAAACGCTCCTGCAGCAGGCGGATGAAATCATCCTTACTGAAGGTGGTGGTCAGCGAGAACTGGGGATTGTCAAAGACGATATTTTTCAGTTGGACAATGGAGTTCTGAATGGTTCTGCCCCAGTATTTCCTGCAGGTTTTCACCATGCCGTAGGGGAAACCGTGCAGGGAGACATCAAAGATGTGGTTACCACGTTTGAACCAGGTGGCAAGTCCCCCCAGTTGGAAGTGCTGCTCTAAAAGAAGGACTTGGTGACCGGCGTCGGCCAGGCGTTTGGCGCAGGTGAGCCCACCCAGGCCAGAGCCAATCACAATGGCGTCGTAGTTGTTTTTCAAGGAAGATGAAGAGGTCATGCGATGATGTGGTGGTACCATGCCGTCACAGGCCTTGGCGCCTGGTGCGGATGGATCTTTGTTCAGTCCAGGAGGTGGCGGTTAACGATGCTGATGCCGCTGAGCATGGAGCCGACAATACCTAGATAGCCTTGGTCGGTGCCGGCGATGAACAGGTTGGACCATGGCGTTTTGCCGTCGGGAATCTTGATCGGGCTGCCATAGACAGCACCTTCTGCCTTACGGGTGAACCGCTCAATGGTCAGCGGGGTGAAGCTGTCTTGGTGCACAATCGCCTGTCCATAGGGACCGGTGTAGCGCTCACTGGCCTGCACCGCTGCCCTGCGGCATGCGGTTTTTTCCTGGGCATAGGTTTCACTGTCAAGCGCGCGCCACAGCGGGTAGGAGGCAGGATTGGTTACCCGGATGGGGAAAAATTCCTTGTGGGGAATCCCCTCGAAGTTGTCCGGAAAACAGATAACCCCCCAGGAACTGTCCTGCAGAGTCTGCGGACGTCTGTAGCTGAACTGGTCGCTGCTGCTGTAAAAAATTAGGGTGCGATCCTGTCGGATAGAGCTGCGGACAGCATTGGGCAGCAGGGAAATGGTTTCAGTAAAACTCATCTTGCCGCTGTAGGTGGCACTGGGCGTCTGCCAACCGGAGATGCGGATGGTTTCGGGCAAACCAGCCGTGGAGAGCAGTGCCTCTGCGGTGTAGCTGCTTCCATCTGCCAGTCGAATGCCATAGGCTCGGTCATTCTTGATGAGGATCTTTTCTACTTCGGCCCGGTAGCGGATGGTGCCACCAAAGCCTTCGTACTGGTCGACCAAAAGGTCGAGAAAGGCCCGCATGTCTGCTTCCGGCCGGAAGAGCCCCTCTTCAAACACTGCCCGGAACATGATCACAAACTGGGAAAGGGCCATGTCGTTTTCTTCTGCATTGCCATAGAGCATCAGCGGCAGAAAGAGCATGTTTTCCAGGAGCGGCTCCTTGAGATAACTTGCTACAAAGCTGCGGGCCGAGCGCCACGGTGCGCTGGCAAAGGGATCATGGGCGGCAATGGCCCGGCGCAGCTGGTGAAATGCTTCGCCGCAGGCAGGAAAGAGTCGCTCCACCTCGGCTTGCAGCAAGTCTGGATCATTGGCAAAATGCAAGCTGCCCGCAGGAAAGGCGATTTCACTGCCCAACTGCTCCCGCACGGGAAAATCACGCCGGGAAAGCTGTAGTTGGCGGAATAACAGGTTGAGAGGTGCTTTTTTTCTTGTTGGCGGGGCGAAATTGGTGATGGCGTGCAGTCCAGTTTCCAGCAGATGTCCCTGAAACTTGTAGTAGGAGTTCAACCCGCCGGGACGGTAGTGCTGATCCACGATCAGGGTCTTTTTGCCAAAGCGGGCGGCGCGGATACCGGCTGCCAGGCCGGAGAGTCCGGCACCGATGATGATGAGCTGGTAATCAGACATGGGCACCGAAATTGACAGGGAACATGCCGTGCATGCGGACAATCGCGGATGCAGGTTCAGATGTGGCGGAGCTTGGGTTCCAGATAATTAACACAGCTGCTGAGGGTAGCAAGTTCGGGATACTCATCTTCAGGAATTTGCAGTTTGTAGCGTTTGCGCAGTTCCATGACGATATCGAGAAAGTCCATGGAGTCGAGATCCAACTGATCCCTGAGCGGCTTGTGATCATCAAGGGCAGCAAAATCCGCTTCTTCGTCAATGTCAGCAATAATTTCCAGGAGTACATCCCTGATTTCGTTACGATTCATACAAGGGTATCCTCAAAAAAACAAAAAGATAGGTTAATCAAATCCATAAATTGTACCATAGCCGTCTGGCTCATGCCAGGAATCTCTTAACGATCAGCACGGAATTGATGCCCAGCATACCAAAGGAGTTGTTGAGAATGGCGTCCACCTGGGGCAGTTCCTTGGGCGTATGGCGCACCAGGCCGGGTAAGTCGCAGGCAGGATCCGGATCATCCAGGTTGATGGTTGGATGCACCAGATTGTCCTGGAAGGCCGGCAGGTTACCGGCCAGTTCCAACACCCCGGCCGCACCCATGGCATGGCCGATATGGGATTTGGTGTTGTTGACCCAGGTGCTGCTTCCCATGCTGTTGGTAAAGGTTTCCCGAATAGCCTGGCATTCTTCTATGTCGCCCTGCTTGGTGCCAGTGGCGTGGGTATTGATGATGGTGATCTCTTCTGGCTGCATGCCCGCACGTGCAAGCGCCAGGTGCATGCATTCGCGCTGCCTGGGACCATAGGGGAGAACAAAGTCCCGGGCATCCGAGTTGATGGCATAGCCGCAGATCTCTCCATAAATTTTGGCATTCCTGGCCAGGGCCCGGTCAAGTCGCTCCAGGGTGAAAAGACAGCCACCTTCGGCAATGACAATGCCGTTGCGTTGCAGGTCAAAGGGACGGCTTGCCTTGCTGGGATCAGCGTGTTCGGCCAAGGCGCCCTGGGCACGGAAGCTGGCAAAGATACCAAAGGAGCCCACACATTCCGATAGGCCGCCACAGAGCGCCAGATCCACCTCGCCCAGGCGCAGCATCTGCACGCCCTGAATCAGGGCAGCATTGCCGGCGGCACAGGCCGCGCCAATGGAGTAGTGCGGCCCGGTAATGCCAAAGGTCATGCTTATTTCGCCGGCCGGGTTGTTGAGCACGGTGCGCGGATTATGGTGATGGGTCCAGTAGTCCACATTGTAATCGTACTGACCGATATTGTAGACTTCATTCTCCGTTTCCACGGTACCGTGTTCGGTGAGTCCAACGTAGATACCGGTGCGGGCAGGATCGTAGGTGGTAGCATCAATGCCGGCATCGGCCAAGGCTTCGCCAACGCAGTACACGCCAATGCAGCCTGCGCGGGTACCGCGCTTGTTCTCCCGTTTTTTGCGGTACTTGGTCTCGTTAAAACTGCACAAACCGGCGGGATGCGTGCCCATGTAGCGCAGATCAATGGTGCTCACTCCGCTTTTCCCGGCGAGCAGATTGGTGCGGAAGGTGGCCAGGGAATCGGCACCGGGCGCGGCCAGGCCCACCCCGGTGATGACAATGCGTTCTGTGGTGCTTGGTGTAGTCATGGCAGTCATACAAAGATCAGCGCAACATGTCGGCAATGATGGTGGGTGTCTTGGTCATGGCCTCATCGAGTTTGTCGGGCATGGTGCCTCCGGCCTGGGCCATGTCGGCCCTGCCACCACCCTTGCCGCCCACGATGGCTGCCACCCGGTTGACCAACTCTCCCGCCTTGATACGGCTGTGGTACTCTTTGCTGACCAGGGCCACCAACGCGGCCTTGCCGTCGAACTCACCACCCAGCACAATAATGCCGTTGGCCATTTTATCCCGGATTTTATCTCCGATTTCCCGCAGGGTTTTGGCGGAATCCAGGGGTACGGTACTGGCCAGCACCGGGACACCTTCCACCTCGATACGGGCGGCCAAAAGATGATCCATATCTGCCAGGGCCAGGGCCGCGTTCAGGGCAGCGATCTGTTTTTCCAGCTCTTTTTGCCGTTTGAGCAGAGAGTGGATTTTATCCGGCACTGCTTCAAGCGGTGCACTGGCCGCCTCGCTGGCCGCGGCTGCGGTACGCACCATGTCCTGCACCCAGCGCAGGGCCGTATTGCCCGTAAACGCCTCAATGCGGCGTACACCTGCAGCAATACCTGTTTCACTGATAATCTTGAACAGACCGATATCACCGGTGCGGCGCACATGGGTGCCACCGCAGAGTTCGCTGCTGAACTCGCCGATGCGCACCACCCGTACCTCGTCGGCATATTTTTCACCAAAGAGCGCGGTCGCTCCGCCGGCAATGGCCTCCTCCCGGTCAAGCAGTTCGGTCGCCACCGGGATATTGAGCCGAATTTGGTCATTGACCATCTGTTCAATGGTGAAAATTTCTCCGGCGCTCAAGGGGGAAAAATGGGTAAAGTCAAAACGCAGTCTGGTGTGATCCACAGCAGAACCTGCCTGCCGGATATGCTCGCCCAAGATTTTTTTCATGGCCGCATGCAGCAGGTGGGTGGCGCTGTGGTTGAGGATGGTGTCGCTGCGGCGTGGTGACACGGTCATGCTCAATTCCATGCCCGTGTGCAGTTCACCCTGCACCAGCGTGCCTTCATGGAGGATGATCCCCTCAAGTGGTGCACTGGTTTTTTCCACGACAAAGCGTCCATCCGGCCAGGTGATCTCTCCCTGGTCGCCCGCCTGGCCGCCGGACTCGGCGTAGAAGGGAGTTTGATCCACCAAGAGGCGGAGTCGGGTTTCAGCTGCGGCACTGGCAAGCAGGGTACCGCTTGCGTCAATGATGGCCATAAGGCGAGCCTGGCCACTGCTTGCTTCGTAGCCGGTGAATTGGCTGATATCACCCCGGGCAGCCAGTTCGAGGATGCCACTGTCCTGGTGGGCAACATCCGTGCCTTTCCAAGATCTGCGCGACTGCTGACGCTGCTGTTCCATGGCCTCGGCAAAACCCTGTTCATCAAAGGCAATGTCCTGCTCGATGGTCACGTCACGCACGATATCCACCGGAAAACCATAGGTGTCGTACAGCCTGAAAATAAATTCGCCGTCTATGCGGGCGGCCTTGCCCTGGGCCTGCTTGAGCCGGTGGATTTCCTGGTCTAGCCGTTGTAGCCCCTGATCTAAAGTTTCGCCGAAGCGTTCCTCCTCATGGCTGACCACCTTGTGCAAGAGTTCGCTGGTGTTGCGCAGGTGTGGGTAGGCCGGGGCCATGAGTTCGGTCACCAGGGCGCAAGTGCCGGGGAAAAAGCTGTCCAGGCCAAGCATGCGGCCATAGCGGATGGCCCGCCGCATGACGCGCCTGACTACGTAACCGCGCCCCTCGTTGGAGGGGAGCACCCCGTCGGCCACTAGAAAGGTGGTGGCCCGGGCATGGTCGGCAATGACCCGCATGGACACGTCATCTTGTCTGTTTTGGTGGTATGTCTTGCCGGCGAGTTGGGCAATATACTCGATAATTGGGGTGAACAGGTCGCAGTCAAAGTTGTTGCGCTTTCCCTGCAGCACCGCAGCCACTCGCTCAAGGCCCATGCCGGTATCAATAGAGGGATGGGGCAAGGGGCTGAGCGTACCGTCGGCACTGCGGTTGAACTGCATGAATACCAGGTTCCACAGTTCAAGGAAGCGGTCGCAATCGCAACCCAAAGAGCAGTTTGGCTGGCCGCAACCCGCATCTATTCCCTGATCGATATGGATCTCGGAACAGGGACCACAGGGGCCGGTATCACCCATGGCCCAGAAGTTGTCCTGTTCATCCATACGGACGATGCGTCCCTTGGGCAAGTCTTCCACCTGCTCCCAGAGTTGGTAGGCCTCGTCATCGTCTTGATACACACTTACCCACAGCTGCTGTGGGTCAAGGCCCAACTCTTTGGTGAGAAATTCCCAGGCAAAATCTATGGCCTCTTTTTTGAAATAATCACCAAAGGAAAAATTGCCCAGCATTTCGAAAAAGGTGTGGTGTCGGGCGGTATATCCTACATTTTCCAGGTCGTTGTGTTTACCACCGGCGCGCACACTGGCCTGGGCCGTGGTAGCGCGCTTGTACGGACGACTTTCCTCGCCCATGAACACCTTTTTGAACTGCACCATGCCGGAGTTGACAAAGAGCAGGGTGGGATCGTCGTGGGGTACCAGCGAGGCGCTTGCCACCCTGGTATGGCCTTTGTTTTCGAAGTAGTGCAGGAATTTTTCGCGTAGTTCTGATCCGGTCATGTGTGGGGTTCCACTGTCCTTATGCGGGCGGGGCAAGCACAGGGCTGCTGCCCGGTTAAAAAGTACGGGCGAAATGCTGCGCATCCCGCCCGTTGTGCACCGCGCTTCTTTGCAAACTGAAAACGCGTTTGGCTGTATCAGCCCATTTGTTTTTTGCTGTCCACCAACTGCTCCACTACCGATGGATCGGCCAAGGTGGAGATATCACCAAAGTCGGCAAAGTCATTGGCTGCGATCTTGCGCAAAATACGGCGCATGATCTTGCCGGAGCGGGTCTTGGGCAGGCTCGGTGCCCACAAAATGACCTCGGGTGTGGCAATGGGGCCAATTTCCTTGCGCACATGCGCTCGCAACTCTGCCCGCAGTTCCTCACTCTCATCGGCCCAAGACATGAGGGTAACAAAGACAAACACTGCCTGGCCCTTGATGGGATGCGGCATGCCCACTGCTGCTGCCTCAGCCACTGCCTCGTGGGAGACCAGGGAGGATTCGATTTCCGCTGTACCCAGCCGATGACCCGAAACATTGATTACATCATCAAGCCGCCCCATGATCCAGAAATAGCCATCCGCATCTCGGCGGGCACCATCTTCGGGATCATAGATGTCGGGATAGCGGTTGAAGTAGGCCTTTTTGTAGCGCTGTGGATCGCCGAATACACCGCGGAGCATGGCTGGCCAGGGTTTGCGGATGACCAGGTGGCCACCTTCATTGGGGCTACACTCCTGTCCCATCTCATTGTAGATGGCAGCATCGATACCAGGCATTGGTAGAGAGGCGCTGCCAGGCTTGAGCGGGGTCACGTAGGGCAGGGGAGCAATCATGATTCCACCGGTCTCCGTCTGCCACCAGGTGTCAACAATGGGCAGTTTTTCCTTGCCGATGTTGATGAAGTACCACATCCATGCCTCGGGGTTGATGGGCTCGCCTACGGAACCGAGGATGCGCAGGGTGGAAAGATCGTGTTTTTTAGTATACTCCTCGCCATCGCGCATGAGCGCCCGGATAGCGGTGGGTGCGGTGTAGAAAATGCTCACCTTGAATTTTTCCACGATCTGCCAAAAACGGTCCGGCGCAGGGTAGGAGGGCACGCCTTCAAACATGACCACCGTGGCACCCAGGGCCAGAGGGGCGTAGAGGATATAGCTGTGGCCGGTAATCCAGCCGATATCGGCGGTACACCAGTAGATGTCGTCATCCTTGATATCGAACACCCATTGGGCAGTATGCATGATATAGGTAAGATAGCCGCCGGTGGTGTGCACCACGCCCTTGGGTTTGCCGGTGGAGCCCGAGGTGTAGAGGATGAACAGCATGTCCTCCGCATCCATGGATTCGGGCGGACAGGGAGCATCCAGATCGCCTTGCTCCATTTCCTCATGCCACCAGGAGTCGCGGCCCGCCTGCATAGCGACCTCCATACCGGCCCGCTGTACCACCAGGCAGTGCTGTATGCTGGGGCAGGCTTGCAAAGCCTCGTCGGCACTGCTTTTGAGCGCAATGACCTTACCGGCACGCAATACTGCATCGCCAGTGATTAATACCTTGGCCTCGCAGTCTTCAATACGGCTCTGCAGGGCCACCGATGAAAAGCCGGCAAAAACCACCGAATGCACCGCACCCAAGCGGGCGCAGGCCAAAAGTGAGATAGCCAGCTCCGGTATCATGGGCAGATAGACGGCAACCCGGTCCCCTCGTTTTACCCCTTTTTTCTTAAGCACATTGGCAAAACGGCAGACTTCCCGGTGTAGTTCCCGGTAGGTATAGGTTTTGACATCCTCTTCAGGCTCGCCCTGCCAGATGATGGCCGTTTTATCCGCACGGCCATTTGTCAGGTGCCGGTCGAGACAGTTGGTGGACATATTGAGCTTACCGCCGAGGAACCATTTTATCTCGGGAATGGACAGGTCGTATTCCAGCACCTTGTCCCATTTTTTATCCCAGGTGACCAGTTCTTCCGCGCGTTCGGCCCAGTAGGTTTCCGGGTCCTCTATGGACTGCGCATAGGCTTTTTTGTACTGTTCCATTGATTTGACCCAGGCCTGATCGCGTCCCTTTTCCGGCGGATCAAATGTCTTGCCTTCGGCCAGCAAGCTGGTGATTTTGTTTTCCATCGCAGTCATAGCCTTGTCCCCTCTTGAGTTGCAGTGAGCTGGAGCTGCATCGCGTCTGTCCATCTGCCTGGTGCATGGTTGTTGTTCCGCCTGTTACAGTGTGCCCACACAGGCAAGTGCTGTGGTTAACACATTGGCTCATGCGGCCAGTACATGGAAAGGTAGTTGAGCTCCACCAGAGCAAGAAGATTAAAATATACTTGTATCTTTCGCTACGTCAACACTTTCGACCAATGCCGATCAATTGAAGCGGCTCTTTTCCCTGCTGTAGCGGAGGGTTGGCAAGCCGGGACAGACAATCACAGAAAAATACAGACTACATGGCTGGCGAGCCGCATTTGGATGACTGTATGGGTTTCACCATGCTTGTTGTTTGCCGCGCAACCGCGGCAGGGTCAACAGGCATACAACCAAAAGGACCAGGACCAGATACCAGGGAAACCAGCTGATAACGGTTTTGAAGGCAGTATTGGCCAGGAAGGCGTCCCCTGCCTGGGGATACTGCTCCGTCAAAAGTAGCCGTTCGTGGCGGATGAGCGCGGCAAAGCCTATGCCAATACAACCATAGGCAATGTTGAAGGCCATTCCCTTAAAACTGAGCACGGTTGCCCGTTGTGCTGAACTGGTGATAGCATTGAGGTAGTGGCTGGTGAAAAAGGAAACCATCATCATGCCGATAAAGGAGCCCGCCATGGGCAGTACCCCGTAGTAAGGAATGAATTTTCCCAGCAGTACCAGAACCACGAGCATGGCCAGGCTGAGTACAAGCAAATTCATGCCCGGCGACCACTTGGTCACCATGGCCCTGGCCAAACGCGGCACCACCAGACCAATCACTGCTATGGCCGAACCGATCAGCCCAAAAACAGACTCCGGCAGGCCAATGAGCCGGTAGTACTGACTGGTGAGGGTGGCCAGCATGCGCAGGATGTGGTCTAGGCTCATGGCAAAGAGGATGATGGCCAGGGCATAAGGTGTACGTACAATCCATGCCCCGGCGCGCAGGGTCAGCCCGGTGAGGGCGGCAAGGCCTTGCTGGCCATCTG
This sequence comes from Desulfobulbaceae bacterium, assembly GCA_013201405.1. Lineage (GTDB taxonomy): Bacteria > Desulfobacterota > Desulfobulbia > Desulfobulbales > Desulfobulbaceae > Desulfobulbus. The sequence continues at coordinate 31,998 of JABMJC010000001.1, forward strand.
CAGTGGAACTGTGGCTGCCCGGCTTGTTTCTGTCTGGTTCCTGCATGCCCAGGGTGGTCAGCAGGGCCAGCAGGGCAAAAATCAGGGAGAGAAAAATGGGCAGGCGCATGCTCAGGTTTTGCTCAATACGTACGCTCAGAGCAAAAAAGGCAAAGATGCGGTTGAGCATATCGTGGTCATAGGCCATTGCACCCAGGGTCATGGCAAAAATAAAACCCAGGTTCTGCAAACGCATCTGCCAGTCCAGCACCAGGGGCCATTTGTCGGCCATATTGTGTTCGACTAAAGTATCATAGGCCAGGGCTTCGTCTGTGCCGCTGGACATGGCTTCAGCCAGACCACTGATCACCCGGTTCCCTAAAAAAAGCCAGAAAACGAGACTGCCGCTGCCTGCGGGTGCCCAGGCGATCAGGGCCATTTCCACCAACATCAAAAGGGAGGTGGCAACGAGCAGCCGTTTTCTTCCCATCAGATCGGCGAGCGCACCCGATGGCACCTCTGCAAGCACAATGGTAAAGGCCCACACCGTATTCAGCAGGGCAAACTGCTCCAAGCTCAGGCCAAAATCAAGGAAAAGAACAGTAAAAACCGGATAATAAAAACGAGCGTTGAACAGAACGCGAAAGGCGAGAAAGCGGCGGATATTGGTAAGGGCAAAGGGAGATGGTAAGCGCAAGTCACTGTTCATGCTTATTGTTGCCGTGCACCTGACCCTGGTATGCTGCAAGTGCTGCAATGAGGATCAAGTTGACTGTGGTGGCCGGAGGCCAAGCCGTCTGCACAGCCATGCTACCCCATCCCACAGACAAACAACAGCTATTCTTATCCTTAACCTGTATGCCCATGCAGTCTGCCCTGATTTGTTGGTATAAAAACACCGGTCAAGGGCCAGCCGGGCTTATCTGGCCGATCATCTCTGGTGCGAGGCCGAGCACCGCCATAGGTACAGCTGTTGCAGGAGGAGTTCCGCTCACTCTTTGCCATTCTTTGCGGCCAGGGGCTGACCTTCTACCTGACCATGGACGTCCTATCCTTCACTCCGGCACTGAAGGCACAGCTTTTTTCTCCACCGCGCCCGACCGTAAATTCTGCCGAAATTTGCCAGAAAGAACGCCATGGCCTGGACATGGTCTTCAAATAAAAAAAGCCGGAGCAGCAACATGCTCCGGCTTGAACGCACAACCTTCAACAACATCATGCGCATCTGCTGCGCACAACTGAGTTCGACTGGCTCAGCTCACTTCTTTTCCTCGGGCTTGACCTCTACCTTATCTGCCTCGGTCTTGGGCTCTTCCTTGATGATCTCGAGCAATTCCACATCAAAAATCAAAAGTGCACCAGGTTCGATGGCCGGTGGTGCACCGCGGTCACCATAGGCCAGATCCGGTGGCAGATAGAGTTCGAAGGTGGAACCCACGGCCATGAGTGGCAGGGCTTCCTGCCAGCCAGGAATCACCTGGTTGACCATGAATTCGGCCGGTTCGTTACGCTTATAGGAGCTGTCAAACTCTTCATTGTCAAGGGTGCGGCCCTTGTAATGTACTCGCACCATATCTTCAGGCGTGGGCTTGGGCCCCTTGCCTTTCTTAACTATCTTGTACTGCAGGCCAGAGGCCGTGGTCTGCACCCCATCCTTGCCTTTGTTGGCAGCCAAAAAATCATCGGCAGCCTTGCGGTTCTTTTGGATCATGGCCACGGTTTTCTGCACCTGCTTGTCATGCTGCCGCTTGGCAAAGTTCTGTTGAATCTCCTGGGCTTCCTCATCGGTCAAAAGCGGTTTGGTATCGCCATAGCCATCTTTGATACCCTGTTGCACCAAATTCAGATCAAAGTTCTCTTCCAGCTCCTTGAAGTATTTACCCAGGGAGAGCCCCATGGCGTAACTGAATTTGTGTTCCTCTGTCTGCATGCTCACCTTGTCGGTGGCAAAGGCTGCGCCGGCAACCAGAAAAACACTGACAACCACTGCTGTATACCATTTCATTCTGTCCTTACTCCTACATGTTATGAAAATATAAAAAACCGGTGTATGGGTGCTGATCACCTGCAGGCCCGGTTGACTCGTTTTATTGTTCGGTCCGTTCTATTTCGGTGGCCACATGCCTGCCATCCCGAACAGCAAAGTCTACTTCGACTTTGTCGCCGATTTTTAGATCAGCAAAATTTTTAAGACCATCGTCATAATCGGTTTGAGCGTTGGTATAGAAGGTAATGCCCTGAACGACAAAGCTGGCATTTTTCGGATCAATGGAGGTGATGGCGCCTTCCACGTCATCCGCCAAGGCTGTACCAAAAACAAAAACACTACCCAAAATGGCCAAGCCAACTATCATCTTTTTCATGATTGTTCCTCCATAAAAAAAGCATGTTTTGGAGTTGACTGAGCAAAACCATCAAACATTTTACTTTTTTGGAGCAATGCAGCAATTGTCGAATACAGCAACAATAAGCATCAGTTGGCTTTTGTCGTATTTTTTTTGCAAGTCTTCACGCCTTCTCAGAAGGAACGCTTGTCGATCACCCGCTTGGCCTTGCCTTCGGAACGCTCAAGCGTCTTTTCTTCCACCAGTTTCACCTCGATATTCACCCCGAGCTGGGAACTCAGGCGGCGCTTGATTTGATCCACGATCTCGCGTTGTTTTTTCATCTGGTCGGAAAAAAGGGATTCTGTCACCTCCACCAGTACGGTCACCCGGTCGGCATGGTGTTCCCGTTCCACAATGATCTGGTAGTGTGGCTTGGTACCTTCCACCTCAAAGAGTGCCTTTTCAATTTGCAGCGGAAAGATGTTGACCCCTTTGATGATCAGCATGTCATCGCTGCGGCCCATTACCCGTTCCATCCGTTTGAAGCTGCGGCCGCAGGGACAGGTGCCGGGCAGGATGCGGCTCAGATCCCTGGAGCGGTAGCGGATCATGGGAAAGGCCTCCTTGGTGAGGGTAGTGATGACCAGCTCGCCCACTTCTCCTTCTGGCACGGGCTCCAGGGTGACAGGATCCAGCACCTCCACCAGGAAATGGTCCTCATTGATGTGCAGACCATTGCATTCCTGGCACTCGCCCGAAATACCCGGGCCCATTACTTCCGATAGGCCATAGTTGTCGGTGGCTAGGATGCCCAGTTTCTGGTGGATCTCCTGTCGCATGGCTTCTGACCAGGGTTCTCCGCCAAAGAGGCCGTAGCGCAGAGAAAGGCCGCTGGGGTTGATGCCCATATCCATCATGGTATCAGCCAGGACCAGCGAATAGGAGGGTGTACTCACCAGGGCCGTGCTCTTGAAATCCTGCATGATCTGGATTTGGCGTTTGGTATTACCCGCAGATATGGGGATGACCGAGGTGCCGATCAGCTCGGCGCCGTAGTGCAGACCAAAACCGCCAGTGAACAGGCCATAGCCAAAGGCGATTTGGATGACATCGTTCTTGCCCACGCCTGCCGCGGTAATGATGCGGGCCACCAGATTTGACCAGGTTCTGATGTCATTTTTAGTGTATCCCACTACCGTGGCCTGGCCGGTGGTGCCGGAGGAGGCGTGTACCCGCACTACATCGCGCAGGGGTACGGCAAAGAGACCATAGGGATAGTTGTCGCGCAGATCCTGTTTGACGGTAAATGGTAGGCGGCGCAGATCATCCAGGGAGTGGATATCATCGTGGTTGACGCGCAGCTCCGCAAACTTTTTCCTGTAAAAGGGGACATGGGTGCCCACCCGGTAGAGGGTAGACTGCAGCCGTTCCAGCTGAAGCTGTTTGAGATCATCTTCTTTGATACATTCCTTGTCCGGTTCCCAGAGCATAGCGGTTGAATTTGTATAAAGGTTTGTAAAGGATTGTGGTACTGACAGGCGAAGAATGGCCGGCCAGCCACAGCTCAGCCTATTTGTTCCCTGCCCAGATAGGCCCGTTGCACATCGTTGTTGGCCAAAAGTTCTGCAGCCTTGCCCTGCACAATGATTTTGCCGGTTTCCAACACATAACCACGGTCGGCAATGTCCAGCGCAGCCCGGGCGTTTTGTTCAATGAGCAGCACGGTGTTGCCTTCGGCACGGAGCTGGGCAATAATGGTGAAAATTTCCCGCACAATGAGTGGAGCCAGGCCGGTGGAGGGTTCATCCATCATCACTAGACGCGGTTTGGCCATGAGCGCGCGCGCCATGGCCAGCATCTGCTGCTCGCCACCCGAAAGTGTGCCGGCCAGCTGGCTGCGCCTGGCCTGGAGCACGGGAAAACGGGCGTATTGCTGCTCCATCTGGCTCCGCAGGGCTGCTGTACCGTTTCTTTTACGCAGGATGGAGCCGCCCAGCAACAGATTGTCTTCCACGCTCATGGAGGCAAAGACTTGGCGTCCTTCCGGCACCAGCACACAGCCCAGGGCAGCCATGACCTCGGCTGGAGTACGGGTGATATCCTCTTCCTGGAAGAACAGGTCTCCCCGCCAGGGTTTAAGTAAGCCGGCCACCACATGCACGAGGGTGGTCTTGCCTGCCCCGTTGGCGCCGATGATGGCGACAATTTCCCCTGACCGCACATGCAGAGAGATATTTTTCAGCACCCGCAGCTGCCCATAGCCGCTTTCCAGGTTACGGATGGTCAGCATGGCTGCAGCTCCTGATGGCCTGGGCTGAAGCGCCGGGCAACTGTGCTTTTATCTGGCCGGTTCATGGTCCTCCCCCAGATAGGCAGCGATGACCTCGGGATTGCGCTGAATGTTCGTGGGACTGTCCTCTGCCAGCTTGCGGCCTGAACTGAGCACCACGATTTCATCGCAAATATCCATGACCAAGGACATATCGTGCTCCACCAAGAGTACGGTGATGTTCTGTTCCCGGATTGTTGTAATCAGACGGCCAAGTTCTGCGGTTTCGTAGATGTTGAGGCCGGCTGCGGGTTCATCTAAGAGCAGCAGCTGCGGATCAGCAGCCAGGGCCCGGGCCAGCTCCACTGCCCGTTGCTGGCCAAAGGCGAGGGCATCTGTGGGACTGTGGGCAAGATCTGCGATATTTAAAAATTCGAGACAGGCCATACTTTTATCCCGAATGGCCGCCTCTTCTCGCCGGTGTTTGGGCAGGGGCAGCATGCCGGCGAGGAAGCCGGCCCGGCCCCTGGTATGTGCCCCCACCATCACACATTCCAGCACCTTCATACCGCTAAAGAGCTTGATGTTTTGAAAGGTGCGGGCAATGCCCAGGGCAGCGGTCTGATAGGCTTTGAGCCCTTGAATCTCCCGGCCATTCAAGCGGATGCTCCCACTGCTGAGCGGGGTGTTGCAGGCAATTAGGTTAAAGAGTGTGCTTTTGCCTGCGCCATTGGGGCCGATCACCCCCTTGATGCAGCCGGTGGCCACGGTGAAACTAACATTGTCCACCGCTTGCAGGCCGCCAAAATGTTTGTGCACTTTGTGTAGTTCGAGCATGGGGGCTCTCAGCTCTGTCTGTGGCGAGTGGCGGGCCACAGGCGTCGCCAGGGAATGCGGTTGCTCAACTGCAACAGGCCGCCAGGTGCAAAGAGCATCACTGCCAAAAGAATCAGGCCAAAAACCGCATCGTCGTAGCTGCCAAAGACCCCGCGCAGGGAGAGAAAGGACAGGCCAACTCCCATAATCAATGCACCCCAGAGGCTGGTCATACCGCCAACAGCCACCAGGGCGACATAGCGTACCGATTTCATCACCGTGGCCTCCTCCGGGCCTATACCCTCGTTGAAGTGGGTGAGCAGTACACCGGCCAGGGCGGCGTAGACCGCGCTGAGTACAAAGACCTGCAGCTTGGCGCGGCTGGTATCCACGCCACAGGCCTCGGCTGCTTCTTCTGAGCCGTGCAGGGCACGCAGGGCCCGGCCCGAGCGGGAACGGGTCATCAGGTTGAGCAACAGCAGCAGTCCCAAGAGCAGCACGGTCCAGGCTACATAGTAGTTGAAGATACGCAGGTTGCTCTCCCCGGTGATCATGATAGCCCCTGGGCTGAGTAAGCCTGCGGGCAACAGCACAAAGCCAGGCACCTGGGAGATGCCGTCTGCTTCGCCGAAGGCGGGCAGTGCCAACACCATGCGGTAAATAATGGTGCCAAAACCCAAGGTGGCCATGGCCAGGTAATGTCCGCGCAGCTTGAGTACCGGTACGCCTAATACCAGGGCGACCAGGGCAGCCACGGTAATGGCGGCAAGGCCGGCCGTCCATGGGGCACAGGTGAGCAGGCTCTCGCCATAGAGATTTTCCCAGGTGAAGAGCAAGCCGGCCTGCTTGAGTAGTCCGACCACCGGGCTGGCGGCAAAGGGGGTAAGGTCGTAGGTGGTCAGCAGGGCAGAGATATAGCCGCCAATGGCGAAAAAGCCTGCGTGGCCGATGGAGATCTGGCCGGCATACCCCATGAGCGCACAGAGTCCGATGACCACCAGGCCGTAATAGGCGGCCATGGTCAGTTGAGTAAGGTAGTACTCGGTGCCGGTTATGCTGGTGAAAAACTGCACCAGGACCACGGCCGCAACCAACAGGCCCAGCTTGGCCTGGGATGTGCGCATCTGTCCCACCATTAGAATGCCTTGAGCCGGGCGACCGCAGATGAGCCGAACAAGCCGTGGGGCTTGATGAACAGGATGAGTAAAAGCAGGCTGACAGCCACTGCATCCTGAAAGGCTAAAGGTACCAGGGTGATGGAAAAGGCTTCGAGGATACCCAAGAGCAAACCAGCCGCGACTGCCGCCATGGAGTTGCCCAGACCGCCGAGGATGGCGGCGGTAAAACCCTTGAGAGCCAGGGCTGCGCCCGAGTCGTACTGGGTGTAGGTGATGGGCGAGATCATGCAGCCGGCCAGGGCGCCCATGCCTGCGCTGAGCACAAAGGAAAGGGTGACCATGTTGCGGGTCTTGATGCCGCACAGGGCTGCAGCAGTACGGTTCACCGCGCAGGCACGCATTTCCCGGCCAAGGGTGCTGCGGTTGAAAAACAGGTGCAGCGCAGCCACCATGCAGCCACAGGCTAAAAGCACCCAGACAACTTGCGGCGACAGACGCACCGGGCCGAATGTCCAGGCAGTGATGGCGTCGCCATAAAAGTATGGCAGGCTACGGATACCCTCACCCCATATGTGCAGCGCCCCCTCACGGAGCAGGATGGATATGCCGATGGTGATGATGAGCATCTGCAGGATGCTGGGTTGACGCAACCAACGGATGCAGCACAGTTCCATGAGCGCGCCAATAAGCATGGTCAGGGCAACAGCCGCGGCAATGGCCCAGGCAAGCGGCAGCCACTGGACGAGGCTGATGGCGATCATGCCGCCCAGCATAACGAATTCGCCCTGGGCAAAATTGATGATGCCAGTGCTGTTGTAGATGATGTTGAAGCCAACGGCAACCACCGCATACACTGCACCGTAGGTAATACCAGCGACCAGGTACTGGAAAAAAAGCTCAAGACTCATGGCGGACTGTGCAAGCTGCTGATGCTGGCCAAAATACCTCAGGTAGCGCAGATTTCATGGCTGGAGACCAGGGCAAAGTCTTTTTCCTTGAGCATGGCCACGGCACCGGGCATATCGTCGAAGCGAAAGATCATGACCGCGCTGCCGTCGGCCCGGTGGGCGTAGGCATACATGTACTCCACATTGTAGCCGCCTTCGGTCACAGTGCGGAGCACTTCGGCTAGACCACCCACGCGGTCGGGCACAGCCACGGCCACCACATCGGTTTTGCTGACCGTAAATCCGCCATTTTTCAACACTTCCTGTGCTTTTTCCACATGATTGACAATCAGGCGCAGGATGCCAAAATCAGCGGTATCGGCCACGGAAAGTGCCCGGATATTGATGTCGTTGGCTGCCAGAATCGAGGTGATCTCAGCCAGGCGGCCGGATTTGTTTTCGAGAAAAACGGCAATTTGTTCAACCTGCATGGTGCCTCCCGAATAAAGATGTGGGCATGGGGTGTGACAGAAGTCCTTGGTCCCTGCTCTGGTTGGTCACTAGCCTCCTACTGGGCACGCCGATCAATGACCCGTTGCGCCTTGCCTTCGGAGCGCTGGATACTGCGGGGTTCAACCAGTCTCACCTGGCAACTTACCCCGAGCATGTCTTTTATTTCCCTTTGAATGCTTCTGGTCAAATGTTCCAATACTTTGATTTCTCCTGAAAAAACGCGCTCACTCACCTCCACCAGCACGGCCATCACATCCAGGCTGCCATCCCGGCTCACCTCGATCTGATAATGCGGTTCCACGCCGTTGATGCCCATGAGCACATGTTCCACCTGCGAGGGGAACACGTTCACCCCGCGGATAATCAGCATATCATCGCTGCGGCCACTGACTTTGGCCATGCGCACCAGGCTGCGGCCGCAGTCGCAGGGCTCAAGCGTGAGGCGGGAAATATCCTTGGTGCGGTAACGGATCAGCGGCAGGGCTTCCTTGGTCAGGGTGGTGAAAACCAATTCGCCCTCTGTTTCCAGCGGTTGGGTTTCCAAGGTATCTGGGTTGATGATTTCCGGCAGGAAATTGTCCTCCAGGATGTGCATGCCTTGCCTGGAATGCAGGCATTCCATGGCCACGCCCGGGCCGATTATTTCAGAAAGTCCGTAGATATCGACTGCCCGCAGGCCGAGTTTGCGCTCCACCTCTTCGCGCATGTTCACGCTCCAGGGTTCAGCCCCGTGGATACCCACCCGCAGTTTCAGATCACCTGGATCAATGCCTGCGTCCTGCATGGCATCTGCCAGATTGAGGGCATAGGATGGGGTGGAAAGCAGCACGGTTGAGCCAAAGTCGCGCATAATAGTGATTTGGCGTTTGGAGTTGCCCCCGGACACTGGTATAACCGTGGCACCCAAGGCCTCGATACCGTAGTGTGCCCCCAGGCCGCCGGTGAACAGTCCATAACCATAGGCATTGTGTACCAGATCACCGCGATGGACGCCAGCCATGGCCAGGCAACGGGCCATCACCGCAGACCAGAGCTGAATATCGGTCATGGTGTAACCCACCACCGTGGGTTTGCCGGTGGTGCCGGAAGAGGCGTGCAGGCGGATGACCTCCTCCATGGGCACAGCGAACAGCCCGTAGGGGTAGTTGTCGCGCAGATCCTCCTTGGTGGTGAAGGGTAAATGCTGCAGATCGTCTAAGGTGCGGATGTCTTCAGGCTTGATGCCAGCCTGCTCCATCTTTTTCCGGTATGGCGGCACACTGGCATAGACCCGCGTCACCAGTGCCTGCAGACGCTGCAGCTGAATGGACTCTAGCCCTGTCCTGGGCAAGGTTTCTATTTCATCAATCCCGATCATGAACGCCTCATGTAATACCGTTTTGCCGACCGTTCAGGCATGCACCGCTGCCCGTCCAGCTAGAAAGGCCTTTTTATTCACCCTGCGGAACTGCTCCTTCACGGTTGTATCGATCACCTGTAGAAAAATTTCCTGATCAACAGCCAAAAAGTTGGACATGGCGCCCACCATGGCCACATTGACCGTGAGAAGTTCTCCTGCCTCCTGGGCTACGGCAAGGGCATCAATGACCACCACATTAATCTGGCGCGATCTCAGTTCGTCAAGAATATTGGCAGGATATTCAGCCTTGCCCAAGGCCACCGCAGGCGGCAGGATTTTCTGGGTATTGACCACCACTGCACTGTCTTTATGCAAATAGGGTAGGTAGCGGGCTGCCTCCAAAATTTCAAAGGCCACAAGAATATCTGCAGCACCGGGATCAATTAAAGGAGAATATACTTTCTCCCCGTAGCGCAGGTGCGCCTCCACCGAACCGCCCCGTTGGGCCATGCCGTGTACTTCACTTTTTTTCACATCAAAGCCAGCGGCCAGTTGGGCATGGGCGGTGAGTTCACTGGCCAGCAGGATGCCCTGGCCGCCAACTCCGGTAAAGAGGATATTGCCACTTGGTTTCATGCGCCTTCCTCCTCGTAACGGGTGATGGCTTCGAACTTGCAAACCGCTGCGCACTGGCCGCAGCCATTACATTGCAGTTCAGTGATGCGAGCAAAGCCCTTTTGTTTTTCACGGTAGCCCCGGGCCACGGCTTCCTCCGGGCCAAGCGGTGTCCAGCTGATGGCTGGGCAGCCCATCTGTACACACAGGGTACAGCCGGTACAGTTTTCCGTTTTGGTGTAATAGACTGGTTTTTTACGCCGCGCCTCCTCCGGCAAAAGCACACAGGGTGCGCGGCTGATGATCACCGAGAGATCCGGCGAGGCGATTTCCTCTTTTAAGACCTCACGGGTGGCCTCCACATCGTGCGGGTTGACCACCACCACCCTGGGCACGCCCAGGGCCTGGCAAAGTTTTTCCAGATCGAGCTGGGGGGCGACATCACCATGGATGCCCTTGCCGCTGGCCGGATTGGGTTGATGCCCGGTCATGGCCGTGGTGCGGTTATCCAGGATGATCACCGAGGCGTAGGAGCTGTTGTAGACTGCGTTCAAAAGGCCGGTGATACCGGAGTGCATGAAGGTGGAGTCACCCAGTACGGCCACCACCTTACCAGTGCCGCTATCCCCCAGGGCTTTGGCCATGCCGTGGGCCACCGTGATTGAGGCGCCCATGCAGACGCAGGCATCTATGGCGGAAAGGGGTGGTAAGAATCCGAGGGTGTAGCAGCCAATATCGCCCGACACAAAGACATCCTTCATCTTGGACAGGCCGTAGAAAATGCCCCGGTGCGGGCAGCCAGCACACATGTTAGGCGGCCGCATCGGCAGCTCGAGCGGTTTGAAGGGTTCGCCCACCGAGTCGGGCTCAATGGCCTTGCGCACCAGAAAAGAGTTCAGCTCACCCCGGCTGGGAATCAGATCCTTACCATGGCAGGTTATGCCCATGGCCTTGATGTGCGTCTCCAGAAAGGGATCAAGCTCTTCCACGACCATCAATTCGTCCACGCTGGCAGCAAATTCCCGAATTTTCTGCTCGGGAAGTGGCCAAACCATGCCCAGTTTCAGCACCGGCGCCTTGGGAAAGGCCTCTTTTACATAGTTGTAAGCAACTCCTGCGCAGATAAAGCCCCGCCGACCCTCTCCGGGTTCAATCCGGTTTTCGGGCAAAGTTTCGGCCAGCTCGCGCATCTTGGCCATGCGCTCCTCCATGGCCAGCCTGCGCAGTTTGGCCAGGCCGGGCAGCATCACCAGTTTGGCCGGAGTTTTTTCTATGCTCGGCTCGGGTGTTTGCTGGCGCTCACCCTTGGGCACCACCCCTTTCACATGGGCAATGCGGGTAGTGGTGCGCAGCAGCACCGGGGTATCCAGTTCTTCGCTTAAGCTGTAGGCGCGCTGCATCATGGAGCGCGCCTCGGCCGGATCGGATGGCTCCAGCATGGGCATCTTGGCGGCAAAGGCGTAGTTGCGGTTATCCTGCTCGTTTTGGGAGCTGTGCATCTCCGGATCGTCGGCAGTAATGATGACCAGACCACCGCGCACTCCGGTATAGGCAGAGGTGAAGAGCGGGTCTGCCGCTACGTTCAGGCCCACGTGTTTCATGGTGGCGAGCGCGCGTGCACCGGCAAAGGAGGCACCGAGAGCCACCTCCAGTCCCGCCTTTTCGTTGGGTGCCCATTCGGTATACACGCCCTCGTAGCCGGCAAGATTTTCCATGATTTCCGTGGATGGCGTTCCCGGGTAGCCGGAGGCAACCCGTACCCCTGCCTCCCAGGCGCCAAGCGCGATGGCCTCGTTACCGGAAAGCCAGAGTTGTTCTTGCAGTTCCTCTGCCATAATTTGTTACTCCTTGCCCGCAGCGAGTGGATTGGATCGTGGGTTGGCGTCACCGATGGTGCAACAGGCCCGAAACATAGCTGCTTTTGTCTGTAGTGTGAATGTTTTGCAGGAAGGCATCCATACTCCTTCTGCCCCTTTTACAGCAAGCCTTTTCCAGCATCTGGAACTGCGCCGCCTGATTTTACCCAGGGATGCAGCTGCATGGAGTTGGCTTTTTTTATTGTGCGTTGCCGGCTGGCGTGGTGCTGGCCGCCTGAGGGGCTGCCGCTTTAACCCACACCGTTTCTGTATTCCAATTCAAGTGCGCTGCCTCCTTGCTGATACTGCTCGCTCCGGCTACCAGGTCTGTGGCCTGCATGAGTTTGACTATCTCCTGACTGAAGCGGTTGAAACTCATCCCTGTAGTGGGAACAGCCAGGGAGTTGAGCAGTTCCAGGGTGGATTGCGATTTGCCTGCCAGTTGCGCGGAGCGCAGCAGGTAGACGCCGCTGTTGGCCTGGCCGAGCATTTTACTCAATTCCGGACCCAGTTGCTCTGCCAAGGTCGCAGGGAGTTTTACGGTCGACTGATTCAGGCTAGTGAGCAGTGGCTGCACAGAACTTTGCATGGAACCAAGCAAAACAAAGTTGTCGCTCAAGCCCAAAGCCGGAACCAGGCCGATATCGCTCATCAGTGGCCAGGAGTAAAGCTGGATATTGCCTGCCAGCTGCTGTTCTTGACCGGTAAGGCCAAGGGCAGCGCTCATTTGCTGGTTGAGGGCAGTGGCAATGCTGTTCATGTTGGTACGGTTACGCACAGAGGCAAAGACCGTTATGTCTGGCAGCGGGAAAATACCGGTTTCCACGACATCATTGAGTACCAGGCCATAGAGCGGACCAAAGGAAGCGGCTGCATCTTCCAGGGGAATACCAAGGATATCTTGTGCCTCCTGCTGCAGGCTGGCATACTCTTCCTGGTCCTCGGTGGCTATCAGGGCTAGCAGAGATTCTGGTTTGAGCGAGTAACCCCATTGGAAGAACAGGGTGTGCTCGTTCAGCAGGGCCAGGGGGGCTGGACCTTCAGCTGCGGCTGCATCCACCATGGCTTTGAAAACGTCGTGCAGTTGTTCATAGCGCAGCTTGATCCGGCTCTTGTTCTGTAAACCCTTGGTGGTCTTGCCAGTGACATCGTAGCCATAGTCCATGCCTTGCAGATACGAGGCGATGTCTTGGGTGTCCTGATCTTGATCCAGTCGGGCCAGCAGGGCGGCGATACCGGCCAGGTTGTAATAGGCGCGGCTGTAGGTGTCGGAGGGTGTGGATTCCTTCCGCCAGAAATCAGTGGCCTCCAGGTATGTGGCCTGTGTCTTCAGGGAGGTGCCGGACTCCTTGGTTTGTATGGCGGCTACAAGGGGCACCTTGTCTTGGGCCAGGAGAACCAATCCTCCTGCATTGTAGCCGTAGAAAATTTCCCTGCCGTTATCCACCTGGATGCGGGTCAGCTCCAGACCATCGGTCTGCTCCTTGCTGACGGTGATTCCCTTGGCCATGCCGCCGAAGAGTTCGGCCGCAGCCCCTGCATTGGTGGTGGCGTAGACGAGCGCTGCGCGGCGGAGGGCCTGTCCCGGATCTTCCGAGAGGAGTTGTGTATCTGGTGGTAGAAGCGCCATGGTCAAATCATCGCCAAAAACCGTACGGAAAACCGGATTTTTCATGGTGTTGGTGATGCTGTCAAACCACTGATCATAGGCCTGGATTGTATCAGACGTTGCGTCCATGTCCGCAAGAATGGCGTGCATGGTGTCTTTGGCGAAAAACTGGCCCAGCGGGCTTGCGGCGAAGTTGTCGGTGACGGTGTTGAGGTTGGTCAGCGAGAGTACCAGCAGGGCATCCTGGGGCATGTATTCGGCCAGATCCTCTGCTGTTGGGCTGCTTTGCCGACTTGGTACAAAAAGAACCAAACCGATCACTACAAGCAGTGCAGCGGCAATGGCTATCCACATTTTTTTCATGAGCCCTCCTTGGGCACAGGCATGCGCCGTGTGTATTCCTACACCGCTCAGTTATGGAGCGGTTTTCATCATTCCACAAAGGAGTGAATGTATCCCCTTTAGCCGTCACATTGCAAGCATATCCCGCTTGCACCCCAGAGAAGAACCGTCAGGAAATAGTTTTCTGTTCATCCGCTTCGGTTCAAGCTCAGTCGTTCAAGTCCGCTTCAATGGCGCTCATCGCTTCCTGGGCCTCTTCCCAGCGTTGATAGGCTCGCTCCAGATGCCGATCCACCTGGGCGTATTCGCGGCTGACCTCGGCCCAGCGCTGCTGATCGCTGTACAGTTCCGGATCGGCCATCAGGGCTTCCAGTTCGGTCTTGCGCACCTCTTGTCGCTCTATTTCAGCTTCGGCCGCATCATTTTTCTTTTTCCACGGACCAAGTTTTTTGTTCAGGGCCTGGCGTTCCTGCGCCCGCTGCCTGCGCAGCTCCTTTCTGTCAGGATTGCGGCCGAACTCTTCACTGTTGTCAGGGACAGCCCCAGCCGCCTGCCCGGAGGCATTGTCCGGGCTGCTCGCCGCCTCCAACTGCTGGCGACGCTCCAGGTAGTCGTCAATATTGCCCTGGTGCAGGGTGGCACGGCCATCTTTAATTTCCAGCACCTTGTTGACAAAGGAGTTAACGAAAAAGCGGTTGTGCGACACCACAATAATCGTGCCCTCATACTGGGCCATGGCCTCTTGCAAAACTTCCTGCGAACTCATGTCCAGGTGGTTGGTGGGTTCGTCCAAGAGCATGAGGTTGGCCGGCCGTACCAGCATTTTGGCCAAGGCCACCCGCGATTTCTCCCCGCCGGAGAGCACCCGCACCTGCTTTTCTACTGCATCGCCGGTGAAGAGAAAGGCGCCCAACAGCGAGCGCACCTGGGTGATGCTCATCTCGGTGGCTGCGTGGTAAACGGTATCGACAATGCTTAGCTCGCCGGCCAGTTCTTGGGCCTGGTGCTGGCCAAAATAAGAAAGCATCACATGATGGCCGTATTTGATGTCTCCCTCCGCTTTCTCCAGTCCGGCCAGTATCTTCAGAAGCGTAGTCTTGCCCGCGCCGTTCACGCCGATCACCGCCAGCTTGTCGCCCCGCTGCAACGAGAAAGACATATCCTGGAAGACCTTTTTGCCCTTGAAGCTCTTGCCCACACCCTGCAAGGTGAGCACATCCCGGCCCGAGGCCACGGCTGGCGGAAAACCAAAGCGGATGCTGCGCTCTGTTTCCGAGAGTTCGATCAGCTCCATCTTTTCCAGCTGTTTGACCCGGCTCTGCACCTGGCGTGCCTTGGTGGACTTGGCGCGGAAGCGGGTGATGAAGCGTTCGGTCTGGCGGATCAAGGCCTGCTGGTTGTCGTAGGCGGCCCGTTCCAGCTCCAGGCGCTGCGCCTTTTCCGCCAGATAGTGCGAGTAATTGCCACGAAAGACACTCAACTTGCCCAGGCTCAATTCCCAGGTGATGCTGGTGATGCGATCGAGAAAGGCACGGTCGTGCGAAATGAGCACCATGGCCCCCTGGTACTGCAAAAGAAAATCTTCCAGCCAGGTGAGGGAGTCGAGGTCCAGGTGGTTGGTGGGCTCATCCAGCAGCAGCAGCGCTGGTTTTTGCAAGAGCAGCTTGGCCAGAAGCAGACGCATGATCCAGCCGCCGGAAAAACTGCCCAGATCCCTGTCCAGATCCTCCTGCTTAAAACCAAGACCAAAGAGTACCTGCTCAATGCGGGGCCGCATGCGAAAGAGGTCGCTGTCTTCCAGCAAATGCTGCAGCTCGCCCTGCCGGGCGAGCAAGCTGTCCATGGCCGCATCATCCGGGCTGATATCAGCCAGCTGCCGGTTGAGTTCCTCCAACTCTTCCTGTTGCGCCAGCACCGTATCAAAGGCGCTTTGGGCTTCTTCATACAGGGTGCGGCCCCGACCGGCCAAACTCTGCTCCTGGGGCAGGTAGGCCACGGGAAACCAACCAGCGCGGTTGATAACCCCGGGATCGCTTTCCACAGCACCACACATGATGCGCATCAGGGTAGATTTACCTGCCCCATTGACCCCCACCAGGCCAACCCGGTCGCCGCTATGGATTTGCGCAGACACCTCCCGGAAGAGGTACTTGCCGCTGTATTGCAAAGAAAGATTGGTGATGCTGAGCATGGTGTTGGGTCAGGGTCAGGTTGTATTATGAGAAGAAAGTACCTGCATCTGCAGGCTCTGGCGGGGCAGGCAGGCATCGGTGCGCAAGATGAAGCGGGAGCGCAGGCCAAGGGCTTCCAGACGCTTGAGATTGGCGCGCCGTATGCCGGTAAAGATGGACATATCGCCTGGGGCAATGCGCAGAATGCAGGGTTCGGGCCCGCGATGCCGGCTCAGGAGTTTGCGGGTCTTCTTAAGCATGAGCCTGGCTGCGACCTGTTCGCCAAAGGCGGGATGATAGGGTCCGGCCAGAATGTTCTGTTCCAGTTCCAGGCTAGGTTGCAAACCCATGCGGATAACCGCAAGCCCGTGGGCATCGAAGCGTTTTTTCATGTAGGCAGTGAAGAGTACGGCCTTGGGAAGGGAGAGCGGTTGAAAGCCGCCGCCGCGCCATTCCTTTTCCAGGGCGCTGCCGCGGAGCACTACCAAGGGATAAATACGGATACAGTTGGGCTGCTCGCGGATACAGGCAGCGGTCATCCGGCGTATGCCGGCAAAGCTTTCTCCAGGCATACCGACCATGAGCTGCCAGCCCAGCTGTAGTCCAGAGGCACGGATACATGCCGAGGCGCGCAGACTGTCGGCATGGCTATGTCCACGACGTGCGCGTGCAAGCACGCTGTCATCACAGGACTGCACTCCCAGTTCAATCAGGCAAACACCGTGCTGGCGTAACAGGTGCAGCTGGTCTTGCTCGATATAATCCGGCCGGGTGGAAAGGCGGATACCATGCACCAGCCCTGCTTTAAGATAGGGCTGTACTGCAGTTAAAAGTTCGACTTGGCGCTTCTGGGACAGGGCAGTGAAACTGCCGCCATAGAAGGCAACCTGTACCAGTTTTTTCCGTTGAGGGCGCAACCGGGCAAGCCAGGTCTCTATGTGCAGATGGATTTCCTGCGGGGTCAGGCGCGTATGGTGGGGCTGGCCCGGGCGGTCAAGGGGACGGGTATGGAACTGGTTGCAGTAACTGCAGGCATGCGGGCAACCTTCGTGGGGGATAAAAAGGGGAATAATCGTAGGCATGGCAAAGGCAGACACGGGTCAGTGTTTTTCCTGGCTACCCTGGCGCAGGTGCAGCAGAGCTGCCTGGGCTGCCTGCTGTTCCGCCTCTTTTTTGCTGCCTGCCTGCCCACGGCCAAGTTCCTGCCCACGAAAGCTGACAGATACCGAGAAAATGCGGGCATGGGCAGGCCCCTCCTCGCCGCAGAGAGTGTAGCAAGGGCCTTCGTTGTGGTGTTCTTGAAGGTACTCCTGCAGGGCGCTTTTGGCGTCACTGCTCAAGAGCTGTTCCTGTTGCGTGTCCAGCTGTTTTTCAAAGTGGCGGCGGACAAAGTCCAGAGCGGTATCATAGCCAGCATCCAGGAAGATGGCGCCCAGAAGTGCCTCATAGGCACTGGAAAGGATGGATGGTTTGTCACGACCACCAGAGCTCTCCTCTCCCTTACCCAGGAGCAGATGTTCACCCAAATGTATTGCCCTGGCACTGGTGGTGAGCCCATTTTCACTGACCAGGGCTGCACGGATACGGGTGAGTTTGCCTTCACGCAGCTCCGGGAAGCGGGTAAGCAGGATAAAGCCCAAGGTCAAGTCCAGGACAGAATCGCCCAAAAACTCCAGGGTTTCATTGTGCTGGCTGGCATATGGATTTTCAAAGGCAAAAGAGCTGTGAATCAGCGCCCGCAGGAGCAGCAACTGGGAGTTGAACTGGTGGCCGATTCGCTCCTGCAGGATGCGGAGGCTTTCTTCGGTATCTTGTAAAAGGGCAGGCAGGGTGCTAGGCATATGTATGGTGACTGTTTTTGG
Organism: Desulfobulbaceae bacterium; assembly: GCA_013201405.1. Lineage (GTDB taxonomy): Bacteria > Desulfobacterota > Desulfobulbia > Desulfobulbales > Desulfobulbaceae > Desulfobulbus. The sequence continues at coordinate 49,701 of JABMJC010000001.1, forward strand.
ACAACAATATAATAGTTTTTTATGCCTCTTAACTTGAGGCCCGTAGATTTCTTAATAGATTTCTTACTTGTCAAACGCTTGCCTATTGTTTAAGTTGGGCAGCAGTTACGTTGGCGACGTAGCCAAGCGGTAAGGCAGTGGTCTGCAAAACCATTATTCAGCGGTTCAAATCCGCTCGTCGCCTCCAGCATGCTCAAGCGGTCTGCGCATCCACGCGCAGGCCGCTTTTTTATTCCCCGTTTCCCTGCTCCTGCGTCGACAAGGCATATTCGACTTCTGCCAGGTGTGTAGCCCCATTGCGGCCGAGCACGCTGGAATACAAGGTAAAGTGCTCCACCATAAAAGGAGTACTGTTAAAAAGCGCATGCGCGCCCAGGTAGCGCTGCAGTCGGGGAAGTGCGCCTTCCTGCAGTCGTGCCAGGGTGATGTGGGGTATAAATTTACGTTTTTCCAGTGTTATACCACTGTGGCGCAGTTGGGTGGTCACCTTGCGTTGCAGGATTGTCAAAGTGCTACTTGTCTGCACACCGGTCCACAGTACTCGCGGCGTGCGCCGGGGGGGAAACAGGCCAAGCCCTTTCAGCTTGAGGGTAAAGGCAGGGGTCGCCACTTCCTGCAGGGCCTCCTGGATATCGAGGAAGCTGTTGCTGCTGACCTCGCCGATGAAGCACAAAGTCAGGTGCAACTGTTCCGGTGGAGTCCAGCGCACATCGGGCAGGCCGGTGCATAGTGCCGTCAGCTCGTCTCGCACCTGTGCCGGTGGATCGAGCGCGACAAAAAGTCTTTTGGTCATGGTAGTGTTTCAACAGGTGAACGGCGCGGCCGTTCTGCCATGGTATTACATAGTTTGTGTGGTCTATGCGGGTGTGCCTGTATCCCAATCCATGCCGATATCACAGGCCGGGGCTGAATGGGTAAGGCCACCAATGGAAATAATATCCACCCCGCTTTCGCCAATGGCCCGCACATTGTCCATATTGACCCCGCCCGAGGCCTCCACCAGGGCCCGGCCATCGATCAAAGCTACGGCCTCACGCATGAGCGCAGGCGGCATATTGTCGAGCATGATCAGCCCCACCTTGAGTTGCAGGCATTCCTTCACTTCGGCAAGCGTCGTGGTTTCCACTTCGACGTTGATGGTGTGCGGTACCCGGCTGCGCACCCGCCGCACTGCCTCGGTGATGGAGCCGCAGGCCGCGATGTGGTTATCTTTGATGAGCACGCCGTCGCTTAAGCTGTAGCGATGGTTGTGGCCCCCGCCCACCCGCACTGCGTACTTCTCCAAAAGCCGCAGGCCGGGTGTGGTTTTACGGGTATCAGTGATGACCACCGGCAAATCCTGCACCTGCTCGACAAAGGCCCGGGTGTAGGTGGCAATGCCACAGAGCCGTTGTACCAGGTTGAGCGCCACCCGCTCACCCCGCAGCATGGAGCGGGTTGGTCCGCTGATCTTGAGCAGGACTGCGCCTGCCTCCACCCGGGTGCCGTCTGCCACGGCCCGGGTGCAGCGCACCTCGCTATCGAGCAAGGCAAAGACCCGGGCAGCCACGCTGGCCATGCCGGCCGAAACCATGGCGCATCTGGAGATAAAAGAGGCACTGGCGTGATCGTTTTGGGTAAAGATAGCTTCAGTGGTGATATCACCGTGTTCCAGATCTTCCGTAAGGAAACGGTGCAGCAGGGGATCAAGTAAAAAGGTGTCCATGGTCAGCCCAGGGCCTGCATACGTTGGATGGATTCTTGATTTTTTGCGAGCCTGGCCTCCAGTTCCTGCGCCTTTTCGCGCTCCTTGGCCACCACCGCCGCAGGCGCCTTGCCGGTGAACTGCTTGTTGGCAAGCTTGGCGTTGATGCGGGTCAGTTCCTGTTGCAACTTGCCCCGCTCTCTGGTCAGTTTTTCCAGCTCACCCGCCACGTCAATCAAACCCTTGAGCGGCACCACCAGCTCCACATCCTGCACCAGGGCATGGCCAGCGTCGTTGGGCACCTTCCCTTCCGCAGCAAAAGTCAGCTCACTGGCTCTGGTCAGGGCCATAATGTCGGCCTGGTAGCGGTGCAGGAGAGCACGTTTTTCCTCGTTGGCGCAGAAAATGCTCGCCTTGATCTGCGCGCCCGGATGCAACTCCGCCCCGGTGCGGATGGTGCGCAGGCCGGAAATGACCTCCATCAAAAGTTTCATCTCTTCCTCGGCCTGGGCATCGTCCCAAGAGGATGACGGCTCTGGAAAGGGGGCCAGCATCAGGTAAGCACGCTCACCGGGCAGGTGACTCCAGATTTCCTCGGTAACAAAGGGAATGATGGGGTGCAGGAGCGCAAGCGTTTGCTCCAGTACGGTCAGCAAGGTGGCGCGGGCCTCGCTAACAACAGCGGTATCCTTGCTAAAAAGATCTGGCTTGATCCATTCCAGGTACCAATCGCAGAAAAAGTGCCAGACAAACTGGTAGCAGCTGGAGGCTGCCTCGTTGAAGTTGTAGTGGTCTAGGGCTGCGCGCACCTCGCGGATGGTGGCATTGGCACGACTCAAAATCCAGCGGTGGGCCAGGCCTTGGGGCCGTTCACCTTCGGTGAGCGGTTTGATGCCACTGTCTTGGCTCAGGTGCATTTCCGCAAAACGGGCCGCGTTCCATAGCTTGTTGATGAAGCGGCGGTAGCCGTCCACCCGCTCCTCATCCAGGCGGATTTCCCGGCCCTGGGCGGCAAAGGCGGTGAGGGTGAAGCGCAGGGCATCAGTGCCGTACTGGGCAATCATATCCAGCGGATCAATAACATTGCCGGTTGATTTCGACATCTTCTTGCCGAACTTGTCGCGCACCAGGGCGTGCAGATACACGTCTTTGAAGGGCACCTCGTCCATGAAGTGCAGGCCCATCATCATCATGCGCGCCACCCAGAAAAAGAGGATGTCAAAACTGGTGATGAGCACCGAGGTGGGGTAGAAGGTGGCGAGTTCTTTGGTCTTTTCCGGCCAGCCCAGGGTGGAGAAGGGCCACAGGGCCGAACTGAACCAGGTATCGAGCACGTCTTCTTCCTGGACAAGACTGCTGCTGCCGCAGAAGGGACAGATATCTGGATCATCCACAGCCACAATGAGTTTACTGCAGGCGCGACAGGTCCAGGCCGGGATACGGTGGCCCCACCAGATCTGGCGGGAGATGCACCAGTCGCGGATGTTATCCATCCAGTTGTAGAAGGTCTTGTACCAGGTGTCGGGGTAGATTTTGATGCGGCCTTCCTGCACCGCAGCCACTGCCTTGTCGGCCAGGGGCCGCACCGACACGAACCACTGCTCCGACACATTGGGATCTATCACCGTATGGCAGCGGTAGCAGCAGCCGACTGCATGGCGGTAGGGCTCTTCCTTGATCAAAAAACCTTGGGCCTTCAGATCGGCAACGATCTGGCGGCGGCAGGAAGACTGATCCTGGCCGGCATAGGGCCCGGCGTTTTCATTCATGATGCCGCTGTCGTCCAGCACCTTGAGCTGGGGCAGATCGTGACGCAGACCCATTTCATAGTCGTTGCGGTCATGGGCGGGCGTAACTTTGAGCGCGCCGGTGCCGAACTCGCGCTCCACATAGCTGTCGCAGATAAGCGGAATGCTGCGGCCGCTAAGCGGCAGCTCGATCATGGCTCCGTGCAGATGGCTGTAGCGCTCATCCTCCGGATGCACAGCCACGGCCGTGTCGCCCAACATGGTTTCAGGCCTGGTGGTGGCAACCACGACCTCGCCTGTACCCCCGCTTACCGGGTAGCGGATATGGTAGAGGAGGTCGTCGCGCTCTTCGTGCTCGACCTCGTCATCGGCCAGGGCGGTGTGGCAGCGCGGGCACCAGTTGATGATGTAGTGCCCCTTGTAGATCAGCCCTTCGTTATAGAGGCGGACAAAAACCTCGCGCACTGCCTGGGAGAGGCCGTCATCCATGGTAAAGCGCTCACGCTCCCAGTCGCAGGAGGCGCCCAAACGCTTGAGCTGGTTGACAATGGTGCCACCCTTTTCCTTCCGCCATTGCCAGACCCGTTCGATAAAGGCGTCTCGCCCCAAATCGTGGCGGTTTTTTCCCTCGCTGGCCAACTGCCGTTCCACCACGTTTTGGGTGGCAATGCCGGCATGATCTGTACCAGGAGCCCACAAGGTGTTATCGCCTTGCATGCGGTGATAGCGCACCAGAATATCCTGCAGGGTATTGTTGAGGGCATGGCCAATGTGGAGCACACCGGTGACATTGGGCGGTGGAATGACAATGCTGAAGGCGGCTTTGTCTGCTGCCATGGCAGCGGCAAAGGTATCGTCTTTAAGCCATTTGGCAAGCCAGCGCTCTTCCACTGTACTGAACTCGTAGGTTTTGCTAAGCCCGCCTGGATTTTCAGATTGCTGTACAGATGCTTCCATTAAAATAGTTCAATAATGCTGGGGGTTAGAGAGAAAGAAAGTGTGACAGTGGCCATGCCGGAGGAGATGCTCTTTCAGAGCACGCTCCAGGGTCTTGGCATGAACAGCTGCGTATACAGGGTGATGGCGTAGCGGTCGGTCATGCCGGCGATGAAGTCGCACACCTGGCGGTGACGTTCGCGCTCTTTGCTGGCGTTTGCAGGTGCCGGCAATTCGGCGCAGCCTGCATGCAAATTGCTGCCGGGCAGTTCGTGCTCCAGAAAAAAGGCATACAGTTCCCGAATGATGCGTTGTGCCTTGACGAACTCGTTGTGTACCCGATAGTTGCGGTAGACGTTGTCGTAGAGAAAGGTACGCAGTTCGGTGATGGTTTCGTTCATGCCATCGCTTAGGTGCAGCTTGCCGTCATCTCTGGCCAAGGTGGTGCTCACCAGATCGCGCACCATGGCGTTGATGCGCTGGGAGGAACGTTCGCCCAAAACGCGCCTGAGATGCGCGGGCAGATCCTGCGGAGAGATCATGCCTGCGCGGATGGCATCGTCCATGTCGTGGTTGACATAGGCCATAATGTCTGCCACCCGTACCAGTTGCCCTTCTAGGGTGGCTGCCAGTTTGGGTGAGTTCTCCGGCAAGATTTCGCCCCGTCCCTTGGAGTGTTTGACAATGCCGTTGCGTACCTCCCAAGTCAAATTCAGGCCTTTGCCGTCGTTTTCCAAAAAATCGACAATACGCAAACTCTGCACATAGTGTTTAAACCCCTTGGGATGCAACAGATTCAGACTGTATTCCCCGGCATGGCCAAAGGGGGTGTGCCCCAGATCATGGGCCAGGGCAATGGCTTCGGTCAGGTACTCGTTCAGGCGCAGGCAAACCGCCATGGTGCGGGCAATCTGTGATACCTCCAGTACATGGGTAAGACGGGTACGGTAGTGGTCGCCCGCCGGGGCCAGAAATACCTGGGTTTTGTGCTTGAGCCGCCGGAAGGTTTTGCTGTGGATAATGCGATCGCGGTCGCGTTGGAAATCGGTACGGAGTACACACTTGTCTTCTTCGGCCCGTAGCCGCCCACGGGAGCGACTGCTTATACAGGCATGGGGAGACAGGGTCAGCTCTTCCCGTTCCTCCTGCATGGCGCGCACCGTCCTGGCCATGGTGGTTTTTCCTCCTGCTGTTATTTCTGCCAGAGTAAATAGGCGCGGATAAAGTCGTCCAGCCGGCCGTCGAGCACTGCCTCGACATTGCCTTCTTCCACGCCGGTGCGGTGATCCTTGATCAGCCGGTAGGGCTGGAGCACATAGGAGCGGATTTGACTGCCCCAGGCAATGTCCTTTTTGTCGCCCTGCAGATTTTCCTGGGCACGCAGTCGATCTTCGCGCTCCTGTTCATAGAGACGGGCCATGAGCATCTTCATGGCCATATCCTTGTTGCTGTGCTGGGAGCGCTCGTTCTGGCACTGCACCACAATACCGGTGGGAAAATGGGTGATGCGAATGGCCGAGTCGGTCTTGTTGACGTGCTGGCCGCCAGCACCACTGGCGCGGTAGGTGTCGATGCGGATGTCCTTGTCGTTGATCTCGATGTTGACGCTGTCGTCCAGCTCCGGCATGACCATCACCGAGGCGAATGAGGTGTGTCGCCGGCCACTGGAGTCAAAGGGTGAGATACGCACCAACCGGTGGATACCCAGCTCCGAGCGCAACAGACCATAGGCGTTCTTGCCCTTGACGAGCATGACCACGTTTTTGGTGCCAGCCTCTTCTCCGGGCAGCAGGTCGAGGATGTCGGTTTTAAAACCCCGGGCCTCGGCCCAGCGTAAATACATGCGCATGAGGATGCCCACCCAGTCCTGCGCCTCAGTGCCGCCTGCACCCGCGTGGATGGTGAGAATGGCGTTGTTGGCATCGTGCTCGCCGGTAAACATGCATTCCAGTTCAACCGTGTCGATGCGTTCACGCAGGCCAGCGAGACTTCCCACTATATCCTGGTAGCTGTCATCGTCCCGTTCCTCAATGGCCATGTCCAGGAGCAGTTCAGTGTCTTCCAGGTCGATATAATTTTTTTCCCAGATACCGAGCAGATCCTGCAGTTGGCCCAGCTGGCGTTGCACCTGTTTGGCCTTGTCCTGATCGTCCCAGAAACCTGGGCTCAAGGTTTGCCGTTCCAGCAGTTCTATTTGTTCCCGCTTGTTATCCAAGTCAAAGATGCTCCTTCAGGGCCAGCATGCGGCCCTTGAGATTGCTCAGGAGTTGCTTGGATTCTGCGGATTCTGTGATGTCTGCCATGGTTCACCTCGTAATTATACCCAATTATGACAAAAAAGCAGTCTTCCATAATAAACAGAAACAGAAAACAACTCAAGGCCTGCCTATTTTTTTCGCGGGAACCTTGCCTAAAGGAGGTGTTTTCCCGTTTTTGGCCAGTTGGCGCAGAAGCCGCGGGAGGACAAGGGGCAGGATGAGCAGGGCGCAAAACAGGCCGAAACGGTGGCCAATGCGGGTGAAGACCGTGCGCGACTGCATCAGGGGAATGCTGGCCACAGCCGCGGCCTCGGTAAAAATAACACTTTCCTCGCTGGTGCGGCCGAGTGGGTCGATAAAACCGCTGATGCCGGTGTTGGCCGAGCGCACCAAAGCCCTGCGATTTTCCACTGCTCGCAGTACTGTCATGGCCAGGGACTGCATTGGCGCCTTGGAGCGACCATACCAGGCGTCATTGGTAATGTTGACCAGCACGTTGGCGCCAAGGGCTGTGGTGTCGCGGGCTATGGCCGGAAAGATAGACTCGTAGCAGATGAGAACCCCCAGGTGCAGGTTGCCGCTGGTTAGCGGCCCCTTGGCCTGGCCTGGAGTAAAGTCGTCGATGCTGACGGCAAGCGGTTCCAGGAAAAAGAGTACATGCCTGAGCGGTACGTATTCACCAAAGGGTACCAGGTGCTGTTTGTTGTAGACTCCATCCACCTTGCCGTCTGTACCAAAGAGCAGAGCACCGTTGTAGTGGTGCACGGTCCTGCCGGCCTGATTTTCCTCGATGCGGTACAGCGGTGCGCCGGTGAGAAGCCGTGTGCCTGAAGCGGCAAAGGCAGCCACCCGGCTGGCAAGGGGATCGTCCTGCGGATAAAAGGGCAGGGCGGTTTCCGGCCAGACAAGCAAAGCCAGTTCCGCTGTTTCTTTGGTCAGGCTGCGGGAAAGGCGAAGATAGCGCTCTACAGTGGCGCTTTTCATGTCTTCTGTCCATTTGGCATCCTGCTCGATATTGCCTTGGACCAAGCCTGCTTTCGTCTGCGTTGCTGCAGCCATTTCACTGTTGGTTTCCGCTGAGCGCAACAAGGAGTAAATCCCCAAGGCAAGCAGCAGGCAGCCTGCTGCGACCAAAGATGGCAGCGCTGCCCGCAGCAGGAGTGGCTGGCGGCGCCAGGCCACGACAACGAGCAAGGCAAAGACCGCATTAATCAGCACCAGAACAAAGGTGAGCAGATGGTGCCCACCAAGGTCTGCCGGCAGCAGGAGCTGCGGTTGCCGGAAAAGGCCGTAGCCCAGATCCATCCAGGGAAAACCGGTAAAGAGCACACCGCGCAAGGCATCCAGCCCTGTCCAGAGCAGGGGAGGGGCCCAAAGACGGATAAAGGTACTGGTGCTGGGGTGGGGATAGCTGGTCGCACCATTGAGCAGCCAGGAGAAGAGCAGGCAAAAGAGCGCACTGTACAGCGCCATGTACGCGGCCAGCAAAAAAAGCGCCGGTATACTCAGCCAGAGCGGCAGGCCGCCGTAGCGACCAAGGACAATGAGAATCCACAAGAGCTGGCTGCCATGGACGACGAGACCAAAGAAAAAACCAGCGCCAGCAGCCTGGGCCGGGCGCAACTGTGGTACAAGCAGGAGCAGAGGGACAAGGCAGAAAAACAGCAGCGGCCACCAGCTGTTTAGACTGGCCAAACCAGAGGCATCTGGGGCACTTAAGCCGGGCATGGCCAGGTTGTAGAGCAGGGCTGCGCACAGTGCCGCCACCACGGCCGTACCTGCCCGCTGCCAGGGCGGTGTCTTTGGATTTTTTTGGAGCTCTCCAGCGCTGCTTGACCCTGTTGGCATCTTTATTCCTTGGTGATGCGCACTGTTTTTACCCGGCGTGCATCGGCACTTAAAACCCTGAAGGTGAGCAGCCCTTCCTGCAAGACCGCTCCTGTTTCCGGTACCTTGCCCAGCCGGAGGATAATGAAGCCACCAATGGATTCATATGGTCCTTCAGGCAGGTCAATGCCAAAATGCTGTTCCACGTATTCAACGTCCACCTTGGCATCGACAATGGCGGTGTGTTCGTCTACCACTTTGACGCCACTTTCTTCGGTATCGTATTCGTCGTCAATGTCACCGACGATTTCTTCGATGATGTCCTCCAGGGTGATCAGGCCGCGCACACCGCCAAATTCGTCGGTCACCATGGCCATGTGCGTCTTGTTGGTTTGAAATTCCCGCAGCAATTCCGTGATGGGTTTGGATTCTGCAATGTGGGGCAAGGGCTTGATGATTTCCTCAATATCCTGCGGTTGATCGTTGCCGGAACTGCAGATACGCAGCAGGTCCTTGGCGTGCAATACCCCAAGCACATGGTCCAGGGTGTCTTTGTAGATGGGAATGCGGGTATAGCCCTCTTCGTTGATCAGGCGAATGATTTCGGCTATGGGCGTGTTTCGTTCAGCGGCAACGATTTCCGCCGTGGGTGTCATAATTTCGGAGGTCAGGGTTGCACGGAAGTTGAAAATGGAGGTAATGAGTTGTTCTTCGTGCACGCTAATCAGGCCCTGCTCCTCTCCTTCCTCCAGCAGTTCCTGTATTTCCTGTTCCAGCTCTTCTGTGGTGTCGGGCCCGCCACGCAGGCCAAATATGGTGCGTACCTTATCCATCAGGGATTTACCGGCAACATCGTCCTCAGGCGCGGGCGTCTGCGCTGATGGCGGTTCTTCCTTGTCCATGAGCAAGAATTCCTCCTTGGTTCATCTCTGTTTGCAAGCCGTTACATACCATGCAGCAGTACCTGTGCAATGGTTCAAACGGCTTAGCCCACTATCAAATCAAATAGTATAAGTTTTCAAGGTAAAGAAGAAAGGGGAATTACTGCCGAGGGTGTAAATTATGCATACCACGGGCACTATGGTGGTTTGCCCGGGAAAAATCAAGAAAGAAGAGCAGAAAGAACCGTGAGCCGCTGACTTGGCCTAGATGATCACCACAAGGCGTCTTCCCAGTAGTGGCAGGGATTCACCCTTGCGCGGGACAGCGTCTATCTGGTACTTGTTGTGCGGGTTATACTGCTGCACCCTGGTGCATCATTTTGCATACATCCCCGAGGAGAGCCATGCCATTTCCAATCGATCTCACCGATTTCAGCCCCCTTCGTTTCACCGCTCAAGAAGACACACTGGGCGCTGAGCGCCACCAAATCTTACAGCGCAACATCAAGCTGGTGCGGGACAGTATTGTTTTTTTCACTGCCCTGGCCAACACCAAGGGACTTGGTGGGCACACCGGCGGTGCCTATAGCATTATCCCCGAGGTGCTGATTGCCGATGCCTTTATAAAGGGCATGGACAACTGCTATCCGGTGTTGTTCGATGAAGCCGGTCATCGCGTGGCCATGCAATACATCATGGCAGTGTTGAACGGCCATGCGCCGGTGGAGTCGCTTTTGCACTACCGTGAATACGGGCACGGCCTCTATGGTCATCCTGAGCGCCATGAACAGTCGGGTATTTTTTTTAGCTCTGGCCGCTTGGGACATTTGTGGAGCTATGTGAATGGCGTGGCCGAGGCAAACCCTGATAAGATTCTGTTCCTCTTTGGCAGCGACGGCTCCCAGCAGGAGGGCGATGACGCCGAAGCTGCCCGCTATGCCGTAGCTCGTGGGCTCAATGTGAAGTTGTTGATCGACGACAACAATGTGACCATAGCCGGGCATCCCTGCGATTATATGCCCGGCTATGCGCTGGAGCGTACCCTTGCCGGCCATGGTCTTGTTACCCTTATCTGTGACGGTGAGGAGTTCAACAGCCTCTATGCCCACATCCACCAGGCCATCACCACCCCGGGCCCGGTGGCGCTGGTAATCAAGCGGCCCATGGCCCCGGGTGTACCGGGTATTGAAGGTTCGACCAAGGGACATGATGTCATTGCCGTGGATTTGGCGGTGGATTATCTGAAGAGCCAGGGGCATGGGAAGGCGGTTGAACTTTTGCAACACAAACCAGCCAAAACCGAACAAAAGACGTACCTGGGCAGCAGTAGCGAGAACACCAAAAATCGGGATGAATTTGGCAAGATCGTGGTGGATCTGCTGAACAAACAGGAGAATCCGGCGAGCCGGGTGCTGGTGGTCGACTCGGATCTGGAGGGTTCCTGTGGCCTGCACCATATACGCAAGGCCTTTCCCCAGTTGTACGTGCATGGTGGCATCATGGAGCGCAACAACTTCTCCGTGGCCGCCGGCTTTGGGAGCGAGCCCGGTCGGCAAGGTATTTTCGGCACCTTTTCTGCCTTCCAGGAGATGGTCATCTCTGAAATTACCATGGCCCGGCTCAATCAGGCCAATGTGCTCGCCCATTTCTCCCATTCAGGTGTGGATGAAATGGCCGACAACACCTGTCATTTTGGGATCAACAACTTCTTTGCCGACAATGGTCTGGCCGAGGGTGACCATACCCGCCTGTACTTCCCGGCCGATGCCCTGCAGTTGCGGGCAATCATGGAATCTGTTTTTTGGAATCCGGGCCTGCGCTTTATCTATTCCACCCGTTCGGCCACGCCCTTCATCCTCAACGAACAGGGCGAGCACTTCTTTGGGGAAGGATATTCTTTCCAGCCCGATGAGGACGAAATCATCCGTGAGGGGCAAGATGGCTATATTGTGTCCTATGGCGAAATGTTGTATCGAGCCCTGCATGCAGTGGAGCAACTGCGGGAAAAGGGGCTTGCCATTGGACTTGTCAATAAACCGGTGCTCAACGTGACCGACGAGAGCATGCTCGCCCGCCTGGGTGCAAGCCCCATGGTGCTGGTGGTGGAATCGCAGAATCTGAAGACAGGGTTGGGGGTTCGCCTTGGTTCCTGGCTGCTTGAGCGCGGTTATTCTCCAAAATACGGGTGCATGGGATCATGGAAAGAGGGTGCGGGCGGTTTGAGTGAACAGATACCGCATCAAGGACTGGATCCAGACAGCATCTGCGAACGGGTGCGGGCGATGCAAGGTCGTTCATAACTAGCTCATAACCGAACCGCGCAAAGGCGTGGATAAACGAAACCGCCAGCTACGGAAGACTACCGTCCTGGCGGTTTTGTTTTTGGGTGTAATGTGCGGCGCACGGCTTTCTGTACAATCAATGGTCGGGTTGATGAGCTTTGTGCTCTACAAATCTCCTTGTATCAACTCCACTTGGTTTTTCTTTTTGCTTTGAGGAATACCAGATGAAAATAATCATTGTTGGTGCTGCAGGTACTATTGGTAAGGAAGTGGTGAGCATACTTGCCCGCAATCACGATATAGTGCGCGTCGGTTCCCGCAGCGGTGATGTGCAATGCGATTACACCGATCCTGCAGCCGTGCAGGCCATGTTCGAACAGGTCGGCCAATTTGATGCCTTGATTTCGGTTGTTGGCAGCGACAGTGTGTTTAAGCCCCTGTATGAGACTGAGGAACAGGACTATCGTTATGGCTTTGAGCGTAAGTTCCTTAGCCAGATACGTCTGCTCAGGCTGGGAGAGCAATTTGTTTGCGACAGGGGAGTGTTTGTTTTTACCAGCGGCTTTCTGAGTCACTATCCGCATCCAATGAGCAGTGCCACAAGCCCGCTAAATGCGGCCATTGACGCTTTTGTCCGCACTGCCGCTCCGTTGCTCAAGCGCGGTATCCGCCTCAATGTGGTGAGCCCTGCCCCTGTTGTTGAACCTGGGCGGCAGGGCAGAGGTTTGGTCACTGCCGAGGAAGCAGCCCAATTTTACGTAGAGGCAGTGGAAGGTAATGCCACAGGACAAGTGTTGCGCGCCTGGGGCGGTTTGCCGGTGGTTACATGGTAACAGGCTGCTACCATGCCATGCTGGGCCAGATGGATGTTGGGGGCGGCATTTTGTTGATCTGTTGTGTGCAATAATCCGGCCATGACTTATTATACTGTCTGAGAGTCACGTAAAAACGGTTGGTTGATCCATTTACCCGCGTGTGCGCTATCTAGTTGCTTTCTTGATCTATGAACACGTTCTGATTTGCTCGTGTATGCGCTTGCGCACTAATGGTTAAACCATTATAATGCTATACTTCCAGAAACCACAACTCACCAACGCACGTGGGCACACTTTTTCGCAGGGCCAGACAGAACCGCGTCTACGAAGACGTGGTTGAGCAGATACAGGCAGCCATACTCGATGGCAAGATTCCGGTGGGCACACGCCTGCCCGCAGAGCGGGAGCTGTGCGAGCAGTTGCACACCAGCCGGGGTACGGTGCGCGAGGCCCTGCGTATTTTGGAGCAGAAGGGGCTTATCGAAATACGCCTGGGTGCAAGTGGCGGAGCCTATGTGCAGGGCGCAGGCAGCACCCTGATGGCGGAAAACCTGAGCATGCTTTTGCGCTCAAACGATATTTCCCTTGAACACCTGGAAGAGTTTCGGGCCGCGATCGAAAGTTCGGCCGCGTATCTGGCGGCGCGCCGCATCACCCCAGAAGGCATTACCGAACTGCAAGGGCTGCTGGTGCAAGCCAGCAGGCTCCAGGAACAGGGCCTTGCCCAGTGGGATGCCTTTGTGCGGGCGGATGAAGCCATTCACCAGGCCATTGCCCGCGCCAGCGCCAATCCGCTCTACGACTACGTGCTGGGCAGCATCCACGCCAACATCCACCACTTTTACAACATGTTTCTTAAGGCCGGCAGCGAGGTTATGGAAGAGAATTGCCAGGACCTCAAGGCCATCTGCGCCGCTGTCATCAACCAAAAAGCCGAGGAGGCAGCTGATTTGATGCGCGGCCATGTGCGCCGTTTTGCCTCCTACATGCAGGAGCAAAGACGCTGAACCCCGTGGCCCGGCACCGATACACCCCTTTCAACCCATCAACAAATAAAGGGAACACCATGAGCCTCTCCCAGCAGCACATCGATCAGGCCATTACTCTGGCCGAGCAGTGGCAGACCCGTGCCAACCAGCTCCTCACCAAGGAGGAAAAACACATTCAAGAGCAGATGAAGCAACTGCTCACCCACCCGAAGGACAAGGTGTTGTTAAGCCGCCTGATTGACCAGAGCTTCCGCTCCAACAATCCCAAACGGGTGGCAGACCAAATCAGTAACCTCCTGCAGGAAGAGGGTGTGCCCGAATTCTTCAGCCGGGTGGAAAAACTGGCCATCCAGATGTTTGTCGGCCTTGGCCGCCACTTCTCCTCTTTAACCGTGCCCAAACTGATCGAGCAGATGCGCTCCAGCAGCAGCCGAGCCATTATCCCCGGCGAACACGAGGCCCTGCACCAGCACCTGAAAAAGCGCTTTGATCAGGGCGTGCGCATGAACATTAACCACCTGGGCGAGGCGGTGTTGGGCGAGCAGGAGTCGGCCCATCGCAAAACCACCTATATTAAGGACATGGAAGACCCGGATATCGAATATATCTCCATCAAGATATCCACCATCTACTCGCAAATTAGCTCGCTCGCCTTTGACGAAACCGTGGCCACCCTGCAAGAGCGGCTCTCGGCCATCTACCGGGCCGCCAAGAAGCACTACTTTACCCGCCCCAGCGGCGAAAAGGTGCCCAAGTTCGTGAATTTGGATATGGAGGAATACCGCGATCTGGATATCACCTACGCGGTCTTTGTGGCCACCCTGGACCAGGAAGAATTTTTCGACCACTCCGCCGGTATCGTACTGCAGGCCTATTTGCCCGACAGCTTCGAAATTCAAAAGAAACTGACCGCCTGGGCCAAGGAACGGGTGGCCAAGGGCGGCGCACCGGTGAAGCTGCGCATTGTCAAGGGCGCAAACATGGAGATGGAGAAGCTGGAATCCTCCCTGAACAACTGGCCGCTGGCCCCCTACGACAACAAGCTTGAAGTGGATGCCAACTACAAGCGCATGGTGCGCTTTGGCATGGAGCCGGACAATATCCGCGCGGTCAATTTGGGCATTGCCTCGCACAACCTCTTTGAGCTGGCCTATGCAGCGGTACTGGCCCGGGAAAACGGGGTGAATGATTTTTTCCACTTCGAGATGCTGGAGGGCATGGCCGACCATGTGCGCCGCGCCCTGCAGGAAAGTGCGGGCGATCTTTTGCTCTATGCGCCGGTGGCCAGCAAGGATGAGTTCATCAACGCCATTGGCTACCTGATCCGCCGGCTGGATGAAAACACTGCCCCGGAAAACTTCCTGCGCTACTCGCCGGATCTGCAGGTGGGCTCGGCTGAGTGGAATTTTTTGAAGGAAGGGTTTCTACGCTCCTGCAAGGCCATTGACCAGGCCCAGAGCACGCCCAATCGCATTCAGGATCGTGGTAGCGAACAGTTTGATGCGGCGGTTTCCACCTACCATCGCGGCAAATTCATCAACGAGGCAGATACGGACTGGTCTTTGGCGGCCAACCGCCGCTGGGCCGAGGGTATTCGGGCCAAGTGGATGAAAAAGCCGGAAGATGCACCTCTGGAAATTCCGGTGGTGATCAACGGCGAAGAGCTCTTTGCAGGCCGCACCATCAAGGAATGCCTCGACCCAAACCAGCATGAAGCAGTCGTTACCGTGGCCCGCTATGCCCTGGCCTCAAGCGAGGATGCGGAACTGGCCCTCAAGGTGGCCAAGGATGACCCGGATGGCTGGCGCAAACTGAGCGTGCGCCAGCGCCATGAAATTCTCGCCAAGGTGGCCATGGCGCTCAGGGAGGCGCGCGGTGATCTTATCGGTGCGGCAGCAGCCAGCACCGGCAAGGTCTTTACCGAGGCCGACCCGGAAGTGTCGGAGGCCATTGATTTTGCCGAATTCTACCCCTATTCCGTGGCCAAGTTCGATGCCATGCCCAATCTCAAGCTGCAGGGCAAGGGCGTGGGCCTGGTTATTTCACCCTGGAACTTCCCTATCGCCATCCCCTGCGGCGGCATAAGTGCCGCTCTGGCCGCAGGCAACACCGTTATCTTCAAACCCTCTTCTGATGCGGTGCTCAATGCCTGGCAGCTCTGCCAGTGCTTCTGGCAGGCCGGAGTATCGAAGAAGGCGTTGCAGTTCGTGCCCTGCTCGGGCGCTGAGGTGGGGCCCAAGCTGACCTCAAGCCCCTTGGTTGATTTCATCATCCTCACCGGCGGCACCGAAACCGGGCTGCGCATTTTGCAGGAAACGCCCGGCGTCTACCTGGCCGCGGAAACCGGTGGCAAGAACGCCACCATTGTCACCGACATGGCTGACCGCGATCAGGCCATTAAAAACGTGCTCCACTCCGCCTTTTCCAACTGCGGCCAGAAGTGCAGCGCCACTTCCCTGCTTATTTTGGAGGAAAGCATCTATGATGACCTGCATTTTAAGCGGCAGCTGGCCGATGCGGTGGCCAGCATGAAGGTGGGCCCGGCCTGGAGCTTAAGCAACAAACTGGCCGCGCTGATCAAGCCGCCCAGCGGCGATCTGGAGCGCGGGCTCACCAGCCTTGAACCGGGCGAGGAGTGGGTGATCAAGCCTGCCATGGTGGACGGCAACCCGGCCATCTGGTCGCCAGGCGTCAAGTATGGGGTGCGCCCCGGCTCCTACACCCACATGACCGAATTTTTCGGCCCGGTTCTGGGCGTGATGCGGGCCAAAGACCTGGATGAGGCAGTCAGCTTTGTCAACCAGACCGGCTACGGCCTGACCAGCGGCCTGGAAAGCTTGGATCCGCGCGAGCAGCAGCGCTGGAAGAACACGGTCTTTGCCGGCAACCTCTACATCAACCGGGGCACCACCGGCGCCATTGTGCTGCGTCAACCCTTTGGCGGCATGGGCAAATCCGCCTTTGGTCCTGGGCTCAAGGCAGGGAGCCTCGAATATGTGACCCAGTTCATGGATATCGAGGAAGTCTCAGCCCCGCCTGCCGGGGTACTGCCCGAAAACCACCGCCTGCTGCAACTGGCCAGGGAGTGGCGCCTGCTTCTGCAGTGGGGCAAGCTGCAGCAGTATAAAGAGGATCTGGACAAGGCCATCCAGGCCATCATCAGTTGTGTCTACCGGGCCCAAACCATGTACAAGATGGAGCAAGACTACTTTCACCTGCGCGGTCAGAATAACCTTTTGCGCTACTTGCCGGTGGAGCGGGTCTGCGTGCGCCTGCATGCAGACGACAGCCTCTTTGAAACCCTGACCAGGGTTTGCGCCGCCCTCATTGCCGGCTGCGAAACCGTGGTCAGCCTGCCGCCGGAGTTGGACAACGAGGTGCTCCGCTTCCTGCAGAGCCGCTATGGCCGCGAACTGCGGCAACTGGTGACCGTGGAGAAGGAGAGCGACGAGGAACTGGCCGCCCGGCTGAGCAAGGCGGGTCGCCTGCGCTATGCTGCGCCTGAGCGGGTACCGGCCAATGTCTATGCGGCTGCGGCCAAGACTGGCGCATACATTGCCAGAACCCCGGTGTACATGGAAGGACGGCTGGAACTGCTGCAGTACTTCCAGCAACAAGCCATCTGCAACAACTATCACCGCTACGGCAACCTGGGCGAACGCTCCCCGGAATTCGACTGATTGCCATCCCAGACCAACGCGGTTTCTTGACAGAGACTGCGTGCATGCGCCGCCTCCATCTACCCCCCATGGAGGCGGCGTTTTTGTCCTGCCTGGCCTGCGCGTTCCAATTCGGCGCTAAAAATGCTATCAAGAAGGCGAGGAAGAACGAGGCTGGCAAATATACAGGTACGTTTTGTGACCTATTTTCTGCAACCGGCACAGATAGAACTTGGTATGGAATTGAGATAAAAGAAAAATATGCAGCCACAACAGTACAGCGCCTACCTCTTCACCGGCCTGACCATCCTCTTCTGGGGCGGAGCTGCCTCTGCCTTCAAATTGGCCCTGGCCTGGATTACACCCTTTACCCTTTTGGCCTATAGTTGCCTGATCTCCTTTCTCTTCTTATTTGCCCTTTTGGCTGTGCAGGGCAAGCTCGGTGCCATCGCCCGCCTGCCAGCCAAGGAAATGCGCCATGCCCTGCTCTTGGGCCTGCTCAATCCTTTTTTATACTACATTGTCCTGTTTAAGGCCTACAGTCTTTTGCCCGGCCAGATCGCCATGTCGCTCAACTATGGCTGGCCCCTGGTGCTCACCCTGCTGTCTGTACCCATTTTGGGACAGCACCTGAGCCGCTCGCAACTGGCGGCCGTGACAGTGAGTTTTTTCGGGGCCATTATCATTGCCACCAAGGGCGAGCTGACCAGCTTTGGCGGGCTTAACGGGCTGGGCCTGATCCTTGCCGCTGCCTCCACCCTGATTTGGGCAGTGTTCTGGCTGGTGAATGCCCGCAGCAACCAGGATCCGGTAGCGCAGCTCTTTCTCGGTTTTGGCGCGGCCCTGGTCTGCATAATCCTGGCGGTGCCGCTTTTTGGCGGCATGGAGCGGCCGCCCCTGCAGGCCACCCTGCCGCTGATCTATGTGGGTCTTTTTGAAATGGGGCTTACCTTTGTCCTCTGGCTCAGCGCGCTTAAGCGGGCAAAAAGTGCTGCCAGCATCGGCAACCTCATCTACTGCACTCCGTTCCTTTCCCTGATCTTCCTGCGCCTGATCGTGGGCGAGGCCATCCACAGCGCCACCTTCATCGGCCTGGTGCTGATTGTGGCCTCCCTGCTCTTTCAGGAGTGGCAGCGGGCAAAAAGAGCAGCATAAGCCTGCATGGCCGGGCGGAAATGACTATACTGTGGATTGGTTCCTGTGTCGCAGCAGGCGCTTCGCGGCACACTATCAGCTCAGGATCCCTACAGATCGCAACCAACGAGGTGATACCAATGAAAAAAATAATCGCCCTTGCCCTGCCCGTGGGCCTTGCTGGCCTATTCCTCCTGCCCGATGCGGCCCTGAGCCGTATCTCCGGTTCCCTCGGCTACAGCCCTGCCGATAATGTCTATTTTGGTGTTTCGCGCGACTTCCATTCCAGAGGCGCTGCATTCTGGGGCGGACTGGGCGAGCTTTCCCTGGGCCATATCTTTGCACCCTTTGTTGTTGATCCGCCCTTCGTACTGGACCAGCCCTTCAGCCAGCCAGGCTATGCCCCGTATGCCCCGAGGTATAGCACCCAGCCCGTGTACTCCTATCCTCCAGCAGTACCACCCGGACTCTGCCGCTGGGAACGCACCGTACTCGATGGCTCTGGCCGGCCGCTTCTGGATGCGAGCGGCATGCCGGTGAAGCAGTACACCATCGGCTCCTGCTCGTCGCCGCCTCAGTGAGGACTTTGCAGGCGGAGCAACCTCACTGCCCTGGAGCCGAGGGTAAAAAGGAGCTGATATCTGCAGAGTACTTGGTCATGGCCTTGAAACCTTTGCTGGCCAAGGCTTCTTTGGCCTGTTCCCCATCTTTTTTGTCTACCCGGATCACCAACTGGCTGATGCCGCAGTGGCCGGCCACAGGGTAGCAAAAAAAGCTCTGAATGTTGATCTGTGCTTCGCTGAGTGCAGCCGTCACCTTGGCCAGGCGACCAATTTGGTCGTCGATAAAGAGGCTCAATCTGATGCTGTCTTCGCTCATGCCAATGGCGTCCAGCAAAACACCCATGACATCGGTGCTGGTAACAATGCCCACCAGGTCGCTGTTAGCCGTCACTGGCAGTGAGCTGATGTCATGGGTTTGCATGATATAGGCAGCTCGCTCGATGGTGGTGTCTGGAGTGGCGGTGACCACGGTTCGCACCATGATCATGTCAACGGTCAACTTTTGTAGCAGATAGGCCAATTCGTGTGCGCTCAAGGTGGTGGCAGGAGAAGCCCAATTCTGCTTGAGATCGCGGTCGGAGAGCACGCCGACCAGCTTGCCGTTTTTTACCACCAGCAGATGATCGATATTGTTTTGATCCAGAAGATCCCTGGCTTCCACCAGGGAAGTCTTGGGGGAAACCGTGATCAGCTCTGTACGCATGATGCTGCCGATGTACATCTTTTACTCTCCTTGTGTAAAGTTGGATCACTTCTATCAAACGGATAAACCTGCAATATTTGCATAAACATCTGTCAAAAAACAGATGTGCGCAGCACCGGGTTATACGTAAATTCCTTTCACTTCATGGGCTGGATTCAAGGGACGGGCGGCCAGTTCCATGGCCAGAAATTTTGCTTCCCGCACCATTTCGTTAAGGCCAATACCCTGCCAGCCAAAACCCAGAACATGTAGATTGGCATGGATTTTTTTTAGCTGGTCACGCCAGGCCAGCAGGCTGCTGTAGGATTCCTCTGGTTGGGGGATGCCTGCCTCGGGACGGAGAACCGCCGTAAAACTAGGTTCTTTGGGTAACGCCATGAGCTGGCTGACATCTGCAAAGGCGCGCTCGATCATGTCGCTATCCGAGAGTTGCAGGCGTTCTGGATGGCGGCGTCCGCCCACCAGAACTTCCAGAAGCTGGCCGTTGCCGGGCGCACGACCAGGAAACATGTGGGTGGAAAAAAGCGCACCCAATGCAAAGCGCTGCTCCTGTTCTGGGGCCAGATAGCCAAAACCAAAAGGTATGGCGGCTTCTGGGCCAAAACCCAAAAGTACACTGTGGATGCGGGCTTCGGGCAGGGCTTTGGTCGGTGGAGACAGCTCGGTAAGACTTTGTTTGAGCAGTTGCAAACTGGCGTTAATCGGCAGGGCCAGCACCAGGTGCTGGCAGCGGTATTTTTTGTGTTCTGTGCCCAGCAGCCATCCACCCTGATCTGGTTGGAGAGTCTGTACCGCAGTCTGCAGATGGAGTTGTTGGGCATCCTGCAAGGGCTTGGCCAGGGCCAAGGGAAATTGCTCCATGCCTGCGACAAAACTGGTCATGGCGGGCAGGCCAGGTTGCACTGCACCTGTAGTTTGTCGCTCCCGCCTGCGGGCGCGCATTCTACTGAAGAGCGCGCGGAGCACTGAGCCGTGTTTTTTTTCCAGCTCGCGCAAACCAGGCATCACCCCGTCGATGCGCAATTTTTTGATATCACCTGCATAGGTGCCAGTGTACACTGCATCGGCAAAGGGCAGCATGGCCGGGCCAAAGCGGTGCTCCACCCACTGGGCCACCGTGGGCTCACCGGCATCACCGGCATAATAGGGACGCCACAAATCGCCCAAGATGCGAAATTTGTTGCGCCAGCTCATGAGCGGAGCCAGCACAATACGCGGTGGAGTTTGCGGTACCATGACCAGGCGGCCGCCCAGGCAGAGGTAGCGAACAAAGCGGCTCAATGGCGCGCTGAGCTGGTCGTTTTCCAGCTCGGCCAGGGCAATGAGTTCTCTGCTCTCTTGCCGATTATCCAGAAAACCATGCGGGCCCCATTCTGCCAGATAGCCCTGGCTGTGGTAGCTGCGGATGGCGCCGCCGGGACGGTCGCCTTGTTCCAGCACACACAAAGAACGTGCAGGTTGTTCCCTGCGCAAAAACGTGGCCACGGCCAGGCCGCTTATGCCTGCACCAACAATGCAGACATCAACTGTAGTTACATTCATACTCCACATAGCTTGAGGCATGGCAGGCGCAGAGCTTAGTGGCAAGCCGGCCTGTTCTTGACATAAATGCAAGTATGTTTACCATTTTGCATCGATAAATGGAAGGAACATGATGCCGGATCGCCAACCTCTATGCACGGGCCTCCGGCTTCCTCATTCATAGATCTGTACACAAAAGGAGTTGTGCATGGCTGCTGCAGAAGTTGAAACGAAACATTTTCAGGCGGAAACCAGAAAGGTTCTGGATATCGTTATCAATTCGCTCTACACCGAGCGGGATATCTTTGTGCGTGAGCTGGTGTCTAATGCTGCCGACGCCCTGGAGAAATTCCGTCACTACAGCTTGGTGGAAGAGGTGGAATTCGATGCACATGTTCCCCTGGAAATTACCATTGACTGTGATGACAAAAAACACATCCTGACCATTACTGATACCGGCATCGGCATGAGCAAGGATGAGCTGGAAAGCAACCTGGGTACCATTGCCCATTCTGGCTCCAGCCAGTTTCTTGAACAACTGGCCGAAGCGGCCCAAAAGGATGTCAATATCATTGGCCAGTTTGGCGTGGGTTTCTATTCTGTCTTCATGGCCGCCAAGATGGTTCGGGTGCAAAGCCGTTCGGCCAGCGGCGAAGAGGGACACGAGTGGGCCTCTGACGGTGCAGGCACCTATACCATCAGCCCTTGCCCGGGTCTGCACCGGGGCACCAAGATCATCGTTGAGCTAAAGGAAGACGCCCACAACTACGCCAGCAAGTTCACCATTGAACGCATCATTCAGCAGTATTCCACCTTTATACCCTTTCCGGTTAAGGTGGAGGGCAAGAAGGTGAACACCGTGCAGGCCATCTGGGCCCGCTCGAAAGGTGAAATTACGGACGAGGAATACAACGAGTTCTACAAGTTCATCGGCAATGCCACGGATGAGCCGCTCTACCGTTTTCATTTCACTGCTGACGCCCCCCTGGCTATCCAGGCGCTTTTGTATGTGCCCAAGGAGAATTTCGAAGTGCTGGGCATGGGCCGTATGCCACCGGGTGTCAACCTCTACTGCCAGAAGGTGCTGATTGATCAGCACAGTGAAAACATCCTGCCGGAGTGGCTGCGTTTTCTCAAGGGGGTAGTGGATTCCGAAGATCTGCCCCTCAATATCTCCCGGCAAGCTTTGCAGGACAACTCGTTGGTGCTTAAGCTGCGCCGGGTGCTGACCAGACGGATCATTAAATTTTTCAATGAAGAGGCTGAGAACGATCCAGCCAAGTACCAGGAATTCTGGCACACCTTTGGTATCTTCATTAAAGAGGCGATCACCTCGGATTTTGAGCATCGGGAAGAGTTGGGCAAGCTGCTGCGCTTTGAGTCTTCGGCTGGCAAAGCGGATGAAATGGTGTCTCTGGATGCCTATGTTAACCGCATGAGCGAGGGACAAGACAGCATCTACTACATCAATGGTCCCAGCCGAGCTGCCGTGGAAAGCGGACCCTATGTGGAGATGTTCCGTAAAAAGGGTGTGGAGATTCTCTATACTCTGGAACCCATTGATGATTTTGTGCTCAACCACCTGGGCTCCTACCGCGACAAGAAACTGGTGTCTGCAGACCGCGCTGATCTGGATCTATCCAAGGCTGTGGTGCAAAAAGACGAAGAGGGTGCCACAGCAACTCCGCAGGAAGAACCCTTGTCTTCAGAGGCGGTGGAGCAGCTTTGTGCCTGGATGAAGGAGGTGCTGGGAGAACAGGTACAGGCGGTGAAACCTTCGCAGCGCCTGGTGGATAGTCCAGCCATGATTGTCAATGTGGATGGCTATATGACCTCCTCCATGGAGCGTCTGCTTAAGGCTTCGGGCCAGGATGGTGCCCTTGGCATGGGCGGCAAGAAAGACATGGAAATCAATGCAGCCAGCCCGCTGATCAAGAAACTGGCTGCACTCAGGCAGGTCGATGCAGACTTTGCCGCGGATCTGGCCTGGCAGGTGCACGACAATGCCAAGATCCAGGCTGGTTTGGATGTGGATCCCATGGAGATGGTGCGGCGCAACTATCGTATTCTCGAACGGGCCGCAGGCGAGTAAGCGCTGTCTTGTTGACTCATCCCCAAGGTAGGGGGTTGGGTAGGAGATTGAGTCTCATCTTGAAAAATGGATGTGTTCGGGCTATAGGAACACATCCATTTTTGTTTTTTCTGTACCCTCGGAGATACCATGAAACGCTCCATTTTCTTCTTGCTTACCATGCTGCTTGTGCTGCTGGGCGGTTGCCATTCCAAGCCGGTGCGGCATCTGGCCTCTGATGTCTCGCTGATCCAGCCGGGCGTGACCACACTCACCGAAGTGCATCAGTACCTTGGCGAACCCAAGGGAATTCGTGAGGTGTCGCCGGGGGTCAAGGAATATGTTTACTCAGAAGACACGATCAGTTTTTGGGGAAAAATGCCGGTGCTCGGCTCCATGGTGGGGCCCAGCGGCTATGAAATGATTATCCTCACCATGCAAGAAGAGGTGGTGCAAGACGTGGTTTTCCGCAATTTCAATGAAAAAGACCGTGATTGGGTCAAGCATTATACCTGGGAATAGTAGTGGTGCTCTCCTTGTCTTCCTTTACCATCAACCGTGAACGAATGATTCAGGAGCAGCTTCTGGCCCGCGGCATTGAGGATGTGCGCGTGTTGGAAGTTATGCGACAAACGCCGCGGCACATCTTTGTGGAAGATGCCCTCAAGGAGCAGGCCTACGGCGATTTTCCCATGCCCATTGGTTGCGGCCAGACCATCTCCCAGCCCTACATTGTAGCCCTGATGACCGAGGCCCTGGAGCTGCAGGGCCATGAAAAGGTGCTGGAGGTGGGCACTGGCTCCGGCTATCAGGCAGTAGTGTTGGCACAGCTCTGTGCCCGGGTTTATACGGTGGAACGGGTCGAACTCCTGATGAACCGGGCCCGGCGCCTCTTTGATCGTCTGCGCTGCCATAACATCAGTTCTCGTCTGGACGATGGCACCATTGGCTGGCCTGCTGAGGCTCCTTTTGATCGCATTATCGTGACCGCTGCCGGGCCGCAGGTGCCGGCGCCCCTGTTGGAACAACTGGCTGATCCGGGTCGCCTGATCATGCCGGTGGGCAGTCGTTCTGAGCAAATGCTGCAGGTGGTGGAACTGATCCAAGGCGAGTTGCGGGTGCACGATATCACTCCGGTGCGTTTTGTCGATTTGATCGGTGCCCACGGCTGGGCTGACTGAGAAACGACGCCAACTGCTCCTGATTCAGGTTGGAGCACCTTTGCCTTGCTCTTTTCGGCCGTAGGTAATTGGTGCGGCTTGCCTTTCTCTTCTTTAGTTGTTCATGACTTATCTCAACAGCAATGATTTTCTCGACCTTTTGGTGCAACAACAGCTGTTGAGCCCCAGCCAGCGTCAATTTGTCGAGCAGAATCGGGCAAGGCAGGCACAAAAACTGCTGCGCCAGTTTGGTGGCCGTCGCCGTGACGATATCAACCGCCAACACAAGGGTTTTCCCGACCTGGTGGACATTATTCTCTCCTTGGGCATGCAAACTCCCGGTCCGAATCCGGTGCCCATTACCGAGGAGCTGATGCTGCGGCTGGTCAGTCGGGCGCACAAAATCCCCTTTAAAAAGCTGGACCCGCTCAAGCTGGATATAGACGTGGTCACCAAGACCATTCCCAAAAGCTTTGCCATCCGCCACCTGCTTTTGCCTTTTGCCCTGCAAAATGGCGTGTTGCAGGTAGCCACCTACTATCCCGACAACCAGCTCGCGCTGGAGGACGTGGAGCGGGTGTCCCAGGTAAAGACAGTGCCTTTCCTTACTCCCAAGGAAGACATCAAGAAAATACTGGCCGAGTTTTTTGGTTTTCAACGTTCGATTAGTGCTGCGGAATCCCAGTTCGGGGTGGCGGAGGGCAACGCAGCCATTGATATTGGTAACTTAGAGCAATACGTTCGCCTGTCTACCGCCCAGGAGCTCAGCTCCACCGATCAGCACATCAAGGCAGCAGTGAACCATTTGTTCACCTATGCCCTGGAACAACGGGCCAGCGATATCCACATCGAGCCCAAGCGCGATATGTGCGTGGTGCGCTACCGCATCGATGGGGTGTTGCACACCATCTACAAGCTGCCCAAGGCAGTGCATTCGGCCATCACTTCGCGCATCAAGGGTTTGGCCAGGCTGGATATTGCAGAAAAGCGCCGCCCCCAGGATGGCCGCATCAAAATCGGTCGCAGCGAAGAGGGGGCATTGGAGGCGGAAGTGCGCGTGTCTTCGGTGCCGGTGGCCTTTGGTGAAAAAACGGTCATGCGTATCCTTAATCCGGAGGTCATTTTTCAGAACCTGGATGACCTCGGTTTTTCCCAGCGCGACCGGGTGGTCTATAATAGTTTTATGGCTTCGTCCCATGGTTTGGTTTTTGTCACTGGCCCCACGGGTAGCGGTAAATCGACCACCCTCTATTCTACCCTGAAGCAGATCGCCACCCCGGAGAAAAACATCATCACCGTGGAAGATCCGGTGGAGATGGTGTATGAAGAGTTCAATCAGATTGCGGTACAGAGCCAGATAGATGTGACCTTTTCCACTATTTTGCGCAATATCCTGCGCCAGGATCCGGATATCATCATGATTGGTGAAATCCGCGACCTGGAAACCGCCACCCATGCGGTGCAGGCAGCGCTCACCGGGCATCTGGTCTTTTCCACCCTGCACACCAACGATGCCG
This sequence comes from Desulfobulbaceae bacterium, assembly GCA_013201405.1. Taxonomy (GTDB): domain Bacteria; phylum Desulfobacterota; class Desulfobulbia; order Desulfobulbales; family Desulfobulbaceae; genus Desulfobulbus. The sequence goes on from JABMJC010000001.1 coordinate 75,449, forward strand.
TTTCCACCATCCTGCGCCTGGAGGATTTGGGTTTGGAGCCGTTTCTGATTGCCTCCACCATGTTGGGTGCACTGGCGCAGCGACTGGTGCGGCGTATCTGCCCACACTGCGCCGAAACGTACAGTGTGGATGGCGATAACTTGGCCAGACTGGGCTTCCCGGTTTCTGGCAGGGAAAGTATTGAGCTTTCGCGCGGCAAGGGCTGTCAGCACTGTCGCAACACCGGCTATCTTGGCCGCATGGGCATCTTCGAGGTTTTTTCCATGTCTGGCCAAATGAAAACACTCATTGCCAACCGGGCCACGGATACAGAACTGAGACAGGTGGCCATCCGCGAAGGCATGACCACCCTGCGGGAGGATGCCTGGCGCAAGGTGCGGGCCGGACAGACCACAGTGGAAGAGGCTTTGCGGGTAACGAGCGAGGCCTGATGTAGGCAGCGGAGACACGTATGGGGCAGAAAATAGTTGGCAGAAACAAGAAAGCCTTCCATGATTACTTTATCGAGGAAACCATGGAGGCGGGCATGGTGCTCACCGGGCCGGAGGTGAAGTCGCTGCGGGCGGGCAAGGTTAATTTGCGCGATGGTTATGCCCAAATTAAGAACGGTGAGGTGTATCTGTACAATGTACACATTTCGACTTACAGCTATGCCACCAACATGCAGCAAGATCCTTTGCGTGCACGCAAGTTGTTGTTGCATCGGCGAGAAATCCGCAAGCTCATCGGTAAGTTGCACGAGAAAGGGCTTGCTTTAATACCAATTAAGATATATTTTGTAGGGAGTGGTAAGGCTAAGGTTGAATTGGGTCTTGCCCGCGGCAAAAAACTCTACGACAAGCGTGCCGCACTCAAAGAACGGGAATCCAGCCGCGAAATCGAGCGCTCCATGCGCCGCGGCCGGGACGAATAAATTCGCGGTTTAACCGCGCCTAGAAACATAAGATGGGGGCGAAACGGATTCGACGGGGATATTGAAGCTTATGTTGCATGCCGAGTTTCTGCCGGCTCGTTAAAATGGCGGAACTAAATATAATCGCAGACGATTATAACTACGCACTCGCCGCTTAATCGCGGTTGATGCCGTTCCACCGGCCTTCGCCCACTGGGCCGGATTCGGAGCGTCGACTTCGTGGGCTGGCTTGAAGCGGGTGTCTGAACTGTAACAAGCGAGATCTTTTCAGGCTGGCAGCAGGTTCTCCTGTTTCGGGTGAGCGCCTGCTGTAAGATTATGACCCGGAACTACGCATGTAGATACAGAAGGGGAGAATTTCCGGACGCGGGTTCAACTCCCGCCGCCTCCACCAAATCACATTCCAGAGACATCTAGTACAATACATAAACCCGCTACCAATCAAGGTTAGCGGGTTTTTTGTTGTCTAGTGAGTTCTAGGGTATTCCCTTGACATCCGGGGGCACGAGGGGGCATAATCGGGGGCATACCCATGTACCCCCAAAGGAGATGCCCCCAATGCCCCTTACAGACGCTCAGATCAGGCAGTTACAGCCAAAAGAGAAGCCATACAAAACCTTTGACGGTGGGGGCCTGTATATTGAGGTTTTCCCTGACGGTGCTAAGCGGTGGCGCTACAAGTATCGTTTTGGCGGCAAGGAAAAACGCCTTGCTCTTGGCGTCTACCCGAAAGTCGGGTTGAAGGACGCACGGAAAAAGCACACAGAGGCAAGGGCACGGTTGAGCGAAGGTCTGGATCCTTCTGAGGTGAAGAAGGCCACAGCAGCCGCTCAAGAGGGCGAGAACAGCTTTGCCGCTATCGCCCATGAATGGCACGGTAAGTTTGCAGCCGTGCAGTGGTCTGATTCGCACGCTAAAAATATCATGGCCCGCCTACAGAAGAATGTCTTCCCCTGGCTGGGTTCCCGCCCGGTGCACGAGATAAGCGCGCCGGAAATCATCAGGGTGCTGCGCCTTATCGAAGAAAGGGGACACCTGGAAACATTGCACCGCACCCTAAATAACTGCGGCCAGGTCTTCCGCTATGCCATTGCCACAAGCCGGGCCACCAGCGACCCCACCTACAAACTTGGCGAGGCATTCCCCAAACCGGTCAAAAAACACTTCAGCGCAATCACTAACCCGGAAGAACTGGGACGCCTGCTGGTGGCAATCGACAACTATCACGGTGAGCTTGTCGTCAAATGCGCCCTGCAATTGGCAGCCCTTACCTTTCTGCGCCCCAACGAGCTGCGCTTAGCCAGGTGGGATGAATTCCACTATGAAACAGCAGAGTGGATTATACCTATTGCCCGCATGAAGCGGTTACGACGCGATAAAGAAGCCAACCCCAAGGAAGTACACATTGTACCCTTGGCCAGACAAACACTGGACATCCTGCGGCAGCTGCGCCCATTAACTGGTGACGGTGCTCTGGTGTTCCCCGGCTTCCGGGGCAAAGGTCGCCCCCTGAGTGACGCGGCCCTGACCAATGCCCTGCGCCGTATGGGGTATAGCAGCGAAGATATGCATGTACACGGATTCAGAGCCACAGCTAGAACCATGTTGCCTGAACAGCTTGGCGTAGACAAGGACTTGGTCGAGCGGCAACTATCACACACTGTGGACAACCCTTTAGGCCGGGCGTATGACCGGACTACTTTCCTGCCAGAGCGCCACCTGATGATGCAGGCCTGGGCCGACTACCTGGACAAGCTCAGGGAAGGATGACCACAGGGGGGGGGCACATCCGCTCTATAGTGGACGGCACACGCACGGGTATATATGTTCTCGCGCGCGGAATTTCCCAAAACAAGTTCACAACGTTCACAATGTTCACACCCTCACCAGGGCAAAACACATCCCGGCCCTGCTGGCACACGCATGGGGTATATATATTCTTCCCCCATGTGTGCGTGAAAGTTATCCTGCACACTATGCACTTCCTGCACTTTCAAGTACTTACGATACACTAACTATGCACTCAATCCTGCATTAAGAAATAATCCTGCACTATTAGCCCCTTATCTTGCCAAACCACCCGGGAAGGGGATCGTGTTTTGCTACCCCCTTGCCTTGGCGGTGCACCCACCCCCCTGTGGTAGAATGCACGGATGCTTTTGGCTTGATTTGTTGTAGCCCAGAAGCTACAGTATTGGCATGAGGTATGAAATCAAACGCACCAGGATTTTTGACAAGTGGCTGAGTAGTCTGCGTGACAGACAAGCGGTGATTGCTATCAACAAACGATTTGCTCGGCTCGCTCTTGGTAACTTCGGCGACGCCAAGGCCATCGGCAGAGGTGTTTTTGAGCTGCGTTTCTTTATCGGCCCCGGCTACCGGGTGTACTACACCATCCGGCATGGACAAGTTATTCTGCTGCTCGCTGGTGGCGACAAGTCTAGCCAGCAGAAAGACATACAGCAGGCGCTGGCGATTGTCCGCGCCTTGGAGGAGTGAAAGTGGACAGGGAAAAAATTCTGCAAGAGGCAGGGCTGGCCGAAGAAGACGTTGCCATCAGCCCCTACAACCCTTTTGACTACCTTGAAACCCAGGAAGAGATTGACGAGTATCTGCAAGACGCCTTTATGGACGACAACCCGGAAGTATTCATTGTTGCCCTGGGCTACCTCGCCAGGAAGCGCGGCATGAGCAAGGTGGCACGGCTTGTTGGTGTCAACCGGGAAAGCCTCTACCGTTCTCTGAGCGAAGGAGGCAATCCTGGCTATGCCACAGTGGTGAAGGTTACCCGTGCACTTGGCTGCAGGCTTACTGTAGAGCGGCAGACAGAGGCGTAGGCGGGCGGACAAACCACCTTTTATTCCACCGTTCCTACGCCCCTGGCACCAATCCCACCCTGTGGTTACGGTGTTCAGGTCTTCCGGCGCGGGCATTCGCAAAGTGATCCCGATCTACAAGTTCGACCGCGAGAGCGGCGACGTCACGCCCACGGTGCAGGAGAAGTCCAACCTCTACCTGCGGGATCTGCTGGGCACGCTTCCGGGCAGCCGGATCACCGTCTCCTCGATCACCGAGGACCAGCTCTCCTTCGCCGCCGCCGAGGGTCTCAACTCACTGATTCAGAACCTGGCCGAGCGCACCTTCGACCAGGCCGGAAGCTATCTGGTGCGGGGCTTCGACACCTTCATCGGCGGCGTCGACGATGACAGCGTGGAGGCGATCACCAACGCCGGACGCGCCTACATCCAGGGCTTCCGGCATCAGCGCGATCTGCCCACCTCGACCCTGGTGCCCAAATCCATCGCCACCAAGTCGGTGCGCGGCGAGCAGAAGACCTTCGACATCAACAAACGCCGCTATCCAGTCAACTCCACGCCGCTCAAGGAGACGACCCAGGTGGAGGCCATCGTCGAGATCACCCGCAACGTCACTCGCGGCTCGGTGGGCGGTGGCGAAGACCTGCTCGACCCCAATCCGGTAGTGGACATCCTCGAGGTCAGCCAGGGAGCGACCATCTTCCAAGAGGGCGTGGACTGGCAGCAGTCGGGCAACCATGTCGACTGGCTCGGCTCCGGTAACGAACCGGTCATCGGCACCACCTACACGGTGCGCTGGACCTACACCAAGCAGATGGTCAAGGGCACCGACTACGTGGACAGCGGCTGGTTCGGACAGGCCAACCATCCGGCGGCCGGAAACTATTTCTATCTGGTGACCGCCTACAACGCCACCGGCGAGACGGCCTTCAACGCCGCTGCGGTCGTTGCCCGGGCCACCACCGCCGGGGAGATGAACAAGCTCTCCTGGCTACCGGTCAGCGGCGCGACCGGCTATCGCGTCTACCGGGCCGCTACCAACGGCGCACGCACCGACTACAAGCGACTGATGGAACTGGGCAGCGAGGCGCTCTCCTACGTCGACGACGGTGTCGAGGAGATCGGCACCGCTTCGCCTCCCGCCACCAACACGGCCGGACTCACCATGTCGCCGGTCCAGCTCGAGCTGGGCAACCTCAACGTGATCAACTTCGGGCGCGGCAGCCTCGGCGACCAGCCGGTGAACGGCTCCAACTGCAGCCTGGACTACGACTATTACCTCGGCCGTCGCGACATCGTTTACGCCACCACCACCGAAATCAAACGGCTGGAAGGGGCTCCGGCCGATTTCCCGAAGCTGCCCATCGTGCCGGAAAACGCCCTGGGGCTGTGCAGCATCGACTGCCCGCCCAACTCCACCGACATGGAGATCCGCAACTTCGGCCTGACCCGCATCACCATGGACCAGATCCACGACATCATTCAGGACGTGGAGGACCTGAAGTACAACGATGCCCAGTACCAGATGAACAACGAACTGCAGAACCGGGACGCCCAGACCAAGAAAGGCATCTACTCGGACGACTTCTCGAACACCGCCCAGTCGGACATCTACCACGCCGAATGGGACGCCCGGGTCAACGAGATCGCCCGTTTCGTCGCGCCGGACCGCATTCCGCACTCCACCGTGCTCTCGGTCGATCAGGCGGGCAGCAACGCCAGCTTCTTCGGCAGCCTGGCGCTGTTGCCGGGTAACGAGACCGTGCTGGTGGAGCAGAACGACTGGTCCGAGGAGCGCAACATCAACCCCTACGCCGTGTTCGACAAGCCCCCGGCCATGCTGCAGATCACGCCCAACCTCGGGCGGCGCGGCCAGACCGGCATCGCCGTCACCGGCATCAACTTCACCCCGAGCAAATCCGGCATCGTGCTGCGCTGCGACGGCCAGGTGATGGCCAGCAACCTGATCAGCGACGAGGCCGGTCGGGTCAGCGCCTCTTTCACCATTCCGACCAACGCCCGCAACGGCAACCGCATCGTGGAGATGGCCGACGGCGTCTACTCGGCCCGGGCCAGCCTGCAGATCAACGATCCGCTGGTCATCACCCGCATCGAGCGCATCATCGAGAACCGCATCATCCGCGTGCCCGTGGTGCAGGTGGTTTGGCGCACCCAGACCATCTTCGTGCCCCGTGACCCGCTGGCCCAGACCTTCAGCTTCACCCAAAACCAGGTGATTTCCAGCATCGGATTGCAGTTTACCGCCAGGGACCCGAGCATCCCGGTCACGGTGCAGATTCGCGGTGTCACCACCGGTCTGCCCAACGGCGTGGTGTTCGCCGAGAAGGTGCTGGCCCCGAACGAGATCAGCCTGAGCGGCGAGACCCGCATTCGCTTCGACGACCCGTTCTACGCCGAGGCCAACACCAGCTATTCCGTGGTGCTGCTGACCAACAGCACCAATTACAAGGTCCGCACTGCCACCCTCGGCAAGATGGGCCGCTGGGGCATCATCACCCGGCAGACCTACATGGAGGGCGTGCTGCTGGAGAGCTCCAACGCCGAAACCTGGACGCCGCTCAACGGCTCCGACCTGGCGATGAAGATCTACGGCTACAACTTCCAGTCCGAGGGGATGATCCGCTTCCAGCCGATCACCGGCGTGCAGTTCTCCGACATCAACCTCGACGAATACTCGGCCATCCCCCAGGGCACCGGTCTCGACTGGGAATACTCCACCGACGGCGGCGTGACCTGGGACGCCATGGTTCCTGCCGAGGAGGAACGGCTGCCCAACCTCGCCACCCGGGTCCAGATCCGCGTGCGCCTGAGCAGCTCGCTCTCCAACGACACCCCGGCCATCAACTTCCGCGACGTCAACCTGGTGGGCTACCTCAACAAAACCACCGGGGCCTACCTGACCCGCGAGAATGAGCTGACCCAGGGGGTGGAATCGACCAAGGCCTATGTGCAGATGCAAATCCCCAGCGGCACCACCCTGCAATGGTTCGCCAGCAACGACGGCGGCCTGACCTGGGAGGCGATGACCATCCAGGAGACCCGGCCCATCGACGAGAACTGG
>JABMJC010000055.1 GCA_013201405.1 Desulfobulbaceae bacterium
CTGGATGCTCGCCTTTTTTCACACCATCTACGTTAAAACTGGCAATGAAGAGTGGAAACGGCTGACAAAATTTTGGATGAAGCTCTTTGGTATCAACTTTGCTATCGGTGTGGCCACCGGCATTATCCTGGAATTCGAGTTTGGTACCAACTGGTCCAACTATTCCTGGATGGTGGGCGACATCTTTGGCGCCCCTTTGGCGATTGAAGGCATTATCGCCTTTTTCCTGGAAGCCACCTTCTTTGCCGTCATGTTTTTTGGCTGGAATCGGGTCTCCAAGGGATTCCATCTCTTCTCCACCTGGATGGTGGCCGCTGGCAGCACTCTGTCGGCGGTGTGGATCCTGGTGGCCAATGCCTGGATGCAATATCCGGTGGGTCAGGTGTTCAATCCGGACACGGCCCGCTTTGAAATGCACAGTTTTGCTGAAGTGGCTTTTTCTCCGTATGCTGTCAACAAGTTCGTCCACGCCACCAGCTCTTCCATGCTGACCGCAGCCTTTTTTATCATCTCCATCTCATCCTGGTATCTCCTGAGGGGACGCCACCTGCTCATGGCCAAGCGCTCCATTGTGGTGGCTGCTGTTATGGGCATCTTCGCGTCAGTCTTTACTGTTTTCAACGGCGACGAAAGTGCCTATGAAATCGCCCAGGTGCAGCCGATGAAACTGGCTGCCTTTGAAGGCCTGTATGAGGGCAAAACTAATGCCGGACTCGCAGCCTTTGGTATTGTGAACCGGAACAAGCAGGTTTTTGATGATCAGGATCCTTTTTACTTTGAAATCCATTTTCCATACCTGCTCACCCTGATGGCCAACCGTTCTTTCAACAGTTTTGTTCCTGGTATGAAGGATCTGGTGTATGGCAATCCAGAACACGATATTTTAGGCTCAGCCCAGAAGATGGTGCGCGGCAAACAAGCCATCGCCAGCCTGGATGCCTACAGGCAGGCAAAGAAAAACAACGATGAGACGGATGCGGCCACACATCTCGCCGCCTTTAACGAAACCAAGGAATACCTGGGCTACGGTTATTTGAACACACCGGAAGAAGCTGTACCGCCTGTGGCGCTTTCCTTTTACGCCTTCCACATCATGGTAACCCTTGGCACCCTTTTTCCATTTATTTTCCTGCTTTACCTGTACTTCACCAAGAAGGGAACGCTGGAGCAAAAAAAATGGCTCTTGGGCTTTGGTACCATCACCTACTTTCTCGGCCTGATTGCAGGACAGGCAGGCTGGGTTGTGGCTGAAGTTGGCCGACAACCCTGGACCATCCAGGGGCTGTTGCCGGTCACGATTGCCCGCACCAATCTCACCGCTGCAACCGTGCAAACCACCTTCTACATCTTTCTCTTTCTGTTTACGGCACTGTTGATTGCCGAAATCAGCATTATGCTCAAGCAGATCAGCATAGGGCCGGAGGAAAACTGACATGATTGCCAATCTCGAATATACAACCCTGCAGCACCTCTGGTGGCTGCTCTGCTCCGTTGTCGGCTCTCTTTTTCTCTTCATGAATTTTGTCCAGGGTGGACAAACGCTCCTCTGGCAGGTGGCCAAAACAGAAGAGGAAAAAGGGCTGGTCATCAATTCACTGGGTCGCAAGTGGGAACTGACCTTTACCACCCTGGTTCTGTTTGGGGGTGCCCTTTTTGCTTCTTTTCCCAAGTTCTATTCCACCTCTTTTGGCGGCGCCTACTGGGTGTGGATGCTCATTCTGTTTACCTTTGTTCTACAGGCAGTCAGCTACGAGTTCCGGAAGAAACCCAACAATATTTTTGGTAGCAAGGTGTACGAACTCTTCCTGCTCATTAACGGTTCGGTGGGCATCCTGCTCATCGGTGCAGCTGTGGGCACTTTTTATACTGGTGCCAACTTCACCCTGGATGCCAACAATTTCGTCACCTGGACCCATCCATTCCGGGGACTGGAAGCAGCGTTGAGCCTATCCATCTACAGTCTGTTCAATATTTCTCTGGGTATTTTCCTGGTGCTGAACGCCCGCACCCTTGCCTCCATGTATCTGATCAACAATATCGCTCCCGGAGAAGCACCGGCAATGGAACAGCGGCTGCGTGCGGCCTGTGAGAACAACTGCCTCTATTCACTGCCTTTTTTGGCAATTGTACTCCTGTTCCTACTCCTCATGCCAGGATACGGCATTGTCGATGAGCAAGGCACCATTGCGATGGTCAGCTTCAAGTATCTAAAAAATTTATTTGCCAACCCCTGGCTACTGCTCTTCCTTGTGGCCGGACTTGTCCTGTTGCTCTATGGTGTGTGGCACACTTCCTGGAAGGGACAGAACAAGGGTATCTGGTTTGGTGGCCTGGGCACGGTACTGGTTGGATTGACCGTTTTTCTGTTACCAGCCTACAACAATACCGCTTTTTACCCGTCCAAGGTTGACCTGCAATCCAGTCTCACCATCTACACCGCTTCGTCCAGTCCCTACACCCTAATGGTCATGACTTACGTTGCACTTACCATTCCCTTTGTGCTGGCATACATTGCCTATGTCTGGTGGTCCATGGACAAGGGAAAAATCCGCATGGAAGATACAGGCGACCCAACATCTTACTGAATTATGCCAAAAAACCATACTAAAGCAAACGATCGTCCCTGTGCGGCTCAAAAACGCAGCAAGGGACCGTCAACAAGAGAACGCACAACAGACACGAGGAGTACAGCACAATGAGCATCATGAGCATCATTCTCATGTTGGTTTGGGTAGGAGTTCTCGCTGCATCATATTGGGTTGCAGTGTATCTGCTCAAAAAATTCGATATATACTAACGTTTCGTTTCATCGGTTAAGGCAAATATTCGCCGGGCAACATCGAACAGTTGTACGATGTTGCCCGATTTTTTATGGAGCGAACACCACTTTTATGGGTCACCACATGACATCCAAAAAACAGCAAAACAACTCTAGACCGGCAATGTACCAGAAGATTCAGGCCAGCTATCCGCAAGTTGTCAAAAATCTTGAAGTGTTGGGGAAGTCCCTGGCCGAAGCCGGACCGATTAGCCGAAAAGACGGCCACCTCATTCAACTGGCTGCTGCTGCAGCCATGCAATCGGAGGGATCGGTACACTCCCACGCCAGAAGAGCGCGGGCAGCAGGGGCTACGATTCAGGAAATTGAGCACAGCCTGTTGCTCCTGGTGTCAGTGATCGGTTTTCCGCGGGTGGCTGCCGCCCTTTCCTGGGTAGCCGACGACACGGCCGGCGTATAGCACTCCTTCTCCCTCTCTGTGGGAGGGACATGTTTACCTCCGCCAACCTGCAGGCGATCCATCCAAGCCGTTTTTTAGTCCGGCTGTTGACAGAAACGTTTGTATCTTTATATTTTAAGTGTTTTTAATGTCTATTTTTTTGTTGTTATTTTTGTAAACGGAGATAAGCCATGCCCATCTATGAGTATGAATGTGCCCAATGCAAAGTCTTTGAAGTCAGCCAGTCCATTACCGAAGCGCCTCTGAGCAGTTGCCCCACCTGTGGCCAACCGGTTCGCAAACTCATTTCAGCCAGTTCTTTTCTGCTCAAGGGCGGCGGCTGGTATGCCGATGGATATTCCCGGGATACGAGTGCGAACAACACTTCTTCGGCAGACTCCGCAGAACCGGCCACATCGACCCCGCCCTGTCAAGGCGGCACAGGTAATTGTACGCACTGCCCTGCTTCATCCTGACCATCCTGAACCCAGGAAAAGAGAGCAGCCCCATCCAGAAGATGTTGGCAAGGCTGCCCATCAACATGTATCTATTCGTAGACCGTATGGGAGACAGTCATGTGTCAACCAACTGATATTTCCACTCAGCGGTGCATACAGATTGCACCCTTTGCACTGATCGTATGCGCCGCCGTATCCCTCCTCTTTTTATCCGGATGCTCCAGAGCGTACTACAGCACCATGGAAAAATTTGGCGTGCACAAGCGCGACATTATGGTGAACCGGGTCAAAGATGCGCGGGATGCGCAATCAGAAGCCAAGGAACAGTTCAAATCAGCCCTGGAACAGTTCACCGAAATAGTGCAGGTGCGGGGAGGCAATCTTGAGCAGCAGTACAAAAAGCTCAATACCGAATACACCCGGAGTAAAGACAAAGCAAACCAGGTCCACCAGCGGATAGACGCGGTTGAATCGGTTTCCGAGGCGTTGTTCAGGGAATGGAAGGCAGAGTTGCAGCAGTATTCCAGCACCTCTCTACGCCAAGACAGTGAACGCAAACTGGAAAGCACCCGGCGGCAGTATGAGCAGCTGATCACTGCCATGAAACGGGCTGAAAGCAAAATCCAGCCAGTCCTGACCGTTTTCCACGACCAAGTACTCTATCTCAAGCACAACTTGAATGTCCAGGCCATTGCCTCGCTCCAGGACGAAAGGCTCAGCCTGGAACGGAATGTGGATCAGCTTATCCGGGAGATGGAGGATTCCATACGAGAAGCTGATCTTTTTATCTCCCGTTTGCAGCAGAGCTGAGCACGCGCCAGACCGCTTCCTGCAATCAATCTGGTAAACGAAACAAAACCCGCCAACTTGGCGGGAGAACACAAAGCAGATCACCCCACAAAAAAGCCGGCATACAAGCGCCAGGCTTGTGGGGTGTTTCCATCTGCCCTTACTGTCCTTAACAGGGCGCCCACCTGGTGTGTTGCAAAGGGCTTCTTGCCGGCCCTCGGGTACAGATCGCCTCTCTTTTTTAATTGCTTCACATGGATGCACCTGGCCTGCACATTGTCACCCTGATCACCGATTTTGGATGGCACGACGTCTACGTGGGCCAGCTCAAGGGTATACTCCTCAAGGGCTGTGCGCGTATCCTCCCGGTTGATCTCACCCACACCATTCCGCCCTGGGATATTGCCGCTGCTGCCCGCTGCCTCTACGACAGCTACAGCTTTTTTCCCCCTGGTACAATCCATTTGGTGGTGGTCGATCCGGGTGTTGGTAGTGAACGTCGACTTTTGGCAGCTGCCGGTCAGGCACATTACTTTGTTGCACCAGACAACGGCATTCTCACGTATTTACTGGCAGATAACCTCATCAGCCAGGCCCGCTGCCTCGAAATATCTGCCAAGGCGGCTATACTGAGCCCCACCTTTCATGGCAGGGACATCCTGGCCCCAGCCGTAAGCCGGCTGGCTGGTGGCTGTCCTCTTGAACAGCTTGGACCACCCCTTGCCCTGCATGAGTTGGTCAAATTTGAGGAGAGCAACGCCACTGCCACTATATCGACAGGCATACTCGCCGGTCAGATCCTCTCTGTAGACCACTTTGGCAACATCCGCACCAGCTTTCATCCCCAGCGCGACAATATCAGCATCAGCCACTTGTCTGCCGTGGCAATAAAAAATATAATGGTAACCAAACAGGTACAGTACTATAGTGAAGCACCACGTGACATCCCGTGTTTTCTCATAGACAGTGGAGGATATATCGAAATAGCCATAAATCAGGCTAATGCTGCACAAACCATACAGTGCATGCCGGGTGATCCCCTCTGCCTGCACTTCAAAACAACACCACCATAGTGAGGTTACAAGTTATGAAGCGCTCTCTTCTATGTCTCATGGCACTACTGATCGTCTCTGTAGGCTGCAGTCAAGTCAACATGGGCTCATCCAGCGCCAAAACCACTGCTACAGGTAGTGCCGGCGGCGCAAACGTCACCAATGCCAATGCCAACCTGGAACATTGTGCCTCACCCGTTGGCACCTTGGCTGTCAATGAAGACCATACTGCCAACTGGTATAGCTATCTTAATCGGTATGGTATACAATCAACAGTACCGGTACTTCGGCTACTGGCACAGCAGAGCAACTGCTTCGTGGTAGTGGAGCGTGGCGCGGGTATGGGTAGCGTCATGCGCGAGCGTGAATTGGAACAGATGGGTGAACTGAGAAAAAGCAGCAACTTTGGCAAGGGCCAGATGGTTTCTGCAGACTACACCGTCACACCCACCCTGATTTTTCAAGCCGATGATACTGGCGGGATCGGCGGAGCGGTTGGTGGGCTGTTTGGTTCTGTGGGAACCATGGTTGGCAGCAGGATTCAAACCAAATCGGCACAGAGTATGCTGTCCTTGGTTGATAACCGTTCCGGCGTACAGGTCGCTGTGGCGGAGGGCAGCGGTAGCTCCATGGATGTTGGTGGAATCATGGGGCTTTTAGGAGGCAGTGCCGGCGGCGGCTTGGGGGCCTACAAAAAAACACCCCAAGGAAAAGTCGTGGTCGCAGCAATGACCGATGCCTTCAACAACCTCGTGGTAGCAGTCAAGAATTACCGGGCGCAAGAAGCCACCGGCCCCAAGGGCATGGGCACTGGAGGAAAACTCCAGGTAAATTGACCTGTTGCAGGTCAGATTTGTGTATACGTGGCCGAACCCAGGTTTTTTAGCCTTGGCTCTCTGGTGCAAACTTATCCTACTATCCACAGAGGGAGGTACGTATGGCAGTCAAAGTTCTCATCAAACGAAAGGTTAATGCGGAACTAAACAAGGAACTCGATTCCCTGCTGCGGCAATTGCGGGCGCATACACTCGACCAAAAGGGATACATCTCTGGAGAAACCTTCACCCGCTTGGATCAGGAAGGAATCAGCCTGGTCATCAGTACTTGGCAAACTCTTGACGACTGGCGTAACTGGTGTTTAACCCCTGAACGCAAACTCCTGCAGGAGAAAATCGACACCCTGCTGGGAGCAGAAACCGAGTACGAAGTTTTCGAAAACGTTTAAAACCTGACGCTGCCACAGCCTGTTGCGCCCTGCCCCGCCTCTGCTTCTACCGCCTTGGCGGGGCTTTTGTCTTCGCGCTCCAGACAAGACATCCTAGCTCTTTTTCCAGGAAGAACCACTGCCCCAGCCATTTCTTCTGGGACTGCTTTCCGGTTCACGCATACGCACCCAAACTGCACCATCCCCAAACTGATCCCTGATGGTCCGGAGCAAGCCAGGGTTGGGCCGCACCCCCATATCGCTGTGCGCCACTATATCCACCTCGCCGCGCTGCGGAAAAGCCAGGGTAAGCTGTACAGGCACAGCCCCATGGTGCTGGAAAAACAACTCTTTTAAGTCAGCGAGCCGCTGTCGCGAAAGATATTCCGCTGCCACCTTCACCTGCACCTGCTCGCAGCAGTTTTCCAGGGCGTCTGGCAGGGTTCTGATCTCCTCGGCGGTGAGTTTTGGTCCTCGCTCGCCCTGTTCCACCGTGGCCACCACCATCAATGGCTGATCACTGGTGAGCAGAGAGTGATATCGAGTAAAAACCGATGGAAAAACAATCAATTCTACATTGCTTTCCATGTCTTCCAAAACAGCAAAGGCCATGCGTTCGCCTCGTTTGGTTTTATGCTCTCGATAGCTGGTGACCAGACCACCGATACGCACCACCTGTTCCGCAGGCGTGCCGTCAAGTGAAGCAATATCACCACTGGTCATCAACCGCAACTCAGTGGCCACCGATTCCAACGGATGACCGGTCAGATAAAAGCCCACGCTCTCCTTCTCAAAGGCCAGTCGCTGCAACTCCGGCCACTTGTCCACCTCCGGTGCCTCTGGTTCAGCTGTTTCGCTTTGCTGCATGGAGGCCGGGCCCAAGGTAAACAGGCTCATCTGGCCGCTGAGGCGGTGACGTAACAGGGCCTTGGCCCGCTCTATACTCATGTCGAGCATGGTCATGAGCTGGGCCCGGTGGTTACCCAACGCATCAAAAGCACCAACCTTAATCAGACTTTCAATCACCTTGCGGTTGACCTTGGCAGCATCAATGCGCACACAAAAATCCGTGAGGGATTTATACCTGCCCTTTTCCTCCCGCTCGGCAATGATGTTGTCCAGGGCGGCCATGCCCACGTTTTTCACCGCGGCCAGGCCAAAGCGGATGTCATTTTCACTTACGGTAAAATCACGGTAAGAGGCATTGATATCCGGTGGCAACACCTCAATGTGCATCTGGCGACATTCCTGTATATATTTCACCACCTTATCAGTATTGTCCACATCGCAGGACAACAGGGCGGCCATGAATTGTGCCGGATAATGTGCCTTGAGATAGGCGGTTTGGTAGGCCACCAGGGCATAGCCTGCCGAATGGGATTTATTGAAGCCATAGCCGGCAAATTTTTCCATCAGATCGAAAACATATCCGGCCCGTTCCGCATTGATGCCGCAGCTTTCCGCCCCAGCCATGAATCTGCCACGTTCCTGAGCCATGATTTCCGGCTTCTTCTTGCCCATGGCCCGGCGCAGGATATCGGCATCACCCAGGCTGTAGCCAGCAAGAATGTTGGAAATCTTCATGACCTGTTCCTGGTAGACAATCACCCCGTAGGTCTCTTCCAGTACCTCCTTGATTTCGGGCAAAGGGTAGTCCGGCTGCCTGCGACCATGCTTGGTCTCGACAAAGGTATCCACCATGCCGGAATCCAGAGGCCCTGGCCGATACAGGGCCACCAGGGCGATGAGGTCGGAAAATTGCTCGGGCTGCAGACGCTTGACCAAATTACGCATGCCATCGCTTTCCAGTTGAAAAACACCCAGGCAATCGCCCCTGGAGAGCAGGGCATAGGTCTTGGCATCATCCATGGGCAGCCTGTTCAAATCGATTGTCCGGCCCAGATCCGCCTTGATACCCTGCAAAGTCTTGTCGATCATGGTCAGGGTTTTAAGACCAAGAAAGTCGAACTTGATCAGCCCAACCTTCTCCACGTAATTCATGGCGTACTGGGTCAAAATTTCCTTACCCGAACCTTCCCTGTCGGATTTCACGCACACCGGCAGAAATTCCACCATGGGTCGGGGGGAAATCACCACGCCCGCTGCATGAATGGACTTGTGGCGCGACAGGCCCTCCAGTCGCATGGAAATATTGATCAATTCATGAATACGTGCATCCTGCATGGCGCTGCGCAGACGGGGCTCCAGTTCCAGGGCCTCCTGCAGGGTGGTGCCCAGCTTGTCGGGCACGAGCTTGGCAATCCGGTCCACCTCGGCCAGCGGAATATCCAGCGCGCGACCCACATCGCGCACCACAGCCCTGGCCTTCATGGAACCATAGGTTACGATCTGGGCCACGTACTCGTCGCCACCATAGCGCCTACGCACATAATCCATCACCTCATCGCGTCTGTCCCGGCAGAAATCCACATCAAAATCTGGCATGGATTTACGTTCAATGTTCAAAAAACGCTCAAAAATAAGGCCATAGGGAATGGGATCGATATCAGTGATACCCATGCAGTAGGCGGCCAGGCTGCCGGCTCCAGAGCCGCGCCCCGGGCCAACCGGGATGTCTTTGCCCTTGGCCCAGTTGATAAAATCCGCCACGATGAGAAAATAACCGGAAAAGCCCATCTGCTGGATCACATCGATCTCGGTAGTCAGGCGATCCCGATAGATTTTTTCCAACTCAGGCCCCACTTCCTGCATCTCGGCAAGGGCGTGCAAACGCCGCTCCCATCCCTGCCAGCAGGCAGCGGCAAAATCTCCTTCCAAGGTATGCCCTTCCTGCACAGGATAGGCTGGGAAATAATGCTGGTCAAAGGAGAGCTCAAGGTTGCAACGCTCGGCAATAACACAGGTGTTGGCTATGGCCTGGGGACAGTAGCTGAATTCACGCGCCATCTCTTCGCCTGACTTGACGTAGAGCTTGTCAGTCGGGAAACGAAAGCAGGTGGGGTCATCCACGGTCTTGCCCGATTGGATGGCCAGCAGCACCGCATGGGCATGGGCATCTTCGGCCCGCAGATAGTGGCAGTCATTGGTGGCCACCAGCGCAAGATTCAGTTCATCCGCCAGGCTCAGCAAGCCTTCGTTGGCCACTGTTTGTTCTGCTATACCGTTTTCCTGAATCTCCAGATAAAAACGATCGCCAAACACGCGCTGCACTTCCTTGGCCCGTTTCCGCGCCCCCCCCATATCGTTATGGATGCAGCGCCAGGCCAGTTCGCCCTGCAAACAGGCGCTGAGGATAATCAAACCTTCATTGTGGCTAAAAAGCGTGGGCCAATCAATGCGTGGTCTGCGATAAAAGCCATGGGTTTGTGCCAGCGACGCCAGCTTCATCAAGTTGCCGTAGCCGGTTTTATTCATGGCCAGGGCCACCAGGTGAAAGTTGCGCCCCGCGGCCACCCCCCGCTGCTCCATCCCGTTTTCAGCCATGTAAAATTCACAGCCCACAATCGGTTTGACTCCGGCAGCCTTGGCTTTTTCATAGAGTTCCAGCGCACCGTACATGGCGCCATGGTCAGTGATGGCCACGGCATCCATGTTCAACTCCTGCACATAGTGGATCAATTCGGGGATGCGGATGGCTCCATCAAGAAAGGAATACTGGGTATGGAGATGGAGATGGACAAAAGAGGTGCTCATGGAAAACTCGTAGGATGAACTTCAAAGGACAGTGATCAAAAGAATGCGATACTTGTTGACCGCATCCTACCTGATTTGCCCTGGCAGCGAAGCAGAAAAGAAGAAAAAGCGCCGTCCCATGGGGACGGCGCTTCCAAACACACACAGAGTCAAGGAAAAACTATTTTCCCTCTTCCCTCCCGGAAGAAAAGGTTTTGGCGATCAGCGCCCCTGCCAGGCCAAGCACTCCCACCTCATTCATCTGCTTTTTGGCAGCAAGACGCATGGCTTCAAGTGCTGCACGACGAGTGCTGACTTGGGGCATCTCCTTGGGAGCCGAGCTCTTCATCAAGAGCTCCATATCCGCCTTTTTAGAGCCGTAATACAAACCATTGGGGCCGATCTGTACCGCAGGTGAGGTCAACCCAACAGCACCCTTCTCTACATACTGCGACGCCTCACTCTGCGGATCATCCAAATCACCAAAAATACGCGCCCGGGCCAGACAGGTTTGCACACAGGCCGGCTCCAGCCCCTCAGCTACCCTGGGCATACAGTAGGTGCACTTATCCGCCTTGCCCAGACAATTGTCATCGGCCAGTTCCGTATTGATATAGCGAGCGTGGTAGGGGCAGGCATCACGGCAGGCCCCGCAACCAATGCAGCGCTCATAGTCGATCTGCACCGTGCCATTGAACGGATCCTTCCAGGTGGCGGCCACTTCCAGGGTTTTGGTTTCACCGGTCTTGGCATCCTGCATGGTCATCCTCACCTTTTCCACCGGACACACCGGCACACAAGGCGGGGTTTCGCAGTGGTTGCACAGGCCCGGATAGTAGGTGTAGGACAGACCATGGGATGTTTGCGCCGGACCAAGCCGGTGCACCCAGTTGCGGTCATACTGGGTGGGGACCTCCCATTCTGCCTTACACGAGATAACGCAGGCATGACAGCCCACGCAGCGGTCTATATCAATCACCATGCCATAGCGCATAGTTCAGTCCTCCTGTTGGCGGTTAGGGGCATCAACCCACTTTGACCAGTTTGACGAAGTTGTTACGCATCCCATGCGCGCCTGATTCCGGATCAATGGCTATCTTGGTGATCAGGCTGGTGTCGTCCACGCCCTTGTCCACGCTGAAGGTCATCTCCTTGTTGCGCGTGCCATAGCCATGATAGAGGTACACCGCATCCTCACGGATACCGGGGGTTACCTTGACTGTGGTGGTGGTACGCGACTCCACACCATCCTGGTTCACCAGACGTACCGTGTCCCCATGTTTCAGGCCAAGCCGAACAGCAACCTTATCATTGACCCATACCGGGTTGATCGGTGCCTCATGGATGAGCCAGGGATTGTTGATGGAGCGGTTAAAGGTATGCAGCGGTGTTCTGCCATACAGAAGTCGCATGTAGCCTGCCGGTGGCGGTTCCACTGGAATATAGGTGGGAATGGCCGGATAGTCGTAGTCATCCATTTCTTCGCTGAAAAAATATACCAGCAGATCTTCATTGTTACCGTAGGGGTCTTCACCAGGCTGAATGTGAATGCCACCCTCTTCCCGGATCTTGTCCAGAGTCAGGCCAACTCCCTCTAAGGACTGGGCCATCATTTCTTCCTGGGAGACCACTGGAATTTTGTCGCCATAGCCCATGCGTTTGGCGATCTCGTTCACGATCCAAATGGAGTCTTTACGCTCAAAGCCAGGCTCAACCAGGGCCATGCGCGGGGCAATGTACTGCTGGTGCTCGTCGGAAAAATCCCATTGGGTACCGGTCTTGATAAAGTCGTATTTTTCCAGGTACGAACAGTCGGGCAGAAGGATATCGGCATACATGGTGATATCCGTGGGCATAATATCTGTACAGAGAACAAAATCCATCTGTTCGAGCATCTTGATGGTTCTGTCCTGGCCGGGGATGGTTTGAATCATGTTCTGGCCCCAGATAACACAACCCTTGATGGGGTATGGATCACCGCTGATGGCAGCCTCGCGGATCAGCTCGGTGGGGCAACCCGGCGGATGAAAATGATGCACATCCTGCATCCTGCGCAGATCGCCTTCACCCGCTGTTTCGGCTTTAGGCCAGTTTATGCGCTTAAGCCCTTTCGGGCCTTTGGGCTTCACCAGACCGCCCTGTACGCCAACTGCCCCCAAAAGGCCAGTCAGGCAGGCCAAGGCGCGCTCGCGCTGAAAGTCATTACCATACCAGGTGACATGCCGGCCCGGATGAATGGCCACATTAGGCATATTCTCGGCCAGCAGATCCGCCACCTGCTTGATCTGGGCAACAGGCACATCACACTCGGCCGCTGCCCGCTCTAAAGTCCACTCCTTGATCCCTTCGGCGAACTCGTCAAAACCCTCGCCATGTTCCTCGACAAAATCAACCGCATACTTTTCATTTTCGATCAGATAGTTCATGATCGCCAACAGCATAGCGGTATCTGTGCCTGGCCGAATGGGCACCCAAATATGTGCCTTGGATGCAGCAGCGGAAAAACGCGGATCCAGCACCACCAGCTTGGCACCCCGCTCCAGTCCTTTGAGATAGCCTTTGATATGGGATACGTGGATATTCTCGCCAAGATGGCTGCCAACGAGAAATATCACCTTGGCATTGGCCATATCAACATCTTCGTCCGGAGCAATCTCCAGGGTGGTAATGTAGGCCATGTCACGTACGCCGCGACACTGAAAAAAAGAAGGTTCCGACACATTGGGCGTGCCCACGGTGCGCTCAAAAAAATCCATCGGGTACCTGGCAGTGGAGCCATGCGGAAAAATGGCCAACGATTTGGCGCCGTGTTTATCCACGATCTCCTTCAGCTTCTTGCCGCAAATATCCAGGGCCTCGTCCCAAGAAATACGCTCCCACTTGGGTTCTCCCCGCTTGCCCACGTTTTTGAGCGGATATTTAAGACGGTCGGGATCATACAGCATGGCTACCCCGCCATTGCCCCGTGCACAGAGAGAAACACCGTTATCTATGGATTTGGGGTTACCCTCCAACTTCAATAAGCGGCCGTCACGTACCTTGCCAACCAGCTGACAGCGCCAGAAACACATTTCACAGACTCCGCCCACCACGGTCTTGGTGTTTTTAAAGCTGCCCGGCGCGACCTGTGGAGTTTTCACAACCCCTGACTCCGCTCTTGCCGCGACCTTGGACAGGGGGACGGACGCCGCGGCAATTGAGGCGGTTTTCAAAAAATTCCGCCTGGTGAGGTTCATTGCCATTTACTGTTCCTCCTTGGTGAAGAAATCAATGAGTGTAAGCGTTACCCGGTATACAGGATGCGCGGTCGCCTGAAAACATTTTTCCTTGAACGTAGCAAACCAGGGCCGAAAAAAACTGGCCAGAAACTGTTCCCCTTCCGTATGGCGTCCTTCATGGACCAGTGCGGCAAGAAAATCCAGCTGCAACCAGATGTGATCTGCTGGTTCAGCAACCGAGGCCAGTTCATAGCCGCAGCTGCGGTAAAAGTCATGGATGCGTTCGGTGGTCCGGCCCTGAAGCAGGGCTTCGCTATCTGCATGGACCGAGGCATAGGGCGGCACCGTGCTGCAGCGCGTTGCCGCAGTAATAAAAAGTTGGGTATATTCGATGCGCAGGTCGCCAGGCAGACCCTGGCACTGTGCATGCCAGCACCGGAGCATTTCGGCCTCTTCGTGCCAGCCAAGAGCCAAGACCAGCTCAAGCTGGGCCTGCACCAACAAGGCGACGTTGGCGGTATCTTCAGGATAGCGCATGAGTTGGGCCAGGAGGGTGTAAATATCCGCAAGCTTGGCTGCTTCCTTCTGGGCATCTGTGCCAGGGCTAGTATAGACGGCTGAATTGGCCTGAAGCATGGGTGGAATCAAAGGGGTTTTGGTAAAAAGTCAACAACAAGGCAAAGGAATGCACCTCGCGCAATTTACTTCAAGTCGTCTTACTTTCTTGCACAAGTAGACCGGTACATTGTAGCATAAACTGTCTAAATACTCAATATTGTCCAGGCGCACAACACTTGTTCACAGGAGCCTATTATGACAACCAATATCCCCACAGGCCTCAGCGGCAAGGAAGAACTGGTGGTGACACCAGAGTTGACCGCTGCCCATTACGGCAGCGGCCTGGTTGAGGTCTTTGCCACCCCAGCCATGGTCGCCCTTATGGAAAAGACCTGCCTGCTTGCTGTGCTGCCCTTTTTACCCGAAGGATACGGCACAGTGGGCACCGCCATCCACGTCAGCCACGAACGCGCCACCCCTGTGGGGATGCGGGCGTGGTGTGAAGCGAAACTGGTGGAAATCGACCGACGTCGCCTCGTTTTCGAGGTGGTCGCACATGATGAGCAGGGGATTATCGGCCAAGGCCGGCATGAACGCTTCATCATCAATACAGCAAATTTTATGGAAAAAGTGCGCAGCCAAAACAAATAGATTCAACAAATAGACTCAAGCTGCCCGCTCCTGCCCTGGCTTTTCTTCTGCCTGTTTCCCGGCCAAAGGCTGCGAGGCGTATCGCCTGAGTACACCGTACAGCATGTCGGGCAAATCATTCCTTTGCCGCGAGCTGCGTTGAATCTGCTTGAGACATTTCTCATAAGTAAGCGGCTCACCCAGCGAAAGATGCCGGAGCAACAAGGAGATGAGCCGCGTAATGGTGGTAAGATTGGAGATGCGCGACTGCAACTCGTGATCGCGGTCAAAGGCAGTGGAGGCAAACACTTCCACTGGTTTGCCGTTCACCTCGCTCACCGACAGATACCACTTGTTATTATCACGATCAACGGTGCGGTACCGCTTGGCATCGAGCTCATCCGGCAACTCCGCTTCGCTGTTGATGCGTATTTTAACAGGAGGCGGCAACGGAGCAGAGGCATACTGGGTGGCCCACAGCTGCTGCACCAATTCTGGCCGCTGGCTGATTGTGGTCATCAGAGTCGAGCAGGGCGGACAGGCGCCTCCCTCTTGTAGCTGATCCAGCGCTATTTCCTCACCACATACCGGACACGGCCCCATTGGCTCTCTCTTCATAATGCAACCCTCTTTTATCTGCACCGAATAGTGATTTTTGGTGCGCCACCTTAGCATACGTGTGAAAAAAAGACACTGGCAAAGGTGCGAACACCACAAGCAGACATGGTGGGAAAACTCTCGAAAGGCTTGACTTTTCACTCCGGACACGATACATAATTTATTCTTGTATATTGTGTATTTTATGAACCCACAAAGTTCGCCTGCATGTAATCGCAGGCTTTTTTTATATTGAGAAGGGTATGTTTGAAAATCTGACCGACCGGCTTGAATCAGTTTTCAAGAAACTCCGCGGCCACGGCGTCCTGACAGAAGAAAACATCCAGGAAGCCATGCGTGAGGTGCGCACCGCCCTGCTTGAGGCCGATGTCAACCTGGGTGTGGTCAAGGATTTTATTGCAGCGGTCACACAAAAGGCCGTGGGCCAGGAGGTGCTGAGCAGCCTTTCTCCGGGCCAACAGGTCATCAAGGTGGTGCACAACGAGCTGGTGGACCTGCTGGGGACAGAGGCGCAGCCCTTGAACCTGAGTGGTACACAGCCCGCCGCCATCCTGCTTGCCGGCCTGCAGGGTTCCGGCAAGACCACCACCGCAGCGAAACTGGCCAAGCAACTGAAGGGTAAAGGTCGCCACCCCCTGCTTGTTCCAGCGGATGTGTACCGGCCGGCAGCCATTGAGCAGTTGCATGTGCTGGGTGCGCAGATTGGCGTGCCAGTCTACCCCTCCGAAGCAACGCACAGCCCGGTGGATATTGCCCGTCAGGCTATGGCCGCTGCTCGGGAGCAGGGTCAGGACACCATTATCATCGACACCGCCGGCCGCCTCCATGTGGATGAAGTGCTCATGGCAGAGTTGCAAGCCATTAGTCAGGCAGTGCCACTTGCCGAGGTGCTTTTCGTCGCCGATGCCATGACCGGCCAGGATGCGGTCACTGTGGCTAACACCTTCAACACCCAGTTGGCCATCACCGGAGTGGTGCTTACCAAGATGGAAGGCGACGCC
>JABMJC010000178.1 GCA_013201405.1 Desulfobulbaceae bacterium
CGGATCATTGCTTATTCTACCCCTCAGGCTGTCTCACAAAACCCGACCAGCTCAGAGCTTTGTATTCATTGGCCAGTTCTGCCAGCGGCCAGGGCGACCTTGGCTTTAAATTCAGCGCTGTAACGGATGCGGTGATTCATCGAACTTCTCCTTTAAAATGGATCGATTCATTGCTTATGTCTATGTCTCAATAAACGCAATCACTTCAGTATGTTGGAGAGATTTTTGAAAAATACCCTTGCGTTTCCGGAAAAAGATACGGTAATGATCGAGAGATACGATGCATTGGATGTTTTTTGAATAGTCTTTTTCGGAATACCCAAGTTATGCGTTGCCCCAAATGTGGTTACACCTCGTTTGATGATTTGGAGCACTGTAAAAAGTGCAAAAAAAATATAACTGCTTCTTCTGCCATGTTGATGGGTACAGTTGCAAGTGCTGCCTCCCCGTCTTTTTTGTGGCTGACCGAGTCAGAGTCAGAGCAGAATCCGGTGCATACGGTTGAAGCAAAGGAAAATAGCGGAGCAGAAGACGCACTTTTTCTCCCAGAGGAGGATGGGCAGGCAGACGAAACCCAGCCCGCAGTTCCCCAACCTCCTGGCAACGCTATTCTTGAACTGCATCTGGATAGCCTTGAGCAGCCGCATTCCACCCAGGGAGAGCCGGAGCCGGCCCTGGAACTCGAACTGACCCAGGATGATACGGTCCTAACCCTTAATGGCGTTGAGCACGAAACTCGTCCAAGTCTTGATCTGGCCGCGCTGGATATTTCCGATCTACAGGCCCCTTCGCCACATTTCAGCCAACCCGAAGGAATAGAACTGACCCTTGACTTGGCTGACATGACCACTGCTGATCAGGCGGCACAACCAAGCACGACAAGGATCGGGATGCAGGAGTTTTCCCTGGAAGATTTACAGGCAGATGATTTGGAGTTGGAAAACCCGTACACACTGACTGTTGACAAAGAGGCAGGCCAACAATACCAGCCCGCCATGCGCACTGGCACTGCTTTGGATAGCTTTGATTTTGACTTGGATAAACTGTTTCAAGTCAACAGAAATGAAAAAACTTGACAGGCTACACCATTTTTTGTTATAAATTTTAAATTCTTTCAGATGTGCCGAGATAGCTCAGTCGGTAGAGCAACGGACTGAAAATCCGTGTGTCCCTGGTTCAAATCCTGGTCTCGGCACCACATTGACGTCCAAGGTAGTCCCGAGAAGTACATTAGCCCCGTGAAACCATTAGGTTTTTCGGGGTTTTTCTTTGTTCTTTGTCTCATAAGTTCCAGCAAAGTCCGTTGACATCCATAACACAAACCGGGTACAAAACCGGGTATTTGGAAAAATGAAAACTCGTTGCGCCTCACAATGCGGTGTTTGTCAACAATGATGTCCGTTTTTCCTGTATCACGTTTTCAATTTTGTAGAGGCGCAGAGTGCTCTTTGGTCGGGTTGAGCCACACCTTCTGAACAGACTGCCAATTTCGGACAGGGCGGCCCTGCCACCGCTGCGGCATGGCCTGCCTTGCTGCCTCAATATATGGTTTTGCGACGGGCCAGGAGTGCGTCGTCCTGGCCATAATGTCGCTGAGCCGGTGTGACGATGCTCGGTAGTCGCCCTTGAAAGAAGCTGTGTTTTTAGCTTGGGTTTGCGTCAAGTCATCATCTGCTTGGCGCCAAGCAAGGCGGTTAACGAACCATACAAGCCAATTACAGCCTTTAAAAAGGCCTGCAATCATCCCGGCGCGCAAAAAAAGCAACAACTCCCTCAGTTTCCTGAGGATTAGCCGGATATTGTGCCCGGCTCCGCACAGCAGCGCATGGATCTTGTCGCCCAAAGTGCCCAAAAGGTGGTTGCGACCCAGCTTGCCATCCGCCTTCATGTGGCCGATCACCGGCTCAATCGCGCTACGCCGTCCCAACTCCCTTTTCATCTGCGGCGTCATGCCACGTTTGCTGCCGCTGATGAAAACCTGCGGTACTCTCAGCTTGTGGCCACGATAGCCGCGATCGACAAAAGCCCGCTTGATCGCCCTGGCCAGGGTGTGGCCGTCGTAGGGGTTGCCCGGCTCGGCCTGCATGCCCACGATAAAGTTGTCACGGTTGGTCACCGCCACACTTACCTTGACCCCAAATTCGAACTTCTTGTGCGCCTTGCCTTTGCCGATGCACTCC
>JABMJC010000056.1 GCA_013201405.1 Desulfobulbaceae bacterium
GGAAAACCGCACCTTACAAGAGTTTTGGCTGCATGCCTGCCTGCATGCACTGCAAGTACCTGCGCCGGGGACAATGCACCGGTGGCTGCCTGGCCCATGCAATGCAGTCTTTCATGCAGCCGCAGAACAAAAAGATCGGCGGATAGTGGGAGTACGCCAAGAAACAGACCAAAAATATGTGCGGGCAAAAACATGGCAACAAGAGCAACAATAGGCAAACAATGACTACTGTGGGCAGGGGAGGGGTGTTCCTGAAGACCATGGGCTTGTTGCTCAGGGCTGCACTGCTGCGTCGGCGCAGTGCAACTGGCCTGCGTCTGCCAGCTCTATCCTGTACGCCCGGCAATGCCGCTCTACCCAGACTCTCCAAGAAGGATATTAATCTGCTTTTGCAAGGCCAAAGTACCCTCATCAACCAGGTGAACCGCATCACCATGCAGGTGGCGGGCAAAAGTCGCCACGCCTGCCTGTACCGCTGCTATCCCCTGGCCGTACTGTTGCGGGAAAGGGGCATGCCAGTGCAGTTCAATATTGGGCTAATGGGTTTGCAGCCGCGGCAAGAATTGCGCGGCCATTGCTGGCTGAGTTTGCACGGCCAAATCTTCAACGAACCAGAAGAGGCCTCCAGCCGGAGTTATCCAGAATTTCTTGGCCAGGGAGGGGAGGGTATTTTCTACTGGGTCAATACAGATGCGGACGGCGTCATCCGCAGTAAAAGCGAGACGTGATGGTCAGGCAGGGGCAATATCTGGAGCAGGGTACTACTGGAAAGCCGAGGAGCTCAACCGGCCCGGGTCGAGTTGGCCGGCTTGCAGAGGGAGTTGTCCTGTTTGTGGGTTTACCCGTGCTGCTTCTGTTGGTGCCAGGTATACCCATGTGGCTGCTGCTCTGGTTGACCGCAGGTTTGTGTGCGTTGGCCTTGGGGGCTGACCCCAATTTTGACCGGGCCAGTTTTTTTATCCCAGCCAGTTCGGCCATTTTGGGCAGCAGCGTGTGCGACCCATCCTTATGCCCATGGTCTTGCGCTGTGCAGTGGCGGCCCTGCTGTTCTATCTGTTTATGCTCCTTGTCCTGCCGGGCTTTCTCTTTATGCTGCCGCGCCAGCGGCCCGGCCTGTGGCTGCAGGTACTGCTCCTCTATCCACTGTTGGATGTATATCCGCAGGGGTTGCTCTACCGCACCTTTTTCTTCCAGCGCTATAGTGCCCTCTGTCGTTCCTCCTGGCTACTGGGGCTATAGCCAATGCCCTAGCTTTTGCCTTTTGCCCTGGTGCATGCATCTACCGCAACTGGGTGGCTCTGCTCCTCACCTTCCTTGGTGGGCTGTTTTTGCCCGCACCTACCAGCACACCCGCCCTACACTTGTGGTGGTGTTGGAGCACACCCTGTATGGCTGGTTGCTCTTTACCATTGGTATGGGTCGCTTTTTTTATCTGGCCGGTGTTGACAGCCTGCCTGTTCTGTTTCGTTTTTAAGGTGTGCCAATGCCTGTTCAAACTGCGTAGGCCCTGCTCAACCCTGAACGAACAGAATCAAAAGAGTTTGCTGCCGTTGGGCACGGGCCGCTCCGGCATGGCCAGTATCACTGCGCCATCTGTATCGGCAAAACCAGTGATCAGGCATTCGGAGCGGTGTGGGCCTATCTGCCTGGACGGGAAATTGACCACTCCGAGCACCTGCTTACCCACCAAATCCTCCTTGCGATACAGGGTAGTGAGCTGGGCGCTGGATTTTTTCATGCCAATCTCCGGGCCAAAATCCACCAGCAGGATATAGGCGGGTTTGCGCGCTTCTGGAAAGTCGTGTACCTCTACGACTGTGCCCACCCGCAGTTCCACCTTGGCAAAATCGTCCCAGCTGATGGTCTCCATCCCTTTAATCCCTTTCAGGCCACTCCCAGGGCCTTTTGCAGATTTTCATCCAGCTTGGCCAAAAACTCTTCGGTGGTCAGCCACCTTTGTCCCCCGTCCACGAGAATGGCCAGATCCTTGGTCATGAAACCAGACTCCACGGTCTCCACGCACACCTTTTCCAGTTGTTCGGCAAAACGGATAAGGGCGGCATTGTCGTCAAACTTGCCCCGGTACCAGAGGCCACGCGTCCAGGCAAAAATAGAGGCAATGGGGTTGGTGGAGGTTTTGTTGCCCTTCTGGTGTTCGCGAAAGTGGCGGGTGACTGTGCCGTGGGCTGCCTCGGCCTCGACAGTTTTGCCGTCTTCAGTGAGCAGCACCGAGGTCATCAGGCCAAGAGAGCCAAAACCCTGGGCCACGGTGTCGGACTGCACATCGCCGTCATAGTTTTTGCATGCCCAGACAAAACCACCTTCCCACTTGAGGGCGCAGGCCACCATATCGTCAATCAGGCGATGTTCGTAGCTGATACCCGCCTCTTTGAAGCGCTCGGCAAATTCCTGCTCAAAAACTTCCTGGAACAGGTCTTTGAAGCGACCGTCGTATTTTTTGAGGATGGTGTTTTTGGTGGAAAGGTACAGTGGCCAGCCCAAGGTAAGCGCATAGTTCATGCAAGAGCGGGCAAAACCGCGAATGGAATCATCCAGGTTATACATGCCCATGGCAATGCCAGAGCCTGGAAAGTTGAAAACCTCGTGGCGGATTGGTTCGCCGCCGCCTTCAGGTTCAAAGATTATGCTCAGTTTGCCCGGGCCGGGTACGAGGAAATCAGTGGCCCGGTACTGGTCGCCAAAGGCGTGGCGGCCGATCACTATGGGTTTGTTCCAGCCGGGCACCAGCCTGGGAATATTCTTACAAATAATCGGCTGGCGAAAGACCGTGCCGCCAATAATGTTGCGGATGGTGCCATTGGGCGATTTCCACATCTTTTTGAGCGAAAACTCTTTCACCCGTGCCTCATCCGGGGTGATGGTGGCACACTTTACACCCACTCCATATTTTTTGATGGCCTCGGCCGCGTCGATGGTCACCTGATCGCCCGTGGCATCACGGTTTTCCATGCCCAGGTCATAGTATTTCAGATCAATATTCAGATAGGGCAGAATCAGCCGGTCTTTGATGAACTGCCAGATAATGCGGGTCATCTCATCGCCATCCAGTTCCACCACTGGATTGCGCACGTCAATTTTCTTCATGTCTTCTCCTTGCCCGGTCCCCGGGCGAAACAAGCAACCAAGGCGCAGTCAATATCAGCGCGTCTGGTCTAAAAACTAAAAACGCCAGGAATGGTATAAATTACCTGTTGTTAAGCCCAGTTCCAGGGCCTTGAGATTGTCGGCACGCAGGGCAGGCGGAAACCTGTGTTCCAGCGCCTTGACCACAGAATCTTTTTTCACCACTGGATAGATGCCCAGCAGTGCACCTAGGATGGCGATGTTGAACACCACGGGCTTGCCGATCTCTTCCACCACCTTGTTGTAGAGATCCAGCTCGATGTGAATGGCATCCAGTTTCTGCACGGCTTTGACAAAACGAGTGTCGGTGATGAACAGGCCACCTGGACGGATGAGCATGCCAAAGCGGGTGTAGGCCTCCTGGGTAAGACAGAGGAGCACGCCTGCCTGATTGATTTTTGGGATGTTAATTTTTTCGGTGGAGATAATCACATCGGCCCGGGTTGCGCCACCACGGGCGGCTGCACCGTAGGACTGTGACTGCACTGCCTCCAGACCTTCGTGAATGACTGCAGCCTCGCCCAGGATAATGGCCGCGGTGATCAAGCCCTGGCCGCCGGAGCCGGTAAAGACAATTTGATGGGTGGAGTTTTCCATGCTCAGCCCTCCTGCGCCCGCTCGATCAGTTTTTGATAGGTATCGCAGTATTCGGGTCGTTCAATCTCCACAAATATGCCCCGCTCGATCAAGCTGGGGTCTTCGGCCTTTTTTGTTGAGCCCACTGGCACGGTGCGTTCCTTGAATATCTTGAGCATTTCAGGTGCGCCGCCCAACCTGTTTTTGCGGCCAAAATAGGTGGGGCACTGGGTGAAGATTTCCACCACGGCAAAGCCCTTGTGTTGAATCGCTGCCTTGATCAGTTCGCTGAGCTGGTTAACATGGAAGGTGGTGGTGCGGGCAACAAAGGTGGCGCCGGCTGCCTTGGCCAGCTCCACACAGTCAAAGCTGTTGTCGATGTTCTCGTAGGGTGCGGTGGAGGCCTTGATGCCCAGGCCGGACATGGGCGAGAACTGACCGCCGGTCATGCCATAGGTGCGGTTATTCATAATCAGTGCGGTCAGGTTGATGTTGCGCCGGGCCGCATGGATGAAATGGTTGCCACCAATGGACAGGCCATCGCCATCACCCATGGGCACAATCACATGCAGCTCTGGTTTGCTCAGTTTCACGCCAGTGGCAAAGGCGAGTGCCCGGCCATGGATGGTGTGCAGACTGTGGAAATCTACATAGCCAGAGATGCGCGCCGAGCAGCCAATACCAGTGACCATCACCAGGTTGCGTTTGCGGATACCCAACTCTGCCACTGCGCGGATAAGCCCATTTAAAACCGTGCCATGGCCGCAGCCCGCGCACCACATATGCGGAAAAAAACGTTCGCGGATATAATCGTGTACAGACATCTCAAACCCCCTTTCCCTGGATAGCCCGCAGGGTTTGCCGGATATCCTTGTCGGTGATGAGGCGGTTGTCGATGCGGTTGATCAGGTACACCCGCTGCGGTTTTTTCACCGCCAGCCGCACTGCCTGAACAAGCTGTCCCATGTTCATCTCCACCACACCGATTACTTCGGCATGTTCGGTGTACTGCCGCACCAGTTGATTTGGAAAGGGCCAGATGGTTTGCAATTCCAAAAGGCCAATGCGTTGGCCGCGCTGGCGCATGCGCTCCACCAGCGCGAGTGCGGAGCGGGCCGAAGAACCGTAGCTGATGAGGATGGTGCGGGCGTCGTCCAGGTAAAAGGCCTTGTGGTAGGTGAGCGACACCGCAGCGTAATCGATTTTGCGAATCAAATGCCGCATCAGCTCTTCCACCAGTTCCGGCTTGTCGGTCGGAAAACCCCACATATCGTGGAACAGCCCGGTAACATTGTAGCGATGCACATCACCAAAGTCGCTCATGGGCAGGCGGCCGTCTTCCCTGGGCAAATAGGGATGGTAGTTGACCCCTTCCCGTACGCTGGTGTGCAGTCGTTCCACCAGGGGGATTTCACCAGGCTTGGGCATCACCAGCTTTTCCCGTAAATGGCCAACCACCTCATCAAAGAGTAAAATAACCGGGGTACGGTAGGTTTCGGCAATGTTAAAGGCCTCCACTGTCATGCGGAAGACATCCTGGTGGTTGGAGGCGCTCAGGGCCACAATGGCATGGTCGCCGTGGGTGCCCCAGCGGGCCTGGTTGACATCGCCCTGGCTTACATGGGTGGGGTTGCCAGTGGAGGGGCCGCCGCGCTGCACATTGACGATCACACAGGGAATTTCCGCCATGATCGCATAGCCCAGGGCCTCCTGCATCAGGGAAAATCCCGGGCCGCTGGTGGCGGTCATCACCTTGTGGCCGGTGAGCGAAGCGCCGATAATGGCACACATGGAGGCAATTTCATCCTCCATCTGGATAAATTTTTTGCCCATAGCGGGCAGGCGCTCTGCCAGGATTTCCGCAATTTCCGTGGATGGGGTGATGGGGTAGCCGGCATAGAAGTCGAGTCCGGCATACATGGCTGCCAGGGCGCAGGCCTCGTTACCCTGTACAAAGCGAATGTCTTGCTCACGTACCTGTTCACTCATGGGCAGGCGCCTCCTCTATAGCGCCTTCAGTTTCCACGGTGATGGCCAGATCTGGGCAAATTTTTTCGCAGAGCTTACAGGTGATGCATCGCTCCGGGTGCGCTGCCACAGCCTTGTCGAACTCGTCGAGTTCAAGCACCTTTTTGGGACAAAGACTGACACAGATGCCGCAACCCTTGCACCAGTTCCGGTTGATTACATGTTGCTTCAACTTCTTTTTGGTCATAACAGGGTTGCCACCTCCTGCTGAAAGGGAAGATCTGTGCAAGTGTTTTATGCTCGCAGTTTACCGTCGATCCACTGCATGTATTCCGTGTGGGTGGGAATTTTTCCCAAAAGACCGCTGATGGTGGTCAATTCGGAGGAAGCCAGATACACCTGGCTATTGTCGCCAAGGCGATTATCGAAATTTCGGGTGGAGGTGGACATAACCGTTGCTCCGGGACGTACCCGCGCTTGATTGCCCATGCACAGACTGCATCCTGGTGTTTCCAGGCGAGCTCCGCTCGCGGCAAAAATACTCAGCGAACCTTCTTCCTGGATGGCCTTGGCATCCATGCGAGTAGATGGTGCTATCCACATGCGGCTTACTGCATAGGGCGCACCCCGCAGCAGACGAGCCACCCGGCGCAAATGCGAGAGGTGGGTCATGCAGGAACCGATGAAGACCTCGTCAATGGCAGTGCCTGCCACTGCACTGAGCGGCCGCACATCATCCGGATCGTTGGGGCAGGCCAAAAGTGGCTCGGTTATTTCATCCACATCGATATCAAGCACAGCCTCGTAACTGGGCTGCTCGTCGCGCTCAAGCAGGCTAGGTTTGTCCAACCAGGCCTCCAGGGCGGCAATGCGACGTTGTAAGGCGGTGGCATCCTCATAACCGTCTGCCACCATTTTTTTGAGTAGAAGCACATTGTCTGCCACGTTTTCCTGCACCGTGGCCAGGGGCAGGGCAATGGTGCAGGCAGCGGCATTGCGTTCGGCCGAGGCGTCACTTAGCTCAAAGGCTTCCTCTACCCGCAGATCATCCACGCCCTCGATTTCAAGAATAGCACCGGCAAAGATGTTCTTCTTACCCTTCTTGGCCACACTGAGGAGCCCCTTTTTAATGGCAAACCAGGGAATGGCATTGACCATGTCGCGCACTGTGATGCCAGGCCTGCGGCTGCCATGGAAGCGCACCAACACCGAGGGTGGCACCTCCAGCGGCATAAAACCCAGGGCCGCGGCAAAGGCCACCAGGCCAGAACCAGCGGGAAAAGAGATGCCCAGGGGGAAGCGGGTGTGGGAATCGCCGCCCGTACCCACGGTGTCGGGGATGAGCATACGGTTGAGCCAGGGATGGATCACCCCGTCACCTGGTTTGAGGCTGACCCCACCGCGGTTGATGGCACCCTGCTCCATAACCTGCCAGCGGGCCAAGTCGCCTTTTTTGGGGTATGCTGCGGTGTGGCAAAAGGACTGCATGTATAGATCGGTCTTAAAGCGCAGGCAGGCCAGTTCTTCCAATTCCTGCACGGTCATGGGCCCGGTGGTGTCTTGGGAGCCCACAGTGGTTATTACTGGTTCGCAGAGCATGCCCGGCACCACGCCGGCAAGGCCGCAGGCACGCCCCAGTATTTTCTGGGCCAGGGTAAATTGTTGGCCAGGCTTGGGTTGCGGGCTGGGAGCCTCGGCAAAGCAGTCTGGTTCGTCCAGGTTGAGCACCTTACAGGCTGCCTGGGTGAGGTTGCGTCCAATAATCAAATTCAGGCGACCACCGGCGCGATATTCGTCGAGCAGTGTGGCAGGCGGTGGCTTGACTGCGATGGCGGTGCCGTTTGCTTTGTACAGTTTGAGGGAAGGCAATTCCAGCACAATCTGCTCACCACTTTTGAGCTGCTCCACCTCGCATTCCAGGGGAAGTACCCCGGCATCGCGAGCCGTGGCGTAGAAGATGGGGGCGATCACCTTGCCCAGCACCACGCCGCCGCGCCGTTTGTTCGGACTGCCAGGCACATCTTCACCAATATACCAGGCCAGCGAGTTGATGGCAGACTTGCGTGAGGAGCCGGTTCCCACCACATCACCGGCAAAGGCCACCTTGATACCGTCTTGCCGCAGTTGGTTCAGGGTGGCCACTCCGTCTGGAAAGCGTTTATACCCAAAAAAGGTGGCATGCAACGGGATGTCGGCCCTTGACTGGGCTTGATTACCTGGAGAAAAATCATCGGTGTTGATTTCTCCGTCCACCTTGTAGACCTGCAAGTTCAGTTGTTCTGGCAATTGCTCGGCCTGGGTGAACCATTCGGCCTGCGCCCAGGAGAGGAGCACCTCTTTGGCATGGTGATTGTGCTGTGCCAGGGCCACCACCTGGTCAAAGGCCTCGTATACCTTGATGATTCCCTTAAGTGCCTCGGCAGCCTGGGCAGCGCAATCGTCATGTTCAAGCAGGCGCAACAGGGCGGCCACATTGTAGCCGCCGCCCATGCGGCCCAGCATGGTCACTGCCATTTCCTGGGTCAGGGCGGTGCACTGAAGCGAGCCATTGGCAACAGTCTCCAGCCATTGGGCCTTTACCTGCGCCACTTCCGACACTCCGGGCTCCACCCTGGTATCGAGCAGCTCAACCAGGGCGTTGTTCTCTTCTTGCCGATTTTTCTGGTCACTGGTCAAAAAGTCCGTCAATTCCCGCACCTGCCCGCTATGCAGGGGCAGGGGCGGAATGCCTTGGGCTAGACGGACAGCTTCTTGCTGGAGGTAATTTTGCAGCATGTCCATTCCATATTTTTTGTTTATTGCAGGGCAGAGCGTATAGCCAGCAGCAGGTCTTTTTCTGCCCGTTGCAAGTATGCTTTCCACTCGAGCCCGTATCGGTAAAATGCCATGGACGCGATCTTTTTGGTAATGATGGCGTCACGGTACGCACTGAGTTCCGGGGTGTCGAGGGTGGCACGAATAAAATCGAGCCCGAGCTTTTCGTGCAGCACCGCAGGCACATACAGCTGCAGCACCCGCTCGACCAGTTCATCGTCTGCCAAAATATCGGGTAGCCGGTTCGCAACGGAATCCTGGAAGGAAAAGATATGCTCGCTTGACAGTTTCGAGAGCTCAAAGAGGGGCCAGGATGGATCCTGCTTGTGCCAGGCCAAGAGCAGTTCTGTTTCAAGGCGGGTAAATTCCGCCACCATATCCATAATGTTGCGTACCAGGTTCCAGCGGGCCTCGATGTCGTCGATCAGCACCTCTTCATAGCGCTCCTGCAAGAGAAAGGCGGTCAGTACTTCACCCACAGAGCTGCTGAATACCCCACCCTTGTTGACCGAGAAGTCCTTGATCTGCATAATTTCGGTGTTCTGCGCCAGATAGCGGCGGGCCGCATCGTCAAAGAACACATTGGCGCCCTCGACAATAAAGCGCAGCTCCTGGAACAGGTTGGCAAACTGTTCCACATTGTCATGGTTGATGGTGTCCTTGAAACCACCACAGGGGGTAAAGGCACGAATATTGGCCTGCTCCACCAGTGCCCTGTTGGCCGGATCGGTGAGAAAGGTGCGATGGAACAGGGTGCCATCTTCGATGAAACGACCATCGGGCAGGGTGATGTTTTTGGAGCCAATGGGTACCTTGAAGCCATTTTTACCCAGTTTTTCCACAGGGAAGGCCAAGGAGTTTGCCCGGGGCTTACTGTTACGATGCAGGGCGATCTTCCGCAGGGCCACCTTGTCAAGGCCATCGGGATCAAAGAGGACAGAGCCGCCATCCACAATCAGACAGATCTTGCCAGCATAGCACAGGATGCTGTTGGCGCCGAGATCGCCATCCGGGCCACCGGTCATCATCAAATTCAGCTCTTTTTCCTGGGCACCGGCATGGGCGATCAGGGTGCGGAACACGCTCATCAGGCCAGTGGTGGTCAGGCCACTGGTGCGAATATGGTCGCCAATGCGGTCGTAAATAACCTGCAAATCGTTGGTCAACAATTCACGCTTGCCCTCGATCTGCAATTCAACTCCCTGACTGTCCATGTCAAAAAGACCAAAGGCCTCGCCGCTATCCAAAAGACCAAAGGCGTCATGGGGAATACCAATGGTCTTGCCCGTGGTGATGGTGCGCCAGTGGCGGTAGCCTCGTTTGCGCGCGTTTTCAGCCACTGCATCCATGAGCGGGGCAGTGCCTTCATCTGGCCCGAAAAAGATCAGCTCAGGCGTACCCAGATAATCCACCACCTGTGGGTCGGGCTGCATCAGGTCGAGGATACCCTCAGTGTAGTCGATCAGCGCTTCCAGAGTATAGCGGGCGTACTGTGGGTGTGGAATAACTACGCCCTTGGCACCGCTCTCGCAGATGTCCTTGTGTTTCAGCCGCTGTGCCACCGGACCCAGCGCATAGTTGAGCAGCACCGCGTTGTCGAGGGTGCTCTGGTAGTTGGCGCGGTTGACCCGCAACATACGTAGTCCGCCCCGGGAGATATCCGCTGCCCGCAGATGGGTGCCACAGGCATAATGACCATTGACGTAAAAAATACCGTGCACGAACTGGCGATATACCAGGGGATCCAAAATGTCGTTGTCGAAACGGAAGGCAAAGGAACGCTTTTCCGCCTTGTAAAAGTTGGTCTTGCGAGTACTGGTGATCAGCCTGAACATGAAGTGGAAGATGTCGTAGTTCAGCGGGGTATCGATAAAACGAGCCGCGATCAACCGCTTGAACTCCTGTTCCTTCAGTTGGAGCTGTGCATCGCTGAGACGCTGGCTGACGCGTGGATCAAACTTGTCTGCAAAGATGGCGTAGAGCATCTTGAGCAGATCCGGGTTGTTGGATACCGCTTCTTCCAACAAGACTGGGGTGTAGATGGAGCGGTTGGAGCTTTGCAGGCGTTTGCTGAAGGTTTCGCGTTGATCGTCGTTGCTCAGTGCCTCCAACAGTTCCCGGTCTAAGTGGTTTTCGCTCTCCTGATAGATGAACATGAGGCAAAAATCGACGGCATTGCTGGCAAAGAGCATCTCATCGAAGGTGAAGACGCCCTGTAGATAGAGGGTGTCAATGCTCTTGACCGGACAGGAGAGGAAATCGCGCAGGGCTGTTTTTACCTCGTTTTCCTTGGCCCGGGTGAGTTCGCCCAAAATATAGATGGAGCAGATAGAGGAGGGGACAGCATCCTTGCCCAGGTACGGTTCCCAGCAGGCGCGTACAATGGTGAAACCGTAGTCTGCCAGGATTTTGCGTAATATTGGCAGTTGCGGCCGCTCAAAATCACTGTTGAACATGATCCGGGTTTCCCCGGTCTCGGCCAGATTGTAAAATTCTATCAGCTGCAGGGCCTGATCGGCATTTTGTGCAAGGAATTGTTCATGGCGCTGCCTGGTCGCTTCGGAAGTGGTGGCGTAGTCTCCGGCCACGTTGAACAAAAAACGGGATTCCTTGAAATCCTCCTCGGCAAAGTCGGCCACGGTTTCCGGCCGGATAATATAGGTGGCATAGCCGTTTTCCGGGCTGTAGAAATATTCGCGCCGATGCCCGGAAATTTGCGTCTCCATGACGCGCTCCATGGTATCTCGAATCTCTGCTGTGGCAATGCGCACCCTCTGGGTGCCAGGTTCCTTATCCTGGTCGAAATCCACCGGCGCCACCCGGCCATGCAGGCGAATGACACCGTCTTCAACCTTGATGCTCAGGGCAATGGCCTTCAGTAATTTTCTGAGCGCTGCCTTGTTGATGGTCGCAAAAAAATACTCTGGCAGTCCCAGATCGTTGAGCAGGACACCTGCAGCCTGGTTAATGCTGCTGGCGGTCAACAGACCCTCTGTGGATAAATCGATCACCGCCTCGTACAAAAGTCCCGGGTCGAGTCCGATTTCCTTGGCCTTGTTGATTATTTTTTCTCCTGGCATAGATAATCTCCGTCAAATTGATAGGTTACTGGGAACATTCCCTGGATGTTGACGCATCATTGTATGCGGTTGGTTTTGGTGGTTGAATTGGCTGTGTCTGGGTTGCGAGCATGCAGCGGACCGTTGTAAGAACACCTTGCCATGTGCGGGCAAGGTGTTGCCCTGTTTCAAGGCTGACCCGTTGAAAACAGATACTTGCTCCAGGTCGGGCCTGGGCCAGCCGCCAAAGGTCGCAGCTGAGCACCGTGGCAATGCAGGGATAGCCACCAATGGTCTGTTCACGGAAGAGCACAATGGGTTGCCCATCCGGTGGTATCTGCACATTGCCTGCGGCAATGGGAATGGAGAGCAGGTTTTCCGGCGCATCTGCATCTTTCTTAATGCCTGGTCCTTCCAGTCGACAGCCCATGCGGTCGCTCTGGGGGCTGAGGGTAAAGCGTGATTGAAAAAAATGGTTGCTGTCCTGGCAAAACCAGTCGTCCTGCGGTCCGGCAATGGCACGCAGGGTGATGCTGTCTGCATACACGGGCGACCAGAGCAGAGAGCGTGTTTTTTGTACATCTGCCTGATCCATACCATTGCAGGAAAGTATATCACCTGCCTTGAGCATACGGCCTGCATGGCCGCCAAACCGCCCACCCAGATAGGTGGAACGGCTGCCCAGCACCATGGGACTTGCCACGCCCCCGGCCAGGGCAAGATAGCCACGGCAGCCAGTGCGGGCAGTACCAATGCGGATACTGTCTCCTGTCTGCACCTGGTGGCTGTGCCACTGCACCTTGGCTGCACCATTGATGGTCAGTCCCATATCTGCGCCGGTCAGGGCTATGGAGCAGGGCGACAGCACCTCCATGGCCGCACCATTGATGGTCATTTCCAGGGTGGCCTGGCATGCGGCATTGCCCACCAACCAGTTGGCGATGGAGTGGCCATACTCGTCCATTGCACCGGAAACAGGGACACCCAAATGGGCGTGGCCACGTCGGCCCAAATCCTGCACTGTGCTACACGCACCAGGATCAATAATGCGCAGTACCTCGTTCATTCCCCTTGTCCGTGGAGCATTGCCTGGAAGGTCGCTCTATCCACCGGCAGAAAACGGATGCTGTCGCCTGCGCGGTAGAGGCAGGGCTCAGCCCTGCTGGTATCGAACAGGGTAAGGGGCGTACGGCCAATGATCCGCCAGCCACCAGGACTGTTCTGCGGGTAGATACCGGTTTGACTGCCGGCAATGCCAACCGAGCCCGCTGCAACAAAGGTGCGCGGTGTTTTTAACCTGGGGATGTGCAGGCCTTTGTCCAAGCCGCCAAGATAGCAAAAACCCGGAGCAAAGCCAATGGCATAGATGCGATAGATGGAACTGCTATGACGGTGGATCACCTCACTGGTGTCAAGGCGGCTGTGGCGGGCAACATCTTCCATGTCAGGCCCAAAGGAGCCACCGTAACACACCGGAATGGTGATAATGCGGGCCTCGTCACTCTGTATTTTGGTCAGTTTTTGTTCGCATTGGTCCAAAAGAAGCGTCAACTCTTGCACGCTAACCTGGTCTGGGTCGTAGAAAATGGCCAGCGTGCTGTAGGAGGGAACAACCTCCTCGATCCCCTGATTGTGCTCCTGGTAAAGCAACAAGGCAATACGGCGCACCTTTTCGTTGACAGCCGCATCCACTGTGTAGCCATACGTGGCCAAGAGGCACCGGTCGCCACTGATGCGCACAAGGGGATAGGCTTGGGTTTTCTGACCCACAGGCAGGCATGTGGTGTTTGACGCGCAAGACATTGTGGTCTGCCTGTGGTTCAGGATTTCAAATCTGCAGCCACTGCAGCCACACGGATGCCAGCCGCTGCAAAGCAATTTTTGATGGTAGCGACCATGCCCACGCTGTTGGGGCCATCACCATGGACACAGAGCGAATGCACCTGCATGGGAACCAGAGTGCCGTCATGGGCTTCGATCACCCCGTGTTGCACCATGTTCAGGGCGCGCGTTGCCACCAGGGTGGCATCATGGATCACTGCGTCTGGTTTGGTGCGAGCGCGCAGCGTGCCATCACTCTCGTAGACACGGTCGGGAAAGGCTTCCAACACCACTTGCACTCCCTCTTCAGCTGCAACTTGCCCGAGTTCGGTTGCATTGGGCCCGGCCAGAACCATCAACAACAAAGTAGGATCAATGGCCTGGATGGCGCGGGCAATGGCGCGCAGCATGGCCGGGTCTGTCGCGATTTGGTTGTAGAGCGCCCCATGGGGCTTGACATGGTGCAACCTTCCACCTTCGGCCTGGCAAAAGGCCTGCAAAGCCCCCACCTGGTAGGTGATGTAGTCTTCAATTTCCGCAAGCGTACAGTGCATGCCGCGGCGACCAAACCCAAGCAGATCGGGAAATCCTGGATGCGCACCAATGGCTACCCCGTGTGCCAGGGCCAGACGCACTGTACGCCGCATCACCTGGGGATCACCAGCGTGGAATCCGCAGGCAATGTTGGCCGATGAAATGTGGTGGATTACCTCCTCATCCATGCCCAGGATATAGGAGCCGAAACTCTCGCCCATATCGCAGTTCAAATCAATGCGCTCGATGCTTTGAGCAGTGTTGTTTACCATTCGGGAACCATGTTGGCCGGGATCTGTTTGATACACGTGCACAAAAACATGCATAAACAAGTGCATAGACCATTGGCAGCGTGTACCTGCAGGATGATGGGCAGCTTCAGAACAAACACAATGATATCGAGTTTTTCATGATCGTGTTTTCGGCTCCCTGTCGTGGTCGTTTGCAGCAGGCAGTCATTTGGCACAGTGCACGCCTGCTACGTGCACTTTTTGGTGCATTCCCTGTGCAGCATGGCACAGCTGCAGTGTGCAAGATTGCACTATGGTCTGCTCCAGCCGTTTGTACGATGTTGTAATGTGTCGACCAGCTACTGACCAACCCGACGTAACAGTTCCTTATTTCTGTGGGCCAAGCCTGCGAGCATCTGGCGGTGTTTCTGCAAGATCCGCGGAATGACTACCTGCCTCTCCAGGCCAGTTGTCTTACAGGTTGATGCTGGTACCCAGCACTTTGAGAAACTTTGCCAGCCATTCGGGATGGGCGGGCCAGGCTGGTGCAGTCACCAGGTTGGCATCCACATGGGCGCTGTCCACGGCAATGTCTGCATAGGTGCCGCCACACAACGTGACCTCCGGACCCACCGCAGGGTAGGCGGAACAGATTCTGCCCTTGAGCACATCTGCTGCTGCAAGCAGTTGCGGGCCATGACAAATGGCAGCTATGGGTTTGTTGTTTTCGGCAAAGTGTTGGACGATCTCCAGTACGCGTGCGTTCAAGCGCAGGTATTCGGGCGCACGACCACCAGGAATAACCAGGGCATCGTAGTTTTCGGGTTTGATTTCTGCAAAGGTGGCGTTCAGTACAAAGTTGTGCCCCGGTTTTTCGCTGTAGGTTTGGTCGCCTTCAAAATCATGGATAGCAGTGCGCACAAACTCACCGGCTTTCTTGTCCGGGCATACCGCATGCACCGTGTGTCCCACCATCAACAGAGCCTGAAAGGGCACCATGATCTCGTAATCTTCTCCAAAATCACCAACAAGCATCAAGATGTTCTTTTGAGCCATAGCATCCTCCAACAGGTTTTTGATGGGCTGAATATCAGGGCAAGAATTGTATATGCAAAAATATATGTCAAGTGTTTTACAGCCGGTACGGTGCATCCCATGTACAGTTTTGTATTGTGTGGGCGGGCAGATAAGCAACAAAACCCATAACTCGGCCAGGCTTCATAGGCAAAGAGACTTCTTTGCCCAGTCCTGTGTGCTCGGGAAGCTCAACCCTGTTGCGAAAAGGTCTGCAGCCAAGAACGACTCGCAGCCTATTTAATGCAAATATAGTGCCCGTTATTGAATGTCCAGTTGTTTTTTCTGTTGCTTCCCTGCCGCATCGAGGTATACAATATATTTACCTGATTTTTGCTGCCGCCCAGGTTGCATCAAGGAGACCACATTACAGTATTTCTCATCAGGTACCATACAAGGGAATGAGTTTTGAGCCCCCGGTTGCGACTTGCACTGCCGCGGGGCTCATTTTTTGGCTTTTCCTATACGAGAAGCCTTGGGAAAACGTACAAAAGATCATGAATATTCTTCTCTTTGGCTTGTTGATCATTCTTATTGGTGGAGTATTGCCGCTGGCATTCGTCTGCAGGCCCCGTCTGGCCATGGGCCTGCATGCAGCCCTGCTCTGCGCAGGTTGCCTGAGTGGACTGGCAGGCCTGTTCCACGCCTGGTATACAGGCACCATCATGGTCTTGACCATCCCCTGGCTCCCCTTTACCCTACATCTTTCCCTCGACTCGCTGGCAGGCTTCTTTTTACTGCCTG
>JABMJC010000057.1 GCA_013201405.1 Desulfobulbaceae bacterium
CCCGATGCCGCCTTCTACGCTATTGCTGGGCTACAGGGCATAACGGGAATTGCTGATATAGGTATAGGTTTTTAATTTATAAAAATATCTGTTGCAATAGATTAAATAGGTCCATTATCATGCTTATTCAACAGCAATATAATCTATTGATTATATCATTAAGACAAAATCATGGGTACCTTGATGGAGATTAGACAACATGTTCAACAATATTGAATTTATTTTCTTTATTGTTGCAATTATTTGTTCTTCATTGCTCGCGCCATCATCGAAGGCTAAAGTTTTGTCTGCAGCTTGGCAGGTCAATATCAAGCTGTCAGTCATTCTAGATCTGCCCAACCTTGCCCGCCTGCCATGGAGAGTCATGGTGTATGCGTTTTTCTTCTACTCTTTTGGCGCAACAGTCACCACTGCTGCCCGGCTCTGCTGTAAATATTTATGCGCCAGTTTTTCTATTTCTTCTTGCTTGATCGAACTAAAATCTTCCAAAATGTTCTTTGGCCATTGCAGCTGCTCCGGATGCCGGCTGGAAAGGCTGAGCACCGTATTCAGCCAGTAGGTATTGCTGCGCAATTGTTCTCGAATGGCGGTGAGAGTGGGCTCTTGCGCTCGTTTGAATTCCTCTTCACGTATGCCTTCCGTGCCCAGGCTGGCTGCCACCATAATGACTGTTTGTGCCAGCTCCTCGGCTTGGGCCGGATCAACAATGAGCCGGCTCTGCAAGAAGCCAAAGCCAAGATCGATTCTGCTGGGCAGGCTGAAAACTTGAGGCGAGTAGGTTGCTCCCAGTTCCTCCCGGATCTTTACCCGCAGGCGGTCATCCAACACGCTGGCCAGCATGTTGAGGCGGCGACTGCGGTCAATGTTCCAGAAGTCGTCTGTTTTCCAGGCAACGGTCAACTGTGCCTTGCCGGATGAACTGGGCGCCTGGAGGCGCAGGTGTTCTCCCCGGGGAAAAGAAATTGGTTTTTCCACAAAAGCTGGCTGTGCAGTGCGCTGCTCTGCTCCAAAATAGGTGCTGAGCAGATGGTGAGCCTGTTCCAGGTCAATATCACCAACCAGATTGATTTCAAGGGCTGCCTGGCTAAAAATAGGGTGCAGCCACTCGCTGAGCTGTGCCAGAGTGAGGGCATCCACTTCTGCCCAGCTCGGTAGTGAATAAAAGCGGCTGCCGCCGCTGAGAAAGCGTTCCCCTTCCAACTGGTGCATGCCTTCAACCGAGTTACCCATCTGTGCATACATCTGCCTGAGTCGCTCCTTGCTCAGTGTAAAGGCTTCTTTCCTGAAGCCGGGATCGTGCAAGCGGGCATAGAGCAGTTGCACAAGCAATTCCAACTCAGAAGACAGTGCTGTGCCAGAAAACGAAAAACTCTCGGGACCAATGGTAAAATCAAGGTTTGCATTGCTTCCGGCCAGGGCCTGGCCCAGTTGTTCGCGGGTCATGGTTGCGGTGGCGCTTTCCTTTACCACACCTTGTGCGAGCATGGCCGCACCTGGCAGCGATTCGCTCTGTCGGCCTCCACCAAAATGGGCACTCAACATCACCTGGTTGGGCTGAAAATCAGTTTTTTTGATGTGGATATCCACGCCACCGGCAAGGCGCATGCTGTGTATGCCTAGGTTGGCATCACTGTCCTGGCTGACAATCGTGGCCGCCTGTTGTGGAAGGGGTAGGTAGGGAAAGGCCAGCTGCTGTTCTTCCTGCCATTGGGCTAGATCTGCCTGTGAGTTGGCATTGTATAGCTTCTGGATTTGCTCTTCGGCCTGGGCCCGAGTTAGACCAGCCAGGGCCGTGCCTGCCACGCTCACTGTTCTAGGCTCGGCAGGCCACATGTCCTGCAGGGCACGCTGCACATCGTGTAAACTGCTTTGTTCCACCAAGGGGGCGAAGAGATCCCTTTTTTGCACCGGTGACAGGGAGACCTCGTTGTCGTTGAGATTACGGATAAGCTCCATGGCCAGCTCGCGGCTGTCGCGGGCATCTGCAGTTTGCACTTCCTTGTCCAGCATGGCCCTGATTTCTTTTTTGCCCCTATCCAGTTCGGCCATGCTGAAACCATGGCGCAGAGCCTGTTCCAGAGCTGTCTGGAGTAGACTCAACCCCTGTTGCCAGTCAGTGGATTTGGTGCGGGTTGTCAGCAGGCTGTATTGGAACTGCCGGACAAAGTTGCCAGAGAAGGCCATGGTTTTGGAAAGAGGGCTGGCTGCGCTTCGTTCCAGTTGCTGCAAACGGTTGTTTAAAAGTACAAGCGCCAGGTAGCGATGGAGTAGTTCGGTTTCACGCTGCAAGGTGTCTGGGCCGGGAAGCCCGGGGCTGACGGTGGCCAGGCTGACTTCAGTGTAGCCGAGTTCGGGTTCTGCAATATGACGTACCTGTATACCAGTGGTCCGGGGCTTGCCATAGTCAGGGCAAAATGGCTGCGAATCAGCAGCCGGGCTCAGGGGAGAAAAATATTGCTGTAATAAGCGCTGGGCCATGCTGATGTCCGTGTCGCCAACCACCACCACAAACATGTTGTCAGGCCGATACCAGCGCTCATAATAGGAGCGCAGCAGGGTGGCATCGGCCCCTTGCAGAACGGCATCTGTGCCAATGGGGTCGCGTTTGGCCACCAGGGTGCCGGTAAAATCAAAGGCGAGTTGTGCCTTGCGTGCCCTGGCTGCTGCTGTATCGCGGGTGCGTTTTTCTGCCATGATAATGCCCCGTTCCCTTTCCACCTCCCTTTCCAGGAGCAGGGCACCCTGCGCATAGTCTGCCAGCACGAGAAAACCGTCGGATAAGGTTTTTGGGTTGGGGTCGGGCAAGATGAGCTTATAGACCGTTTCACCATAGCTGGTATGGGCATTGGTATCGGCACCAAACCCCATGCCAATGGATTGGAAATATTCCACCAAGGTGCCCGGCGGATAGTGCCTGGTGCCATTGAAGAGCAGGTGCTCCAGGTAATGTGCCAAGCCGCGTTCGGTCTCTTTTTCCTGCAGCGATC
This sequence comes from Desulfobulbaceae bacterium, assembly GCA_013201405.1. GTDB lineage: Bacteria > Desulfobacterota > Desulfobulbia > Desulfobulbales > Desulfobulbaceae > Desulfobulbus. Next base: position 2,988 of record JABMJC010000057.1, read on the forward strand.
CGGCCTGGATGTTCAGGTACATGGCTACCCTGTTTCTAGGTTCCAGGTTTTGTTTGAGGACATAGCGCAACCCGTTGTCCAGGGTGCCGAACACCAGGCTCGGGTCCACGGGTAAATCACTGGTGTCATGGGGCCAGCCTTGGCTTAGGCAGCTGTTGTCTTGCGCCGCTGGCACCTGATGCAGATTTTTTGCCTGCAGGGTGAGCGGGAAAAGCGTAATGAATGCAAGCCAGAATATGATGCGCAGACTCGTATGGTAAATCGATGGTCTCTGCATTGCCTGGGACCCTCTCTTCAGGTACATTTTGGTGAATAGAATTAAACTCATACTATAGGACGCCAAACAAGGGGAGACAAGATGAACTTGAAGGATAAAAGGGCGCTGGTACTGGGGGCTGCGCGGGGAATCGGGCGGGCCATTGCCCGTATACTGGCAGATCAGGAAGTGCGTTTAGCTCTGCCCTGGTACGATTGGCCTGAATCGGTTGCCAGTCTGCAGGAGGAGTTTGGCAGTCCATCTGGGCGGCATTTGCTTATGCGGGCGGATCTGCGGCAGGAGCAAGACGTTGCTGACCTGTGCGGGCGCATCGCAGAGCAACTGGGTGGCCTGGAGGCGGTAGTCAACAATGTGGAGCGCGGTGGTATGCCGATTGTGCACGGCGATTACAGCCGCAAAGTGAACGAGCAGCAGTGGCAGCGCGAGTTGGAGAGCACACTTAAGGCCAAGTGGCTGGTGTGGCGGCACACCTTACCTCTGCTCAAACAGGGAGCCCAGGCTGCGGTGGTGAATATTTCTTCCATTGCCGCTGCAGTGGGCCGAAGCGGCCCTGCGGCAATGCTGTTCAGTGACGGTTATGCTGCAGCTAATCGGGGAGTGAGTACGTTTACCGAGCAATGGGCCCGCGAAGGTGCACCTACGATACGGGTCAACGAATTGATGCTCGGGTTGATCGATAGCCGCCATGGCCCCGGCACCCGGGGGTGGCAGGCGCTCAGCAATGAGCAACAGGAGGCTCTGCGTGTGCATACCCTTTTGGAACGGACAGGTAATCCGGACGAGGTGGCACGGGCTGTGCTTTTTTTGCTACGGGATGCCGACTATTGTACAGGTGCGACCCTGCGCATGGATGGTGGCTATCTCCTTGGAGGGGATAAAGACGTGGAGATGCCCACTGGTGTTCTGGAGTGAAACGAGTAAGGGTTCTGTAAGGGTTCTTATTCGTCCAAGGCCCAGTCAGGGATGTGGTGGAGGACATACTCGGTCAGGGTTTGCATGGATGCCGAGTCCTTGTCGCTGACCCCGACGTCGCGCATTATTTCTTCATAGTCGAACCAGCAGATGGCACGATCGGCATGGTTGTACACCGTGAGTATGCGACGGTTGGGGTTGTCAATATCCTCTTCTTCCTGGATGGCGGCAACTATATCCACCGCTTGTTCATAGGGAAGAAAACGGATGGTATCCTCACTCATGCTCTACCTGACCGGATAAAAAGGGTAGGGGATTAAACTAAGAGGTCTGACGGATCGGTTTGACCACAGCTCCGGAACGGATACATCTGGTGCAGGCATTAATCTGCATGGTGCCACCCTTGCTGTTCAAGGCGCGCACTTTTTGCAAGTTGGGCAGCCAGCGGCGACGGGTTTTATTGTTGGCATGGCTGATGTTGTTGCCGGTAATGGGTGCTTTTCCACAGATGGCGCAAACGCGTGACATGGTTCAGTCTCCTAAAGTTTACAAAATCACAAGAACATTAAAATAATAGAAAAATTTAAAAAGGCAAGAATTTTTTGTATTTTTTGTGGTACAGAACCGTGTGCATAAGAGGTGGAGCAGGATAACACCCAAGAGCAGCTGCAGTATACTCCTGATGACCGGGCACATGGGGCTTTTCGACAAAAGGATTGAGCAAGTGGAGTTTGTGCTGGTATAAATGAGACGCGGCGGCAAAATAGATTGCGGTTGTCGTCTGTTGCAGTGCACCTTTTGAGTTGACGCGTTCATGGAACTTTCTCCCACTCTTTTCGAAGCGATTTTTTCCTGGCGTACCTTGCTGGACATAGTCCTGATCAGCACCGGTCTTTTCTACTTGCAGCGTACCTTTTGGCGGCTGGGTACCTGGAAGATCATGGACGGCATTTTTATTGCCTTTTTTGTCTTTATCGCGGCCAACTTGCTTGATTTGCAGGGGATAGAGTGGATTTACAGTAACGTCAGCCATGTGGCCCTGATCGGCCTTATTGTCATCTTTCAACCAGAGTTGAGAAAAGTCTTGGAAGGGACGGTATGGGTTTCCCCCAGCACACGTCAACCCGAGGATGGCCGCCTGCCCATGCTGATCGCCGACTGTCTCAATGCCATGGCCAAAAAGCATTGCGGCGCACTGATTGTGTATCCTGGCAGGGAGCCGTTGGGTGAGAAAATATCCGGAGGTTTTTTACTCAACGCCATCCCCAGCTATCCGTTGATTCTCAGTATATTTGATCCCAGTTCTCCTGGCCATGATGGTGCCATCATTATCGAAGGGGAGCGCATCACCCGCTTTGGTGTACGCTTGCCCATGTCCAACTCTTCTCGCTTGGCCAATACCTATGGCACCCGCCATCATGCTGCCATGGGGCTGGCTGAACAGACCGATGCCCTGATATTGCTTGTTTCCGAAGAGCGGGGACAGGCCTCTGTCTTTTATAATGGTCAAATGCTGTCTGTGGATAGTGCCGAAGAAATCAGCGCTCTCATTGTTGATCACCTGCAGAGCGTGGGCCAAATGCGGAAAAAGAAGAAGTCATGGACTATCAACCGGGTGGCCTTGGTTCAGGTGGCCGTTAGTTTAATGGTTGCCGTTGCTTTTTTATTCTTGGTACTCGACAAGACTCAAGATACGGTGGAACGGAGTTTGGTCGCAGCCGTGGACTATACATCTGCAACCGCTGATGGTTCGGTATTGGTGGGCGACAAGGCCACAGAAGTTAAGCTCCATCTCAGTGGGCCGCTTACCGAAATGGCAACGCTTACCCAGAATCCACCGCACGTGGTCATTGATTTAAGAACTATCAATCAAGGTAGCCATTCCGTGCTCATCACCAGTGACAATCTCTCTCTACCCAAAAACGTGACCTTGCTGGATGTATCCCCGGCCCAGTTGGACTTGACCCTGGCACCCATGGAGGAGAAAAGCCTGCCGATTACCCCGCAACTGGTGGGCAAGTTGCCGGCTGGTTTGAAGTTAAAAAGGGTGATGGTCAATCCCGAAGCGGTGCAGGTGAGCATGCCCAAGGTCAAAAATGACCGTGACATGGAGAAGATCCTGACAACGCCCATTTATCTGGACTCCATTACCACAGATAGCCGCATCTTCTGCGGGATCATAGCCCGTCCTTCCATTCAGCCCATTGCAAAACGCTGGCCAGATGTCGAAGTATCCATAGAAGTTGAATGGAAGCAGCCGCCCGGTAATGTCGCTGAAAAAAGCCCTGATAAAAATTGAAATACAAGTTGAACCAGGTAGTCAAGTGACAGACTACCTGTATACCTCACCATCATAATACTGCATGGTGACTCTGGCCAATGCTTCCAGCTCGTCGCGCTGGGAGCGCTGCATCCTTCAGGGCTTAGCACTGGAGGTGCACCGGGGAGATTGGATTGTGTTTTCGTCCCAGAGCAGGCAGGGACGGGATACTGTTTTGGCCAGAATCCAGACTTTGGCCGGCCTTGTGCCCGCCACGCCAGGCGTATGATGCTTGAGGACCGTTTCTGACTGGAGCTACAACTGCGGACAGGCAATCAGACTGGCTGCCCTGCAGCTTTCACCTCCACCATCACATCATAAAGGGTGCTGCCCCGGCCGCTGTCGGTCAAGCGCTGTGAAGTCAGGGCATTGATGCCGCGTTTTCCCTCTAAAAATTCTGTCCACCACACCCCTTCGCACACCACAGTACCCGGCCGGGCTCGCCCGCTGATGGCAAGGTTACATTGAACCTCGCCGAGCTGGTTATAGACCAGCACCTCCTGACCATCGCGTAATCGGCGCGCCGCCGCATCCTCTGCATGCATCAGCACCTGCATTCGGCCCTTGCCCTGCCGGGCACGCAGCCGGTCCTGCTCGTAAAAGCTGGAGTTGAGGGTATAGGGTGTAGGCGCGGACTGCAAAAAGAGCGGATAACCATCCTGCCCGGCATGGGTGGGCAACAGCCGAGGCAAGGGTTCAGCCAGTTGCCTGTTCAGGATTTCAATCCGTCCTGATGGCGTCTGCCAGCCGCTTTTGGCATCTTCCGGAACCCGCAGGCGCACAGGTTCACCTGCCCGCAGCGCCGCATTCATGGTCTCATCGCGCCAGGCATTGCTCTCTGCCAGCAACTGGTCGATGAGGGCGCTCGCGGGCTGCTCAAAGAAAGGAACCTCCATGCCCATACCTATATCCATCATACCCTGTGCCAACAGGCAGAACACATCCCAGTTGGGTTTGGCCTTGCCAAGCGGCGCAATGACTGCATCGCAGCGTTGCACCACATAGTTGCCGTAGGAACGGTAGATATCCCCATGTTCCAGCGATGAGGTCGCAGGCAGAACAATGTCTGCGTAGCGAGCAGTATCGGTGAGAAAACGTTCGTGCACCACGGTGAACAGGTCTTGCCGCATAAGCCCGCGGATCACGGCGTTCTGGTCCGGGGTCACCGCTGCTGGGTTGGCATGGTAGACATAGAGGGACTTGATGGGCGGAGAGTCAAGCGTGTTGAGCGCATCACCCAACTGATTCATGTTGACCAGACGCACCGGCTTTTTGATAAAATCTTCCCGGGTGATTTTGTGCAGGGGAAAGGCCGCACCAGTTGAGGTGGCGCTGAGCAGGCCGCCTCCCTTTTTCTGCCAGGCACCGACAAGGGCAGGCAAACAGGTGATGGTGCGCACGGTCATGGCGCCGTTGGCATATCTGGTCAGCCCACTGCCCAGGCGGATGAAGGGCGCCTTGGCCGCAGCATAGTTATGGGCCATCCGCTCAATGGTGGCGGCCTCAAGGCCACAGGCCCCAGCCATTTTCTCCGGGCTGCAGTCCGGCAGTACCGCGGCGGTAAATTCCTCAAAACCCTGCACATTCTCCTGGATAAAGCCCTGATTGCAGAGCTGGTCGCGCACTAGCACATGCATCATGCCCAGTGCCAGGGCTCCGTCTGAGCCCGGTTTGAGCAGAAAGGTTTCGCTGGCTGCATTGGCGGTGCGGCTGGCCCAAGTGTCGATCACCCATAATTTTGCGCCGCACTGTTTGGCTGCCAGTGCGTCGCGCATGGTGTGGATACTGGTGGCTGCTGCATTGATGCCCCAGAGGATGATGAGATCGCTGTCTTTCATCTCATCAGGGTCCATGGCAGGCGTGGAGCCCATGATCATCTTCCAGCCCGCACCCTTGGCGGGCGAGCAGATGGTGCGCTCCAGCCGGGATGCGCCCAGGGCGTGGAAAAAGGGGTGGCCGGCATTGCGCTGCACCAGCCCCATGGTACCGGCATAGGAGTAGGGCAGAATGCATTCCGCGCCATACTCGGCAATCAGCGCTTTCCATGTAGTACAGATGCGCTCAATGGCCCCTTGCCAGGAAATGGGCGCAAATTCGCCCGCGCCCTTGCTGCCGACACGCACGAGCGGTGTGGTTAATCTGCGGGGCGAATGTACCGTTTTCTCGTAGTGCTGCATCTTGGGGCAGAGCAGGCCGCGGGTGACAGGATGCTCCGGGTCGCCCTCTATCTTGACGGCGCGGCCATTTTCCACCGTAACCAAAAGCCCGCAGGTATCCGGGCAGTCAAAGGGGCAGACAGAACGATAGACGCCACTTTTGTGCATGGTGCTTGCCTGTGAAATGGGATAGCAGCTCGTTAGAACCTGCGTGTAGAGGCTGGCTCCTCACTGATCCGACTTCAGCACCGCCAGAAAGGCGCGCTGGGGGATATCCACATTGCCCACGGTTTTCATGCGTTTTTTACCGGCCTTCTGTTTTTCGAGAAGCTTACGTTTACGCGAAATATCACCACCATAGCATTTGGCCGTTACATCCTTGCGCAGGGCCGAGATGGTTTCCCGGGCAATGATGTTGCCGCCGATGGCTGCCTGGATGGCGATCTTGAACATCTGGCGCGGAATCTCCTCCTTTAGGCTCTCGCAGGCCTTCAGCCCGCGTTCCCTGGCCCGGCTGCGGTGCACCAGCTGGGAAAGGGCATCCACCTGCTCGCCATTGACTAATATATCGAGTTTGACCAGGTCGCTTACGCGGTAGTCGGCCAAATCATAGTCAAAGGAACCATAGCCCTGGGTGATGGACTTGAGGCGGTCGTAGAAGTCGTAGATCACCTCGGCCAGCGGCAACTCGCAGTTGAATTCAATGCGGCCGGGCATGGGGTAGTGGTACTTGGTGTTTTCACCGCGCCGCTCCATGCACAGGGTCATCACCGCGCCCATGTAGCGTTCCGGAATGTGGATGGTGGCCTTGATATACGGTTCTTCTATGCGATCGATGGTGGCTGGATCGGGAAAGTAGGAGGGGTTGTCCACCTCCAGGGTGCTTTCATCGTTCAGGTAAAAGGTGTATTTAACTGTGGGTACAGTGAGAATGAGCGAGATGTCGAATTCGCGCTCCAGCCGTTCCTGCACCACCTCCAGGTGCAACAAGCCAAGAAAGCCGCAGCGGAAGCCAAAGCCAAGTGCTGCGGAAGAGTCCTTTTGAAAGGTGAGGGCCGCATCGTTGAGTTTGAGTTTTTCCAGGGCACTGGCGAGATCTGCATAGTCGTCGGTGGAAACAGGATAAAGTGAAGAAAAGACCACCTGCTGTACCTCGCGGAAACCGGGCAGGGGCATTGGTGCAGGGTTCTCCTTCAGAGTAATGGTGTCGCCGGGCCGGGTGTCGGAAACGGTTTTCACCCCGGCAATCACATAACCTACCTCACCGGCGCTGAGCTGTTTGGCTGGCTCCCGGCGTAGCCGGAAGAAACCCAGCTCCTCCACCTTGTATTCAGCCTCGTTGGACATAAACAAGATGGTGTCGCCGGTTTTGAGTACGCCGTTGACAATGCGCACCGAGATGACTGTGCCCCGATACGGATCATAGCTGGCATCAAAAATGAGTGCTTCCAAAGGTTTGTCTGCATCGCCGCTGGGAGGGGGCAGGTGGGTGATAATCGCTTCGAGCAACTCTGGTACGCCTGTTCCGTTTTTGGCGGAACAGCGTTGGATGGTGGCTGCCTCAAGACCGAGATCTTCGTCAATCTGGGCGGTAATTTTTTCTGGATCAGCGGCCGGTAAATCGATTTTGTTGATTACCGGAATGACGACCAGGTCGTTTTCCATGGCCAGATACAGGTTGGCCAGGGTCTGGGCCTCTACCCCTTGGGCAGCATCGATGAGGAGCAGGGCTCCTTCACAAGAGGACAGCGCCCGGGAAACCTCATAGCTGAAGTCCACATGTCCCGGAGTGTCCACCAGGTTCAGGGTATAGTTTTGGCCATTTTTGGCACGGTAGGGCAGGCAGATGGTCTGCGATTTGATGGTGATACCGCGTTCTCGTTCGATGTCCATATTGTCGAGCAGCTGGTCTTTGTACTCGCGCTCGCTGACCATGTCACAGAGTTGGATCAGCCGATCGGCCAAGGTGGATTTGCCGTGGTCGATGTGGGCTATAATGCTGAAATTTCGTATATGATTCATGTTAATCAAAGTGGAAAAAATAAAAATATGAGTGGAGCATATACATAGCACAGATCAACGGGAAATTAAACACCGGGTGGGGCTACTATGATTACAGTGTTTTTTTTTCTCAATTCGAGTATCCTTCGCGTGTGAAAAGCCTACAGGGTGGTGTTCCATTCCTTGGTATGGCTTGTTTTTGCAGAGATCTCAGGAACAGATGAAAAAAGAAGATACTATTGAAATACAGGCTGAAGAGCCCATGCACCAGCCCCTGGTCCTGATTGAGAATGAGGAAAACCTCCCTGCGGTCAGCAATCCGGCCCTGCATCGTTATTTGCAGGAAATCAGCCAATATGAGTTGCTCAACCGTGAGGAAACCGAGGAGTTGTCCATTCGCTTCAGGGAAACCGGAGATCCCAATGCAGCTTACCGCTTGGTTTCATCCAACTTGCGCCTGGTGGTCAAGGTAGCGATGGATTTCCAGAAATACTGGATGCAGAATTTTATGGATTTGGTACAGGAAGGTAATGTTGGCCTGGTGCAGGCCACGAAGAAATTCGATCCCTATCGGGGAGTGAAGTTCTCTTATTATGCCGCGTACTGGATTCGTGCCTATATCCTAAAATTTATAATGGATAATTGGCGACTTGTAAAAATTGGCACAACCCAGGCCCAGCGTAAGTTGTTTTTTAGCCTCAATAAGGAAAAAAGGCAGCTGGAATCCCAGGGCTTCAAGCCAGATGTCAAGCTGCTGGCTGAACGGTTGAACGTGAAGGAAAGCGAAGTCGTTGAAATGAGCCAGCGCATGGATAATTGGGATGTTTCCCTGGAAGCACCGGTGCGCAGCGATTCCGAAGACGAACAAAAAAGTTTTCTTCCTTCAGATGGCCCGGGTATTGAAGAAGTGGTGGCCAGCCAGCAGATGCGGGAGCGTTTGGGGGATATGTTGGCCTCCATTGACGACAAGCTCAATGAAAAAGAGCGGATGATCCTGCAGGATCGTTTACTCACCGATGAGCCCAAAACCTTGCAGACCATTGCCGACGAGTTTGGCATTTCCCGGGAACGGGTGCGGCAGATTGAAGCCAATTTATTAAAAAAATTGCGGCGTCAGCTGGAAAAAGATTTGCCCGATATTCAGGATTTTCTTGATAGCGATGCCGTTATTGTGGCCAAAACCGACTGATCGGTGACCCTTACTCTTCTCTTTTCCCCTTGCACTGTTCTGCATTTCCCATGAAAGTTCCCCTGCTTGATCTGCAGCCGCAACTGGAGCAGTTGCGGCCCCGTATCCTTGCTGCCTTTACCCGTGTTCTGGATTCCACTGGCTACATCCTTGGGCCCGAAGTGAGCGGCCTGGAAGAGCGTATTGCCGCTTACTGTGGTGCCTCCTTTGGCGTGGGCCTGTCCAGTGGTACAGATGCCCTGCTGGCGGCCTTGATGGCTTTGGATATCGGCCACGATGATCTGGTGCTCACCACCCCCTACAGCTTTTTTGCCACCATGGGTGTGGTCTTGCGCCAGGGAGCTTTGCCGGTATTTGTGGACATTGATCCGGATAGTTTCAATATGGATGCGGAACAGGCCGCGAGCATACTGGCTGCTGACCGGAAAAACGGCAGGAAGATCAAGGCGATTCTGCCGGTACACCTGTACGGACAGTGCGCTGATATGCAAAAAATCACCGCCCTGGCCGCAGAATTCGATATCCCGGTGGTGGAGGATGCAGCCCAGGCCATTGGCGCAGAATATCCCTATATACAGGATGGCAAGGCGCAATGGTACCGAGCCGGAAGTATGGGCTTATGTGGTTGTTTCTCCTTTTTCCCAAGCAAGAATCTTGGTTGCATCGGCGATGGTGGCATGCTGACCACCTCAGACGAACGTTTTGCCGGTCTTGTCCGCTCCATCCGCAACCATGGTGCAGAACCCAAATACTATCATCAGCGTGTGGGCGGCAATTTCCGACTGGATGCGATCCAGGCAGCGATTTTGGCGGTCAAACTGGATTGTCTGGACCATTGGCATCAGCAGCGGGCAGACAATGCTGCCATGTATCGCCAACTGTTTGCTGCTGCAGGATTGAGTGACGATCCAGTTGTTTTGCCCAAGGAACTGTATGCCGATGTTGAGGGCGCACAAGAGCATCGCCACCATATCTACAATCAGTTTGTCATCCGCGTGCCTGAACGGGATGCCTTGCGTCAGCACCTGCAGGCCCGGCAAATTGGCTGCGAAATCTACTATCCGCTCTGTTTGCACCAGCAGGAGTGCCTGCCGGCCCAGGTGAGCCGCAATCAGCATTTTAACGAGGCGGAAAAAGCGGCGGCATCCACCCTGGCCCTGCCCATCTACCCAGGGCTACATAAAGAGCAGATCGCCTATGTGGTGGAAGAAATTAAGAATTTTTACAGGCAGGGCGGTTGAGTACAATATAAGACCGTTTTTTCTGTCTAATTATCTATTCCCGCAAGCAACAGCGGGAATTTTTTATTTACAGCACCGAGAAAATATTTCCGGAGCGTATGAGGAAACAAAAGTACCCTTTCAAGGAGTAAAGAGATGGTGGAACGTATCCCGATGTCGGTAACCGGAAGCAGGCAGCTGCGCGAAGAACTGGAGCGCCTGGAGCGGGTGGAACGGCATGAAATCATAAAGGCGATAGAAACCGCCCGGGCGCACGGAGACTTGAGCGAAAATGCCGAATACCATGCAGCTAAGGAGCGGCAAGGCATGGTTGAGGGGCGGATATTGTCCCTGAAGGATAAATTGAGCCGTGCGGAAATTATCGATTGCTCCACGGTGCGGACGGATCGCATTGTTTTTGGCACGGTCATCACTCTCTTTGATGTGCTGACAGAATGTGAAGTCACCTACCAGATCCTGGGGCCAGAAGAGGTTGACGTGAAAAACGGTGCCATCTCTTTCCTTTCTCCCCTGGGCAAGGCGCTACTGGGCAAAGAAGAGGAGGATGAGGTGGTGGTGAAGACACCGGGAGGATTGCGCGAATACGAGGTGATCAGCATCAGCACCTCGTCTTTGCCCTGAGTGGTTCGCCGGACAGGGCAATTGATTGTGCTATGGAGCAGACTGCTGGACCAAGGCGTTTTGGAAGAGCAAGGTGAGCTGTGCAATTGCCTTGTCCAGATCTGTTCCTCTGGCAAGCCACAGGCGTGAGGTTTCGTCAAGGGCACCAAACAGTGCGAGTTTGGCCAGTTGTACGTCGATATCTGGGCGAAATACCCCTTTCTCCTGGCCTTCTTGGATGATAGCTGCCATAAGATCCAGATATTCGCTGAAGGTATTGCTGCGGTATTCTTTGATCAGTTTGCTGGCTTGTCGCAGTTCGATATGGATCACTTCGGCCAGGGAACGGTTTTTGCGCATGGCCTGGAGATGATGGGTAATAAAAATGGTCAGTTTTTTTTGTACATCTTCTTCTGCATTGAGTAAGTTGGTTACCTTGTTGATCAGTTTTTCTGTTTCCTGTGCGAAGACAGAGAGTAATATGTCGAGTTTGTTGGCAAAATAGAGATAAATTGTGCCGTCGGCAACCTTGGCTTCTTTTGCTATGTCGGAGATACGGGCATTGAAGAAGCCCTTTTTGGCAAAGACCTTGGTTGCGGCAAGTATAATTTTATGATGTTTGTCGGGAGATTTCATTTAATGCGCAAAAACAGGATGTTGCCAAGGTCAACAAGCAAGGATAATGAATGAGTGTTCATTTTTAGCGAAAATACCAATTTCTTTGTTTTGCTGTCAAGGAAAATGACCGCGTGCAATGTGGCATTGTCTGAAGCTGGTGGTGTGTGGGCTGGTTCAAACATATGCCCAGCTGGAGAGCGGTTACAAATCAACAGACTCAAAGATAAATAGAGGCATGAGGGGACAATGAAAATTCTTGTGGTAGGCGGTGGAGGGCGGGAACATACTTTGGTGTGGAAATTGCGCCAAGCCAATGAAAACCACCAGTTGTTCTGTGCACCTGGAAATGCCGGTATTGCTGGGCTGGCCACCTGCGTGGATATAGCTGCCAACAATGTTCAGGCACTGGTGGAGTTTGCCCTGCAGGAAAAGATCGATTTGACTATTGTCGGCCCGGAAGAGCCGTTGACAGGCGGCATTGTCGATGCCTTCCAAGAGAAGGGGTTGCGCATCTTTGGGCCGGATAAAAAGGCAGCAAAGTTAGAGGGTAGCAAGGTTTTTGCCAAGGAATTTCTCAAGAAATATCAGATTCCTACTGCCCGTTTTCGTGCTTTTTCCGAAATCGAAGCGGCCAAGCGTTATTTGGATTTTATGGCCTTTCCCTGTGTGGTCAAGGCCGATGGCCTGGCTGCGGGTAAAGGTGTGATTATTGCCCAAGACCGTGCCGAGGCAGAGCGGGCCATAGAGCTGATTATGCGTGAAAAGGCCTTTGGTGAGGCTGGTGAACAGCTGGTCATCGAAGAGTGTCTGCGGGGTGAAGAAGCGTCTTTCCTGGCTTTTACCGATGGCAAGACCGTGCTTGCCCTGCCATCATCACAGGATCACAAGGCAGCATACGATGGCGACAAGGGCCCCAACACCGGTGGTATGGGGGCCTATTCGCCAGCCCCGGTAATTACCGAGGAAATGACCAAACGGGTGATGGATGAGATCATGTTGCCGGTGGTGCGTGGCATGGCCTCCGAGGGGCGCCCCTATACCGGTATTCTGTATGCAGGCCTGATGATTGATGAAGACCGCATGCATGTGCTGGAGTTCAACTGCCGCTTTGGTGATCCTGAATGCCAGCCATTGCTCATGCGCGTACAGACAGACTTGGTGGAACTCTGTAATCACTGCATTGACGGCACCTTGGACAAGGCGCAGCTTGAAATTGATCCACGTCCGGCAGTGTGCGTAGTGATGGCGGCAGAAGGCTATCCGGGCACCTATGCCCGAGGCCAGGTCATCACCGGTTTGGAGCAGGCTGCAGCCATGGAAAATGTCGAAGTATTCCACGCCGGTACCAGCAGGCAAGACGGCCAGGTCGTTACCAACGGCGGCCGGGTGCTGGGGGTGACAGCCATTGGTGATACTATTCAGGAAGCGGTGAAGACAGTCTATGCAGCAGTGGATGTCATCCACTGGGAGGGTAGTTGGTTTCGCCGGGATATTGCCTATCGGGCGCTGTGCCGCCTGTACGCTACGATCAAACCAATGGTTGGCATTGTGATGGGCAGCGATTCGGATTTGCCGGTCATGCGGGCCGCCGCTGATTTTCTTGACACCATGC
>JABMJC010000179.1 GCA_013201405.1 Desulfobulbaceae bacterium
TGAAGGGTAACAGTGTCGAAACCGTAGGTTCCTTACCGCAAACAGGGAGCACAGCCCCTGATTTCAAGCTGGTTAAGGACGATCTCACAGAAGTAAGCCTTGCGGATTTTAAAGGGAAGAAGGTGGTGTTGAATATCTTCCCCAGCATAGATACTGGTGTGTGCGCTGCATCTGTACGGCGCTTCAACAAGGAGGCTACAGCCCTTCCCGATGTAAAGGTGCTTGGGATTTCTGCAGATTTGCCCTTTGCCCTGGGACGTTTCTGCGCGGCCGAAGGACTGGAGCATGTGGAAACATTTTCGGCCTATCTGGACTCGTTCCGTGATCCTTCTTTTGGTAAGGACTATGGCGTGCTCATGACCACCGGACCGCTGCAAGGACTTTTGTCCAGGGCCGTGGTGGTGCTGGACGGTAACGGCAAGGTGCTCTACACCGAACAGGTACCTGAAATCACCCAAGAGCCAAACTATGAGGCTGCCTTGGCTGCACTGAAATAAAGCTGGCTTGGCTCGTTTCCGGTAGCTCAATGTCCGGGCTTCAACCGGCAGAGACGGAGGCTCACCCCAAGCCATGGGATGAGCCTCTTTTTTTGTGTTTGCATGAAAAGAGGGAACAGTATGCACACTCACTCTACACCGCTCTCTGAAATCCAGACCCGTATCCGCGCCCTGCAGGAGCACCTTGCTCGGGAAGGACTGGATGGTGCCCTTATTATCCACCACACCAATCTCTATTATTACAGTGGCACTTCCCAGAGCGCCCACCTCTTTGTTCCCAACACTGGAGAGGCGATGCTCATGGTGCGCAAGAGTTTCGAGCGCGCCCGGCAAGAATCACCTTTGCCTGTGGTGTTGGATGTGCAAAGTCCCAAGGGTATCCCCGCACTTCTGCGGGAATACGGTCATGGCACCGCAGCCATTGGCCTTGAATTGGACATCATCCCCTTTAACACCTACGGTTATTATGCCAAAATTTTTAGCGATACCACCTTGACAGATATTTCCCGGACCGTGAGGCAGCTGCGGATGATAAAATCCGCTTATGAGGTGGATCTGCTGCTGGCTTCAGCCAAGGTACAGGATGTTGTTTTTGCGGAGGTGCCTGCCATGTTGCGCGCGGGCATGACCGAACTGGAACTGGCCAGCCTGTTTGAGGCCGGCATGCGTCGACGTGGCTACAGTAGTGGTTGTAAAATGCGTGCCTTTAACCAGGATTTTTTCATGGGTAATGTCAATGCCGGTGCCAGCGGTGCAGTGGCCACCTATTTCGATGGTCCGGTGGGCGGGACAGGAGCGTCTCCGGCCAACAATCCCCATGGGGCGGGTTGGAAAACCATTGTCCCTGGTGAGCCGATTTTTATCGACTATACTTGCATTATCGATGGCTATACCGTGGATCAGACCCGAATGTTTTGTATCGGTTCCATGCCAAAGAAGATGCGAGCCGCCTACGAGGCTGCCCTGTCTATTCAGGAGAGACTTTTAGCCGCAATCCGGCCTGGTGTTTTGTGTGAAGATGTGTACCTGCAGGCCCTGGAGTTGGCCCAGAGCCATGGTCTGGCAGAACATTTTATGGGCTCCGGTAAAGACAAGGTGCGCTTTGTCGGTCATGGTGTGGGCTTAGAACTGGATGAATTGCCCATTTTCGCCCAAGGGCTGAAGATGCCCCTGGAAAAAGGCATGGTCTTTGCCTTGGAACCGAAGTTTGTTTTTCCTGATGGTGCGGTGGGTATAGAAAACACCCATGTGGTGGCAGAAGATGGGGTGCGCACATTGACTGGGGCTTCGGAGGAAATCATTTGCGTGCCCGGATCTTGATGGAGTAGCTAAAACAGCTGTGCCAGGGCAGCAGGAGTGTGTGGTCCTCGGTGCAACTGGAAGGTGGATTGGTTATCCTGCTGTGCACTTGCTGGGCCATGAACGCCCCGGTTTCGACACTAGGAGAGCAGCGTAGCGGAGCGTTCAAAACAGCCTGTCCAGCCTATCACAGGCTTGGTAAGCGGATTGTTCTCAGCCCGCTTGCACCCCAAAGGTTTCTTCCAGGTGCTGGGTGACCGCGGGATCCAAGCCCAGGGCGGTGCCCAGATGGTTAAGATAGGCACGTTCCTGCGGGGTATCCACCTCTATGGCTA
>JABMJC010000058.1 GCA_013201405.1 Desulfobulbaceae bacterium
GGAGTTGGCGGCCCGCGCCCTGCACGCCATGTCGGCGCGGGCGCACAAGCCCATGGTTACGGTCAATTGCCCGGCCCTGCCCGAAGCCATTTTGGAGAGCGAACTGTTTGGCTATCGTCGTGGCGCCTTTACTGGCGCCACCCACGACAAAATCGGGCTCTTCCAGGAGGCAGATGGTTCCACTATCTTGTTGGACGAAATCGCCGATATCCCGGTGGGAGTGCAGACCAAACTTTTACGGGTACTGCAGGAAAAGGAAATCAGGCCGCTTGGCCAGAATAAAACCGTGCGGGTCAACGTTCGGGTGCTTGCCTCCTCCAACCAGGATTTGGAGGCAAAAATGGAGGCAGGACATTTCCGGGAGGACCTCTATCACCGTCTCAATGTAATGCCCATTACTATGCCCAATCTGGCGCAGATGGCGCCGGACATCATCCCCTTGGCCCAGTCATTTTTGGGAAAGTTTCGAGAAGAAAGTGGCAGGGAGCAACTCGAATTTTCAGCTGCAGCCCTTTCCTGTCTGATGCGGCGCAACTGGCCGGGCAATGTACGGGAATTGCGCAATGCTGTGCAGCGTGCTGTTTTGCTCTGTGAAGGGGATGAAATCGGACCAGAAGATTTTTTGCACGATGACTCCGATGGCTCACCTCAAACAGCGCACAATGCCACGGTTTGGTGCAACCACTCCTTGGCCTACAAGGAGGCCAAGGAACAGACCTTGCTTCATTTCCATCAAGACTATCTAACATCCATGCTCCGCAAGCATCAGGGAAATGTCACCCATGCTGCCAAGGCCAGTGGTCTTGACCGACAGGCCCTGCAGCGCCTGCTGCGGCGCTATGGCATCCGTAGCCAGGTTTTCCGGCCGTGAATGTGTGCCGCATGAATTGTGCTGCACCTGTGAAACATTTTTGTTGCAGATGTGCCATGTCTATGGCAAACAATTCTCATTAACATGGTAGGCCTTTTCACGCCACAAGCAGGGATGGTCAAGCCATAGCCAAGGTGTGGTTGAAAAAGGCAATAACCTTTATTGTGGTATTGTCTTTGCATAGATAAATTTTGTGTGCAAGGCTTACGGTATGAGGCTGGAGAGGATGATATCATCTGCAGCGCAGAAATGGTGCCTGAGAACTGGTTGGCTTGGGCTTTCCCTGTTGGCCACCTTTGGTGTTGAGGTGAGGGATGCCCTGGCCCTGCAGATACATGGGGGGCCAGAGGGGCTGTATGTGCATCAGATGGCCCATGTGCATTATTTCTTTGCCCTTGTGTTTTTTCTCTGGTATATCCGCCGCGCCGCTTTTACCAGCCGGGGCTGGCAGTTTTTGCAGTTGTTCTGCCTGCTGATGGGCCTGTGGAATATCCTGGCTTTTGTGGGGCATATTGCAGCGACACATGTTGAGCCAACATCTTTGGTGCAGGATTCGCATTACCTGACCACCAGGCTGCTGCCGCCCTACAGTGTGAACAATTTGGTTTTTTACCTGGCAAAACTGGATCATCTCCTTTGTGTACCTGCGTTGTTTTGTTTGTACATGGCCATTCGCATCTTTTACCGGGCCGCTATGAGCGAAGCGGAGGAGAAAAATCCGTGAATGGCCTGTCCATGCTGCCGGCAATTGTGGTGGACGTGGTTGGCTCGTCCGCAAACATCGTGTTTGCTTTTTTAGCCACATGGTATGCTTTCCGCCTGACCAGGCTCAAGCCAGATAACTTTTTGTGGGGCTATTTATTTTACGTGACCTTGGCTATCTCTGCCTTTGCCGTGTCCCGCGGCATTGGTCATATCACCAGGGAAGTGCTGCACAGTGCTGGCAAAGGCGATGCATGGGCATATATTGCTCCGTTTTCAGGTGGCTTCAACACCCTGTTCATGATTGCCGTGGCTGCAGTCATGCTCTTTTATCAGAAGGGGGTGCAGTCTTATGAGGCCATTGAAGAAGAGGCGGCCCGCTTGAAACAATCGGAGTTGCAACTTGAAGCAACAGCAAAAAAGCTGCGCGAGTTGAATCTTGGGCTCGAAGATATGGTGGAAAAGCGAGCTGCAGAACTTTCAGAGTCGGAAAAACGCTTTCGCCACCTGTTCAGTGCTTCCAAGGATATTGTCTTCTTTTCCGGAGCCTGCCACGAATTAGTGGAGATGAATCCGGCAGGTTGTGATATGTTGCAGCATGCACCAAGTGACATTCCAACCATGTATCTGCAGGATATATTCTGTGATCAGACTGAATTGGCCGAGTTTAATTCCCGCCTGGAGCAGCGGGGCTATTTGCGTGATTATGAGGCAAAATTTCGCAAAAAGGACGACTCGGTCATTTCCGTGCTCATTTCGGCAACAGCGCTGCATGATGAAAAGGGTCAGTTTGCCGGTGCGGAAAGCATTGCCAAGGATTTGACCCGGTTGAAATCCATGATGGAACAGCTGGTTGCCAGCGAAAAAATGGCTTCAGTCGGCCAGATGGCAGCAGGTATAGCCCACGAAATCAACACGCCCCTGGGTATTATTTTAGGTTATGCTCAGTTGATGATGGATGATTTTCCCGAAGAATCAGATACCTATCAAAATCTTGTGGTCATCGAACGGCAAACCAAGGCAAGCCGCAAGATTGTCGCAAATTTGCTCAAATATTCCAGGCAATCCGGCAGTGTGCGTCAGCCTGTTGATCTCAATGAAATCGTTGAAGATGCCAGCGCCATTACCGGGCACAATCTGGCCTTGAATCATGTGCAACTGCACAAGAGTCTAACCCGCGATCTGCCATTGGTGACGGGTGACCCTGAGAAACTGCGGCAGGTACTGGTCAACCTGATCAACAATGCGAATTACGCCATGGAAGAGCAGGGCGGTGGCGTGCTCATGCTGCGCACCCTTGCCCATGCGGATACCAACATGGTCAGCGTCGAGGTGCAGGACAGCGGCCATGGTATTCCTGAGCCGATCAAGGCTCAAATTTTTGATCCGTTTTTTACCACCAAGCCGGTGGGCAAGGGCACAGGATTGGGTCTGTCTGTGACCTATGGCATTGTGCAGGAACATGGCGGCACCATTACCATTGAAAGTCCAGTGCGGGAAAAGTTGATGATGGAAGGCTATCCATCCGGTGCAGGTACTCTCTTTCGCCTGAGTTTGCCCTTGGCGACTGCCAGATCTACGCAGGAAAACGACACTGTGCAGGGCAAGGATGCAGGCACACCCGCTTTGGCCGTATAGATCCATGGGTGAGGCCACGGCTTTTTTACAGAGGAACGAAAAGCCCTGCTTGCTGTGGCTGGATATGGATTAATGGAAAGCAGGCTGCTGGTGCATTGGTATCATATACAACTCAAAAGAAATCAGAGAAACCAGGTATTATTTTATGGCAGAGATACTGACACTTGACGACGTGGAGGATGCCTCCATCCTTGTGGGCAAGATACTGAAGAAAAAAGGGCACACGGTGTACACCTTTACCGACGAGGACGATGCCATTGCCCATGTGCGTAAGCAACCGGTAGACCTTGCCATTCTTGACATCAAGCTCAAAAGAATGAGTGGTATTGAGGTGTTGGCCCTGATGAAAGAGATCAACCCTGCCATGCGTGCCATTATGCTCACCGGCTATCCCACCATGGAAACCGCCCGCGAAGCCATGGGGTTAGGTGCAGATGAGTACTGCGTCAAACCCATTGACCGGGCCGAGTTGGAAGAAAAGGTGGAGAAAGTGTTGGCCCTTGCCAAAACCGACAAGGTTAACTGAAGGGTACAAGGCAATGACCGCTGTCACCGGTGCCGATGCACACGCTGATATGGGCAGCCCAACTGCAGAATCAGGCCGTTTTCTGGATATCCTCCAGCAGACCATCACCATGACCTCCCGGGTGCTGGACCACCAGGAAGTAATGGAAACCGTGGTGCGGGAATTGCCAGAATTACTCAACACCGATGCCTGCACCATCCGTTTGCTGGACGAGTCCACACAGAGCTTTGTGCTGGCAGCTGCGCATGGGGTGTCGATGGAATACCTTTCCCGCGAAAACATCGATACCGAACAAACCATGCAGATGATTCAGGCTGGCTATCCTGTGCACACAGGCCAAGCCGATGACGACACGCTCTTGCCCCTGCACGACGCGGCCAGGCACGAAGGCATCAATTCGGTGCTGTCACTCCCCATTCTTTTCCAGGGGCAGGTTATTGGTGTGATGCGGCTTTTGAATAAAAACGCGGCCAGGACTTTCACCAAGGAAGAAATTTCCTGCTCCATGGCTCTGGCCATGCAGGTGGGTATTGCCATTGCCCATGGCCGCATGTTTGAAAAGCAGCAAAGCCAGCTCAAATTCTTGCGGGAGTTGCAGGCCTTTTCCCGTTTGGTCAACTCATCTTTAAATTTGGACGATACGCTGGGTACTATGGCCCGGCGCGCGGTGGAAAGTTTGCATGTCAAGGGATGTACCCTGCGACTGCTGGACCCGAGCACCAAGCACCTTTACCTGGCTGCCTCCCATGGCCTTTCCCAGGCATATCTGCACCGGGGCGAAGTGGAAAGTGAGCGCGGCATCCAGCTGGTACTTGCCGGTGAGCCGGTGAGTATTTATGATGCCAGCCACGATGGGCGGGTTGATTATGCCAAGCAGATGCAAGACGAGGGCATTGTTTCTCTCTTGGCAGTACCCCTGCGGGTACAGGGCGAAATTATTGGTGTTATGCGGGTACTTTCCGGCACACCCAGGATATTTACCGATGCTGAAATCCGTTTTGCCTCGACCCTGGCGGAAGTGGGTGGGACTGCCATTCATAATGCCAGAAATTATCAGAAAATCAGTAAGTTACTGATACGAATCGAGGGTCATGAAAAGTTTCTTGCCACCATCATCGACAGCCTGCAACATCAGCTTTTGGTTTTCAATCAGGATCGCCGGGTTGTTCTGGCCAACAAGCAGTATCTCAAGGCGATGAACCGTCCTGAAGCAGAGGTGATTGGCCTGCATTATGATGAGCTGTGCCGTGAGGAAAGATTCTGCCCGGTCAACCATGTTTTTGCAGGTCAGGATATGCAGACACTGGCCCGGGAACTGCACGAGGGAGACGATGGCAAGTGGTTGGAACGCAGCGCAGCACCCATCTTCGGTGACGATGGATCCATAGAATATGTGATTGAAATCATAAGGGATGTAACAAGCGAGCGCAAACTGGCCGCAGCCGAAGTGGAACAGGCAAGGTTAAGTGGTATCGTTGAAATGGCGGGAACGGTTGCCCATGAAATCAATAGTCCACTTTTTGCCGCCCTGGGTACAGCAGAACTTTTGGTCGAGGATGAAGGCGCTACAGCAATGGCTGAAGAGTTGCAGGTAGTGATCCGCAACCTGCAGCGCATCAGTGAACTGACAAAAAAAATGACCAGTATGACCGGCTTTGAGAGAAAACAATATGTAGGTGAAAGCACGGTGCTTTCGCTGGACGATGGAGCAGATTGATTGACAATGCTTTCCGCTGCAGGAAGCGGTATAAAGGAGGTTTTGTCTGCAGCAAAACAGTGGTTTCGCATGGAGCCCGACGACAGATTGCTTTTTGTTTGTCTGTAGAGTACACAGTGTTTTCTGCCTGTGCGCCACAAGCGCAAGGCAATTTTTCACCAAGAACCGATGAGAGGTATTGAATGAACAGCAAAGGTAAGGGAAAAACCTGGATTTTTGCCGCTGCATTCCTGCTGGCGAGCTTTGGTGTGGCTGCGGCTCAAGAAAGCGCGCCAACCGCCGCCACCACAGAGGCTGTGCAAGTAGAGGCTGTGGATGCGCAAGCGGCTACCGCACCTGTTACGGAGGCCACGACTCCTCCTGAGACTGCTGCACCTGGCGAGGCTGCCGGTGCACCTGTCAGCGTAGAGATTGATGGCAACACCACCATTAACAACGGTGGTACCATCAAAATAAAGGGTCAAGCTCCTGCTGGCAAGCCTGTTTTTCTGGAAGTGTGGGCAGAAAGCCATAATGTGCGCGCCAACCGTTTTGACAAGGATCCTGATCCGCAAACAGGTGTACGCCCCTATATTTTCTATCTGACCGAGCACATGCCCGCCTATTTCAAGATCTTTGCTCCCACCACCATGCAGGACAAGATCGATGCGGAAAAGAAAAAGGGTAACAAATGGAGCATGTCCAACATTATCAAGGAACTGGGTGCAGACTCGGCCTTCAATGTGCCGGCCGAAGCTCCGATCAAAGCCTATCAGAGCTCTTTTGTTGCCAGCATCATCGGCAGTCGCGGCGAACTGCTCTCCGATGCCCCGGATCCTCGGCGTTCCATGCAACTGACCAAGGCCCGTTTCCGGGATCTGGACAAGGTGGTTGGTGCGCAAATCAATTTGCAGCCGGATGGCAGCTTTACTGCTGAAATTCCGATGCGTTCGGGTATTGCCCCTGGCGAGTACAGAATAGTCGCCCATGTGGACCAGGCCACCAAAAGTGCTCCCATTACCTTTACCAACACCACCAACTTTCCCACCGTGTACCTGACCAATGCAGGTACGAGCATGAACCTGATCTACCCCTTTATTCTGACCCTGGCAGTTACGATGTTTGGCGTGCTCATGGGTGCGGGCGGTGGTTTCATCCTCAACCCCCTGCTGGTGACCTTGTTTCCCATGCTGCCCCACACCATTGTGGCTGGTACGGTTACCCCCACAGTGCTCTTTTCCCAGGGTAGTGGTATCTACAACTACTCCAGAATCAACTTCATCAGCTGGAAGCTTGGTATTGGTATTGGCCTGGCTATGCTGGCCGGTGGTTTTATCGGTCCGAAACTGACGGAGATGATTACGCTGGCGCAGTTCAAATCTGCCTTTGGCTGGATCCTGCTGGTACTGGCTGGTTTGATGTTCTGGCAGACAACCCCTGGCTACTTGGCCAATAACAAGAAAGAGCAGGCCATCTTGAAAGAGTTCAAGAAGCGGGCCGAGGAAGCAGCAGCCAAGAAATAAGATCACTACCAGTGAGGAGATAACATAATGAAAGTAGAATTTTGGGGACAGGAATTTAAAGTCAACATGTTTGTGGGCTGCATAGGCGGCTTTCTCATTGCCGTGCTCTCGTCCATGTTCGGTTTTGGTGGCGGCCCTTTCATGGTGCCCCTGATGACCGTATTTTTGCGTCTGCCCATGTACCTGGTGGTGGGCAGCTCGCTTCTGGCCATTTTCTTTAACACCACCATGAGCACCATGCGACATTACCAGTTTGGTAACTTCGACTGGATACTCTTCTGCGCCATGTTCCCGGCAGCTATTCTGGCTGGGTTTATTGGTCCGAGAATTGCCAGGCGACTGAGCCCCATCGTGGTGAAACGCGTTGCCTGTGTTGGTCTGCTTATTCTGGCAATGAGTCTGTTGGGTGTGTTCTAAGAAGTAGGCACGTTTGTTAAAAACAGGCCATCAAGGCCTGTTGCTATGCCTTAAAAAAGCACCGGAAATTATTTCCGGTGCTTTTTTGTGGTGGGCCATATTGTCTGTGTACTGCTACCATACACTGGTTATGGAGTAGCTGGTTATGAAGTACAGGACAGCGTATCGCAAAAATAAGCCCGATCCATTCTCTGGCATTGTAGACGCTGCCAAGAGTGAGCAGGCGAAACCACGTCGGCTTGCTGTTGAAAAGTTACAGCATGTTAAGCTGTTAGAGTTGTGCGGCAATCGCACCCCCAGGCGAGGAGCAACCAGGCAAGCATCAGAATCAGTCCGCCCAGGGGAGTGGCCACGCCAAGCATGCCCATGGGTAAAAAGCATTTGACCAGCACTGTGCCCTGGAAGAAAAAACTGCCCGCAATAAAGGCCCAACCAGCCCAGTACAGGCCAGGGTGCGGGAAAAGGCGCCAGAGTATGGCCGCAGTAATGAGCGCCAGTCCGTGTATGAGCAGATAGTCTGCGGCAAGATTGAAGTTGTCCAGCTTGTTGGTGGCACTCAGCCGTGCCAGGAGCATGTGGGCACTCAAGGCCCGGGCCAGCACCCCGCCAAAGGCAAAGAGAGCACCACAAACAACAAAAATCCGTATCATATCCCCTCCGGAAACAACTTATTTTTATCTGAACACGACACTCCTCATATTTTAATTTTAACATGCTGATTTAGAAAAAATACCGTAAAGTAGCAGATTGCATGCAAAAACAGGTTGTTTTTGCTTGATATTCTGCGTCAGCTCTTGCGGCAGACGCTGTTCATGTCTAATGTTTCCTTGCTTTTCAGGAGATTGGGGCTTCCTTCCGCCTTTTTTCCGGTAGGAATGGAGAGGGCGCAGAGAAAATGTCCCAGTATCCTGCACAACACCTGATGAGACCAATATAACTATGGATTCCATACAAGAATTTTCCCCGCAGCCCTCCCGCCTTAGCAAGGGCTTAGGCACCTTGGGGTATTTGACCCTCGATACCTTGGCCGATCTCGGCCGAATGGGTCTTTTTCTTTTTTTCGCCCTGATTGGCCTGTTCAAGCTTCCTTTCCGTTTTGGAGAAGTGCTCAAACAACTGCGTTTTATCGGCGCAGGCTCCATAGCCGTGATTGTCTTCACCTCCCTGTCCACTGGCATGGTTTTGGGACTGCAGGGATACAACGCTCTCAACCGCTTTGGTGCCGATGGCATGCTGGGCACGATCGTGGCCCTGAGCCTGATTATGGAGTTGGGGCCAACCCTGACTGCGATCATGGTGGCTGGCCGCGCAGGCTCGGCCATGTGTGCGGAACTTGGTATTATGCGCATCAGCGAGCAAATTGACGCCCTTGACTGCATGGCCATCGACCCGTTTCGCTACCTTATTTCTCCAAAATTTTTGGCCATGGTCATCTCTGTGCCACTCCTGACCGCAGTGTTCGACGTGGTCGGTATCTTTGGTGGCTATCTGGTGGGGGTGGAGATGATGGGTGCCAACAGCGGTGCTTTTATGGCAGGCATGGCCCACAACGTGACCAATGCAGATATACGCATGGGGTTGATCAAGTCCCTCTTCTTTGGTTTGCTGGTGGCTTGGATCTGCACTGGCCGGGGCTTTTTTGTGCATGTCAACCGGGGGATGGGTTTTGGGGCAGAGAGCGTGAGCCGGGCAACCACCCAGGCTGTGGTCTTTTCTTCCATCTCCGTGCTCATTTCCGACTATTTTCTTACCTCGGTGCTTCTGTGAATCCTGATCATACAGCGCAAACAACAGCAGTAGGGGAGGTTGCAGCTGCGGTTCGCTTTGTTGATGTGTCCAAATCCTTTGGCCGCGCTACGAGACGCAACAGGGTGCTGCAGAGTGCGACATTTTCCGTACCCGCAGGAAAAACTACGGTTATTGCCGGTGGCAGCGGTCAGGGCAAGAGTGTGACCCTCAAGCTCATACTGGGTTTGCTCAAGCCTGATAGCGGCCAGATTTTGGTGTTTGGCCACGATATAGCCCGCCTTGGTTTCAAGGCCCTGCGGGAGTTACGCATGCAGTTTGGCGTGCTTTTTCAGGGAGGTGCCCTGTTTGATTCCTTGAGTGTGTTTGAAAATATTGCCCTGCCTTTGCGAGAACGCACCGAACTATCTGAGGAGGAAATCCGCCACAAGGTGGAAAGTACCCTGGAACAGCTTGGCCTGGCAGGACACGAAGACAAGTTTCCCGCGCAGCTCAGCGGTGGCATGAAGAAGCGGGTTGGCTTGGCCAGGGCCCTGCAACTGGAACCCAAGCTTCTCCTGTTCGACGAACCCACCACTGGGCTGGATCCGGTGATGACCCAAGAGATTTACGAACTGTTCAGCAGTACCCAGAAGCGCCTGGGTTATACGGCCATGATTGTCAGCCACGATGTACCGCAAATCTTCAAGTTGGCGGATCAAATTATTCTGCTCAACAAGGGGGAACTCGACACCTTTACGGATGCAGCGCAGATTGTGCATTCTTCTAAAGAACCTATTCGCGAATTTGCCCGGACAGTTATGGGCCCGGGTTTTACAGGATAAAGGAGAGTGAGATGGGTAATTCTCGCATGGAAATCATGGTTGGCATCTTTTTGCTCATTGGCCTTGTGGCCTTTGGCTGGTTAGCCCTACGCCTGGGAGAAGTGCCACTCTTGACCCAGGGCAAGACCTATACCTTGAGCGCTGCATTCAACAATGTCTCGGGTTTGAAAAAAGGGGCCGAGATTCAGATCTCTGGTGTGAGCGTGGGTTCGGTGCGTGGGATTCGCCTGGACGAGGACAACATGGCCTTGGTGGACATGCAGTTGGAACAGTCGGTGCATGTGCCGGTTGATTCAATGGCCTCCATCAAGACCCAGGGAATTATCGGCGACAAATACATCCAGATAAGCCTGGGTGGTGATACTGCCATGTACGAGCCAGGGGATACAGTGCTCGACACCGAATCCACCGTGGATATAGAATCGCTTATTTCCAGATTTGCCTTTGGCCAGGTTGGCTCAGCCAAGCCGCAGGAGGATTGACATGTTGCGTACAGCACGCACCTGTGGCGCCAGTGCCTGGCTGTTTTTTCTGCTGATTCTGGTCGCCGCTCCGGCACAGGCCGGGAGTATAGACTATCTTGACGATGCCAGTTATGAAACAGGGGAGCGTTTCGAATCCATCTATGACCCCCTGGAACCCTTTAACCGAGTCATGTTCACCTTTAACGACCGGCTCTACCTTTGGGTCCTTGATCCAGTGGCCACAGGTTACAGCAAGGTGGTACCAGTTGACTTCCGCACCATTGTCAGTAATTTTTTCTACAACCTGAGCGAGCCGGTGCGCTCGGTCAACTGTCTTCTCCAAGGGCGTCTGGCTGATTCGGGTCTGGTGCTGTCCAGGTTTCTGATTAACTCCACTGCCGGTGTCTTTGGCCTGGCAGATCCGGCTGCCAACGAATTTAATATACACCGCATCCAGGCCACCCTGGGGCAGACCTTTGCCACCTGGGGTATTGGCGATGGCGTCTATCTGGTGGTGCCTCTTTTGGGGCCATCCACTTTGCGTGATTTCACCGGTGCCATAGGTGACGGTGTGGCTCGTGGTTTGTATACGCCCTGGAGCGATGATTTAACCACCAGCAGCACGGTGTACGGTTCACAAACCATTAACGAGGTGTCTTTGCACCTTGGTCAGTATCAGGATATGAAGGCCATCAGTCTGGATCCGTATGTGGCCTTTCGCAACGGCTATTTCCAACTGCGGCAAAAGGGGCCCAGGACCGGGAATCCAGCGGAATTCCCCGCCATTACCGCCCCTGAGTTTCATTATCAAAATTAAAACAACAGGTAGTTACCATGCGTTTCATAAAACAGCTTCATCTCATAGTGGCTGCAGTTTTTTTCACTTTTTTTATGCATGTTCCGGCTCAAGCTGTGTCTGATCCAGTGGAGCAACTCCGGCCGGTGGTCGACAGGATCACTACCTTGCTCACCGAGGCAGACTTCAAGAAACTCCCCAGGGAAGAGCAGTTCACCAAGTTTCTCAATCTTGCTGCCGAGCGTTTTGATTTTAACGAAATGTCCAAGCGGGTGCTGGGACCACGGTGGAATTCCCTGTCTGATGAGCAGAAACAACTCTTCATCGACAGATTTTCCCACCTGCTCGGTTATACTTATATGGACCGGATCGACACCTATGACGGTGAGCCGATTCAGTACGAGCAGTCGCGCATCCGTGGAGACCGGGCCGAGGTGCGCACCATTATCGAGTTTAAGGATGGCGACATCCCCATCTCCTATATCATGCAACTGCGCGATGCTGAATGGATGGCCTATGACCTGATCGTTGAAAACATCAGCCTGGTACGTAACTACATGGAACAGCTCAGGTCAATTTTGCAGAGAAACGGCTTTGACGGCTTGATTCAGCAAATCAACAGCAAAATAGCCCAGTTGCAAGCCACGAAAAAATAAACTATCCATCGGATGTGCAAGCCTTTGCCGGTGCGGGCAGGCAGTTGCTTGTCCGCACCGGCAAAGGCTTGCTTCAGCTTGTTTTTTACCTGACATTTTCTCTATTATCCTGTATAGTGAGCCGGCTCATACGTGGCTGTCTAAGTGTATGCTTGTGTGTTTTGATGAAATTCCACCGCTTGGCCGTGATTTTGCTTGGCAGATCACTACCCTTGACGTGACGGGGGAGTGTACCCTTGATACACCGCTTGCGGCGTGGTGTCATGTGCAACCGGTTGGTCAGGGAAAAGTGGAGATCCAAGGGCTTCTCCAGGGTACGCTTGGCCTTACGTGTGATCGCTGTTTGATTTCCTATCCGCTTGCACTGGATTCCGCATTTCGTTTGACTGCGGTGGTGCAGCCCCCGGTTTCAGGAGTAAAACAGACAGAGCAACAGGAGGGTGTTGGCCAGGAGGATTTTGATTCTGTTGAGCTGGATATCCCTTGCGTTGACCTAAATGAAGTCATGCGGCAACAGCTCTTTTTGGCTTTGCCTGGGAAACGGCTTTGCCGCAGCGACTGTGGCGGCCTCTGTCCGCATTGCGGTGCAGACCGCAATGAAGAACAATGCGGTTGCGCGCGCAAAATAGTGGATTCACCGTTTTCGGTGCTTGCCAAGCTGGCGAAGGGCAAAAAATAAATTACACCAACTGATACAGTACCCATGGCAAGGTGTCTTTGCCTTGTTATGAAACGACTCTACGGAGGATACAATGGCTCTACCAAAACGAAGACATTCCCGTTCCCGCACCAGGATGCGCAGGGCACACGATGCCTTGAGCACCCCCCAAATCAGCTCTTGTCCGAATTGCGGTGAACCCAAAATGCCCCATCAGGTCTGCGCTGGCTGCGGTATGTATAAGGGCAAGCGGATTGTTCAGTTTGAAGAAGAACTGTAAGCAGCGTACTCAACAGTGAAAATCGCCCTGGATGCCATGGGGGGCGACAGTGGACCGGATGTGGCGGTACACGGTGCGCTTGCCGCGGTTCGTACCCTTGATGGCCTTAAGGTTATCTTGGTTGGGCCGGAAGAACTGTTACACGAAAGGCTCAAGGCCTTGGCCAAGGGGGATGCTGCTGCCCTGGCCCGGGTGTTCGTGCATCCGGCCAGTGAGATCATCACCATGCAGGATGTGCCGGTTGATGCTATCCGTAGGAAAAAAGACGCTACAGTTGTAGTCGGCTTTGACTTGGTGAAAACGGGCAAGGCGGATGCTGTGGTTTCCGCAGGCAACTCCGGGGCCAGCATGGCCGCTGCGGTCAAGAAACTCGGACGATTGCCCGGAATATCCAGGCCTGGGATTGCCAGTTTTTTTCCTACCCTGAAAAAGCCGGTCATGGTTATGGATATCGGCGCCAATGTCGATTGCCGCGCCCAGCATTTGTTTCAGTTCGCGATTATGGCCTGCTCCTGTTCAAGCCTGCTCCTGCAGCATAAGCAGCCTCGGGTGGGCTTGCTCAGCATTGGCAAGGAGACCGGCAAAGGCAATGCCCTGGTCAAAGAAACCTATCCGCTCCTGCAGAACAGCCCCCTCAATTTCATCGGTAATGTGGAAGGCCGCGATGTGTATCGCGGTGATGTGGATGTTGTGGTCTGTGACGGTTTTATCGGTAATATTCTGTTAAAAACCAGCGAAGGACTGGCCGATGCAGCCCTGATGATGATTCGTGATGAGCTTTTGAAAAGCTGGCGTGCAAAGCTGGGCTATCTGCTTATGCGTGGCGCACTGTCGCGTTTCAAAAAGAAGGTGGATTATGCGGAATATGGCGGTGCACCCCTTTTGGGTATCAATGGTACCGGTATTATTTGCCATGGATCATCAGATGCCAATGCCCTGCGCAACGCCATTGCTGTTGCAGCCGACATGGCGCACCACAATATTAACGCTGCGATTGTCCGCCATCTAAGTGAATCTGCAGCCGAACAGGTAAGTATAGCATGACCAGAGCAGTTATTCTTGGCACCGGTTCCTGTTTGCCCGAACGCATTCTTACCAATGCGGAACTCGAGCAGATGGTGGACACTTCCGATTCTTGGATTCTCAGCCGTACTGGCATCAGCGAAAGACGTATCGCCGGGCCTGGTGAACATATCCACAAGGTGGCTGCGCAAGCGGCACGCAGGGCCCTTGCGGCTGCACAGCTCACACCGGCAGATGTGGATTTGTTGGTTTTGGCCACGGTCTCACCCCATATGCTCATGCCCTCCACGGCCTGTTTTGTCCAGGCAGAACTCAAGGCCTTCAATGCTTTTGCCTACGACATCAGCGCAGCCTGCGCTGGTTTTACCTACGGCATTGACTTGGCCAGCAAGTATATCTGTGCGCAGCCAGACATGAAGGTGCTGGTTATTGGTGCGGAAAATCTGTCCACCCGCATGAATTGGCAGGACAGAAACACCTGCGTCCTCTTTGGTGATGGTGCAGGTGCAGCGGTTCTCGGTAACGCGGCAGAAGGGGAGGAGCGCGGCATTTTTGGTGCAAAATTACAGTCCGATGGTCGACTGTGGAACCTGCTCTATACCGAAGGTCCGCCCAGCATGAACAAGGATTTGCAGCTGCCGGACTGGAAGGGACCATATATCCAGATGAACGGCAGTGAACTGTTCAAAAACGCGGTACGATTGATGGAGGGGGCGGTTAAGGAGCTTTTGGCTCAACATCATCTGGACATTGCCGACATTGATCTTATGATTCCCCACCAGGCAAACATCCGCATTGTCAACAACCTCAAGGAACGCTTGGGGGTATCTGCAGACAAGGTATTTACCAACCTGAATCGTTATGGTAACACCTCATCGGCCAGCATTCCCATTGCCCTTGATGAAGCCAACCGTGAAGGTCGGATTCGCCCGGGTGATCTTGTGCTGTTATGCACATTTGGTGCCGGGCTCACCTGGGGCGCGCTGCTTCTGCGCTGGTAAGTGATCACGAATAGAGAGAGGGTCGAGTGGATTATTTTTTTGATGAAACCCAGCAAATGATTGTTGAGACCGCCCGGGAGATAACCAGGGAAAAGATCTTGCCGGTCCGGGCGGAACTGGACGAACAGAACAAATTTCCCCGCGAAATTTTACACGATATTGCCAAGGCAGATCTGTTTGGTATCTTTGTGCCAGAGGAGTATGGTGGACTTGGGGGCGGCTGTTATGAAATAGTTCTGGCCATGGAGGAACTGGCCCGTGGTTGTGTGGGCGTGGCCACCAGCTATGCTGCCAGTGCCCTTGGCATTTATCCTGTCATTCTTGCAGGCAGCGAGGAACAGAAGGAAAAGTATTTGCCGGACATTGCCAGCGGAGCCCGCTGGGCTGCTTTTGG
>JABMJC010000059.1 GCA_013201405.1 Desulfobulbaceae bacterium
GCGCTGCTGTTCCTTGCTCCGGCCAAGACTCATGACAATCTCCGTAAAAATATCAGCCTGCTATTCAGCTTTCCTATTATGCCCTGACTGGTGAGTTTTTCAACAGGCTGTTAAAGAGATAAAGAAACTGGAAGAGGAGAAAGAACTTCTCTTGGCCAGAATTGGCGTGATTGAACAGTTGAAAAGTTCCTCAACAATGACTGTACATGTTCTTGATGATGTGGCCACCCGCACTCCACCAGACAGGATCTGGTTGACCGATTTTTCGCAAAGTGGCAATCAGGTGCAACTCGGTGGGATATCATTGGATAACCAGACAGTGGCAAAATACATGGTTGATCTGGAAGGCTCACCTTTTATGCACAACCTGGTATTGATCAAGTCGGATATGAAAAAATATGCAGATCGTGATCTGAAAGCGTTCATTATCACCAGTTCCATGGTGAACCCTGGGCAGCAAGAACAGGATCCGGCCGCCTCCCAATAGGAGCAGCGCCATGGCCAAAGAAATAAGAAAGAACAAACTAGACGCCTTTATTGACGACCAGTACCAAACCCTGGAGAAAAAAGTCAAGTTGCTGAGCTTGGCAGCCATGGTTTTGGTGCCCCTGATTCTCTTTTATTTTTTGTTCTATAGTCCCAAAAATGTTGAGCAGCAGAAATTGCACAGTGAAATTGCCAAGATGGAGGCCGAGGTCCGCAAGGCAGAGGCTGTTGTCAAAAATCTTGCACGGCATAAGGCAGAGCTTGAGGAGACGCAAAGGAAGTTTGCAGAAACGGTTGTCATGCTTCCCAAAACACAGGAGATACCTGATTTGCTCAGAAACATTTCCGATCTTGGCAAGGCAGCAGGGTTGGAATTTGTTTCCTTTGTGCCGGCTCCAGAAATCCAGAAAGATTTTTATGCGGAAATTCCCATCAACATTACTCTTTTCGGCGCATATCATAATGTTGGAGGATTTCTTGATAAAGTGTCCAAACTCGAGCGTATTGTAACGGTCAACAGCATCAGAATGGGGCAGCCAAAGGAGGAAGGAAACGGAATCCTCCTTACCTCGACATGTCAGTTGGTCACCTATCGCTTTACAGGGCAGAAGTTGCCCGACCCAAAAGACAAAAACAAAAAGAAATAGTGAACGAAACACGCGCAGCACATAGGGAAATGCCATGGGCAGACAGTGGACAATCAATTCTTTGCCAATTGCTGTGTTGAAGGTACGGTTTTTGGGGCTGGCTGCTGCGCTCTGCATTGGGGCGAGTTTCATGCATGCAACAGAAATCCCAGAACAAAAAGAGCCTGCCAGTGTGGATATGCTGGCTCCCTCAGCTGTCACACCCCCGCCTTATGTCTATCAGGTTTCTGCACGGCCTGACCCATTCAAACCTTTTGTGGCGCCCCAGAGGGTGGACCCCAATGAGTTGCTGGACGACACCAGAGAGTTGACTGGCATGCAGTTGTTCGAACCGGGCCAATTGAGCCTGGTGGGGATAATGGATATGCCCCGTGGTCGCGTTGCCATGGTGGAGGATGTCACTAAAAAGGGCTACCTGCTGCGGGAAGGTGTTTTGCTCGGCAGGCATGGGAAAGTCACGGAGATCGGCAGGGATCAGGTTGTCATCACTGAAACGGCCTATACTCGTAGTGGCGAGGAGATTACAACGGTTGTATCCATGAAACTGCAAAGAGACGGAGAAGGTCAATGAAAGGGCCTGCGCATTGTTCATCACTGGGAGGAAGCCAGCGGCGGCCAGTGCTGCCGGTGCTGTTTTTGACAGTACTGACTGTTCTCCTCTTTGGCGTCACCGCGCTGCAGGCGGAAGAGAAGGGCGCCGCCACTGTTGTGGAGGTGTCTGGCCAGAAGGCAGGAAATATGCTGGCAGCGCGCATCAAGGGTGATTCCAGTTTAACCTACACTTCGTATGAACTGTTCAATCCGACCCGGGTTGTGGTGGATGTGGCCAATGCACAACTGCAGCCGGGAGTGTCGTTGAGCTTGCCGGACGATGGGGTCAGGTTGCAGAGCAGGGAGATTGTCGATGCAGAGCCCCAGATACTACGTTTTGAATTTTTTTTGGAGAAATCCATACCCTATACTACCCGGCAGGATGGAGACGCAGTACTTGTACTTTTTGATTTGAAGGGAGAAGAAACCCCACCGGTCAGCACCACACCGCCTTTGCCGTCGCAAAAGGACACTTCTACCTTGCCAGGGCAACTGTCGGAAACAGACCATGCAGGGGCAGTCTTTGCACGGCCTGTTTCTAACAGGCTTCAGGACGACTTCAGTTTTTCCGGGTATGACCGGGAGCGGATCAGTGTCGACTTCTACAAGATGGATCTGCACAATGTTTTTCGTTTTCTGCGTGAGATCAGTGGGGTCAATATCATTGTCGATGAGTCGGTGCAAGGCATGCTCACCCTTTCCCTTGACCATGTCCCTTGGGATTTTGCCCTGGATATCATTTTGAACCTGAAAGATTTGCGCCAGGAGGAACGGTTTAACACCATTGTCATTTTCCCCAAAAACAAAGAGTTCTTGTGGCCTGGCAAAGCCGAGGGCACCCTTTCCTTTCAGGCCGATGAGAGCATGGCGCACCAGGAAGCCCTGGTGATTACCCAGATTGAGCAACAACCTGCGGGACTGGTCGAGGCAGCGCAGTTGATTGCCAAGGGCAATGAATTTGAAAAACAGCACAATCCAGTTATGGCAGTGGAGGCCTATGAACAGGCCTTTGAACAATGGAACAGTAACGCCAAGTTGGCCAACAGGATCTCGGCCATCTATCTGATGGAGTTGCGGCAAAACGCAAAGGCCCTGCACTATGCCAAGCAGGCGCTGGCCCTGGATAAAACAGACAGTACAGCAGCGCTCAATGCAGCTATTGCCTCGGTCAATATGCGCGATATGCAATCTGCGGAGCACTACTTTGACCTGAGCACGCAGGGGGCCAAACCAAGTCAGGAAGCACTGCTCAGCTACGCTCTTTTTCGGGAAGAGAGTAAACAGTACGATCAGGCCCTGCAAATACTCGACAGGCATAATACCCTTTATGGCAATGACCTGGATGCCATGATCGCCACGGCACGCGTCTATGACAAAAAAGGAGCCGGCTTCCAGGCTGTTCAAGAGTATAGATCTATTTTAAACTCTGGCTTTGCCTTGCCACCTGATCTGTCACGTTTTATCAGGGCCCGAATCGGAATGGTGGATTGATCAATTACAGTGGAGAGAAGAATGAAGCTGCGCACAGTTTTGGTGATCATTGCATCACTGGCATTGGTCTGTTCAATTAGTGCCTGTAGCGGGAAAAGGGCAAAACCAACGACATCTTCACCAGCATCTTCTCCCGCCAGTTCGGAGGTGCAGCAGAGCGCCCCGGTCATGCCCCCGCAGATGCCGGCCCGCTACCAGAGTCCTGGTTATATCACTCCAAAAAGTAGCATGGAAGATGATCTGGGAACTGTTCAGGAAGAGTTTCAGCTTCGGGTGGGGGCGACCATCAAGTCCACAGCCGGGCCCCAGCCTGTCTGGGATGTGCTGAAAAAACTGGCCAACCTAAAGGGGATGACCGTTAGCTGGGCCAATGATGTGGATCAAAATTTTCTGGTGGATGTTGATATCAATGCCCAGGATCTCTTTCTGGATGCGGTGAGTAATCTGTTGCGCCAGGCCGACTATTTTTACGAGGTGAATGGCAGGACTCTTATTGTTAGAAACAAAACGACCAAAGTTTTTCATATAGGTGTGCCGTATATCAGGGGTGACTATACTACCACGGTTGGCGGTAATTTTCTGACTTCGAAAACTGCTGCCGAAGGCACTGAAGGAGTGGTGAAGATTACCAGCGAGAAAAACGAATACGATATCTGGAGCAATGTACAGAAAAACCTCGATGTTATTTTGGGGGTGGCTGCACGTGAACAGGCAGCCCTTGCCGCAGGCAGAATGGCAGCGGCGCAGGCTGCGGCCCAGCAGGCAGAAGGCTTGGCGCCAGTAATGACGCCCTCAGTTCTTCCGGCTGTTTCGAGTGGCAGGGAGGAGAGCACACAGCGTGCAGAGGATGGCGCCTTTTATATTGTCGACAAGGCAACCGGTTCCATTACGGTTACAGCCAAGCCCTCGGTAATGGTCACGGTGGAAAATTATATCAACAATCTGAAAAAACAGCTGTACCGCCAGATCTCCCTTGAGGCAAAAATTATTGAAGTCTATCTGGAAGATCGTTCAAAAATTGGTCTGGACTGGGGCAGTATTCTTGAGAATTTTAATATCCGTGGCACGGTTCATTTTGGTGCCGATGGCCAGGTCTACCCATGGATTCCCACCAGAGGAGACGCTGTTTCTCCCACCCGTTTTGTCAGCAGAATCACCATGCCCAGTGTGGACTTCAATGTATTTTTGAATGCGCTTGATCAGCAGGGCGAGTCAAGGGTTTTGTCCAATCCAAAAATAACGGTGCTGAATGGTCAGCCAGCCCTTATCAGCGTTGGTAAGGATGTGGCTTATATCAAGGAAGTCGAACGTGAAGTAAGTGATACAAGTGGTAATTCTAAAACTACATATTCAGTAAAAATTGACAATGTCGTCGAAGGTGTCTCCATGGGGGTAATGGCGACCATTGTTGATGACCACAGCATGATTATGCATCTTACTCCAATTACCACAGAAATAGTTGGAGGGGTTATCAAAGAAGAAAGGTTTGGGCAAAACGATGAAATGAAAGTTGGTTTGCCTGAAATAGGGGTTCGTCAGATGTCTACTATCGTACAGGTAGCCAATGGTGAAATGTTGATTATTGGCGGTCTTATTGATTCTATACAAGAAAATACTGAAAAGTTTGCGCCGGTAGTTGGCAAGATACCTATAGTAAAATATTTATTCGGTGTTGAAGAAAAGAAGATTAAAAAACGGGAGCTCGTCATTCTACTGTCTCCACATATCATATAGGTGTGCAAGGTTCAGGGTGATACAATTTTGCCAATTATTCCTTTTGAAAGGATGATTATAATGAAACCGATCTCAATTTTTCTCTTAATTTTTTTCTTGACATCGTTGCTGGGCTGTGGATCATCTGTGCAGCAATCACTGAAAGTGAATCAAGAGTATAAAACAGATATTGGCAAGAGCAGGCAGGTTGTTGTTTTACCTTTTGCGGATTACACAGATGCAGACAGTCTTGATTCTGCGTATCGCAGGAACATGTTTATCAATGAGAATTTAACCGATCGGTTTGTCCTGAACGGTTTTGCTGTTCCTGTTCAGGAAGATGTTTTTCGCTACTTGGTTAACCGAAATATCATCAATGTGGTTGCCTATGCGGAAAACAATTCCCACACACTGCAGTATGAGTTGAACAAAGACTGGTCTCCAGCCATGAAACGTGAACTGCAGCGCTATATCAATCAGGCTCGAACGAATGCCCCTGCCAATCCGGTGTTCAACTCACCAGGCACCTTGGGTTTGGATCAGGGTGAGGTTGCCAACATTGGCAAATACTTTGCTGCTGACTATGTGGTGCGTGGCAGCATTATCCAGTACAAAACTCGGCAAGATCCGAGTTGGGCTCCCTGGAAAAAAGGGATCGTCAGTTTTGTTACTGGGGTCACCAACCAGATTGCCTTTGGCCAGGCCCGTTCCGACAGGTATGATGAGCTTGGCCACATGGTGGCCGGGGGAACCTTGGGCGCACTGTATGGTGATTGGGATCCCAAATGGCCGTATAGCAGCACCAACAAATCCATCTTAGGTGTTTCGGGTGGTACGGCGGGCAATACGATTGTCTGGGGGGCCATTGGTGCAGGGCTTGGCAGCATGGCCTATAGTGCAGGGGATATTCCCCAAGCTGTGGTGCAGTTGCGTATGTGGGTGCAGGATGCCTACAGCGGTCAAGTTGTATGGACCAATCGGGTCGATGTTAAGGTATCGCCCCAATCTGTTCTGGCAGACTACCAATACGATGCACTTTTTGAAGGGGCAATAGAACAGGCAGTCAAGGTGCTCATGGATGATTTTATGTATGTGCTTGATCCCCGCGCCCAGACCCTGGCCCGTGAAAAAGAGGCCAACATGAATAAGGCGCCCAGGCGCACGTATCAGCACAAAACTGTTCGTTCTTCCTCCAGTTCAGCAACCTCGACCAGCGCCCAGACAGTACAATAACCAGTCGTTTTCGTCATATGTCATGACTGCTGTACCTTGGCTGGCCTGCTTGCTATGATAGCGCCCTTCCCGTAGGAAGAGTTGAAAGCGGTTTGGGCTGGAACATGGTTGCTTTCAACAAACACGGGGCGCCGTGCTTTTTAGGACCTGCAGACTGGTTTACAATGGCTGTTCAGTAAGCAAGCGCTGTATACCCTCTACTACCTCGCCCACGGCCTGTTCCACCTCAGGTGACATAACTTGGGTGAATTCGGAGATATCTTTCACCTCTATAAGCCAAATATGCAGTTCCTTGGGCATTTCATCTGGAAAGCAGATTATGCCGGTTTTCAAGGTGGTGCCCAGGGTGACGGCATGGGAGTTGACCAGGTGATGGCTGCTGAAGATGTCGTCCACACTTACTTGCAATATACTGCCCGGCGGATTGCCCAGCTTGCAGGCGTCAACGATAATGGCCCGTGATGCGCCCCGGATTTTGTCCAACACCTCAAAGCCAACGGTCAGCAACTGTTCAATCCGGCAGGGTAGCCCCAGCGCTTCCAGACGTTCCGTTACAACCACTCCGGCGCGGTCGTCCTGCAGGTACGGATTACCAATGCCCAACACTACCCATTCGTCTTTTTCCATATCACCCCATGCAAACAGGGCCGGGGGTATCCCGGCCCTGTTGAGTTAGAGCTGTTAGATTTCGCTGACAGCCTAAAAGTTTTTCAGACGCTTGTAGAGTTTGCCATCCTTGTCGAAAATCTCAATCTCCAGTGGAGATTGGCCCCCAGTGACCGTATGGGTGGCACAGGCCAGGCACAGGTCGTAGGGACGGAAGGACATTTCCACATAGTTGAGAATGGAGGGAGACACCTCGCCGTTTTTGATGAAATGCCGGGCAGCCTTTTTCACCGCCAGATTGATGGGACCGTTGTTATGGGTGGTGGAAACGATGAGGTTGGCTTTGGTGACTATACCTTTTTCGTCAGTCAGGTAGTGGTGAATCAGGGTGCCGCGTGAGGCCTCAATGATGCCCACACCTTCACCGGTGCACGAGGTCGGTTTAGTCCAGATCTCGTTGCTGGTGATTTCCGGATCGCGGGAGAGTTCCAGACACTTTTCTGCCGCAGAGAGCATTTCAATCGCCCGGGCCCAGTGGTAGGCCAGGATATGGTGGACTGGCTTGGCTCCGAACGTGGCGTGGAATTTTTCAAAATGTTTTTGGGCAATAGGGGTCGACATACCCTCGATAACGTTCATGCGGGCCAAGGGGCCAACGGCAAAAATATTGGTGCCCGGGCCTTCGACAATACCTTTCCAGGGGCCGATTTTTTTCTGATACGGGAATTTCAGATACGTCCAGGGTTTAACCCGCTCGGCAATGAAATCAAGATATTCCTTGCCTTCAAAGGTGCCGACCAGCTTGCCGTCACTGTCGATCACCTTCTGGGTACCATGGTAAAAGGTGCCGAGTCCCTGTGGATCAACCGATCCCATGTAACCCACTTCGACCTTGTACGTGTCACCGGTGACCAGTTCCATATACTTGTCGTTCTTTAGAACCACGTCGTCGAAAATTTTCAGGGTCAGTTCGCCGAGTTCCACCAGTTCTTGGGACCAGGCTTCCACCTGTTTGCGCTCTTCCTCGCTCAGATTTTTGGACCAACCACCAGGAATGGCCGACACTGCATGGCTGGGTTTGCCGCCCAAAAGTTCGAAAATTTTGACCGCCAGGCCGCGTTTGCGTAGCACTTCCCGGCCAACATCCGCACCAACGGCATTGATAAGGCCAACCACATTGCGCTCTGCCGGGCTCGCCTCGGGGCCAACAACAAAGTCTGGAAAACCAAGGGCATAAAGTACAACTGTATGGTCTTCTACGTAATGGGCGTTGAAGAACAGTTCCCGCAACTTGCGGCCTGCCGGAGGCGGGGTCACCCCGAAAACCTGATCTACCGCCTTCATGGCTGCCGTAAAATGCACGCCCCGGCACACACCACAAATCGTGGAAACCGTGCGTGGCACTTCTTCAATGGGCATGCCTTGCAGGAATTTTTCATAGCCGCGGAATTCCACGGTCTGGAAAAAGGCATCATCAACATTACCGCTGTCATCGAGGAAAATGGCAATTTTGCCATGTCCCTCCAGCCGCGTAATCGGATTTATTTCAATTTTTTTCATGGAGTGTCCTCCTTGTGGCCGGCAATTGCATGATTCAGTTTGGAAGTGGTGTGGGAGTAGCGGTAGAACAGCTTGGCCATATTGTTGAATTTATCCATGAATTTTTGTGCAGTGGCGTCATCGGTCATGCTGGAGGCCAGCATGCTGGCACAACGGGCACCAAAGTCCTTGATACCCGGAATCGGGCCACCACAGCCGCGGCAGGGAATGTTGACATTGAGGCAGGAACCGCCACAGTCGCCTTGGGTCACTGGTCCAAAACACATGAAGCCCTGCTGCAACAGGCAAATTTCTGGATCTGGTCGATCATCGCAGGTACGTTTGACCTCATCCACCAGGAAACGCTCTTGATTGGTCGTGGCTGGATTGCGTTTACACACATCGCAGACTGCCTTGCCATTGGTCAACCAGGAGCCGGCTGGCGGTAAATCTCCAGCAATAATCGCGTTGACCAGTTTGCCGACAAAGGTATAGTTGGGCGGACAGCCACCCACGAAATAGTCGACATCCACCACCTGGTCAAGGGTGGAGCAGTGGTCGAGAATGGCGGGCAGGGTGAGGTTGTATTTGCCATCCAGCAGGTATTCCGGCGAGGGATATACGTTATCTGGGTTGTCGGTGGAGAAGCTGTCTTTGTAGGCTTCCTGGAAGAGTTCTTCCTTGGTGTGGAGATCGCCCATGGCAGCAATGCCGCCCATGGAGGCACAGGCACCAAAGGCTACCAGTACCTTGGACTTGTCGCGCAACACCTTGACTGTGTGCAGGTTTTCCGTGTTACGGATCATGCCGTCCACAAAGGCGAGGTCAATCGACTTGTCGGGCATGGCTTCCAGGTCGCTGTACTTGGCATCAAGCACAGTGGGGGCCCAGAAGACAATTTCAAGCGAGTCGAGTGCATCCACCAGGTGTTCTGATAGATCGACCACACTCATCTCGCAGCCTGCACAACCTCCGGCCAATAGAAATGCGGTTTTAATCTTTTCGGCCATGATTATTTTCCTCCCTTGATCGGGTTTGGACCCATCTCCTGCAACTCCTTGGTGAACTCCTCAGCTACTTCAGCAAAACGATAGCCTTCGGCCCCTGAAATCCACTCCAGACGCAGACGTTTGGCATCAAAACCGCTGTCTTCCAGCAACTTGGACAGAATCATCATTCGACGAGAGGTCTTGTGGTTGCCGTTCTTGTAATGGCAATCGCCGATATGGCAACCGCCCACCAATACGCCATCTGCGCCCTGGGCAAAGGCTTCCATCACGTATTCGGGCTCAACCCGGCCGGAGCAGGGCACTTTAATCAGTTTGATGCTTGGCGGATACTTAGCGCGCAGGTTACCGGCAAGGTCAGCACCGGCATAGGTGCACCACTGACAGGCAAAACCAATGATATTCGGCGTGTATGACATCAGGCCACCTCCTTGACTAGACGTTTTTCATTTTGGATTTCTTTGATAACGCCACTGCGGTCGATCTGTGAGATGGCCGCGACCTGCGCCGGATCAAAACCCATGGCCATGGCCAGCACCTGGGTATAGTAGAAGGTGGGAATGGGTTCGAAGTCGATCATGCCACGTTCTTTCAGAATGGGCTGTGACATGTCAAACTGGAGGAAACACGAGGAGCAGGTGGTGACGATCATGTCGGCATCGGTCTCTTCCTTGATGGAGAGCAGCTTGTCGCGAAAGAGGCCAAGCGATTTTTCCACATCGGTTGAGCGCATGCCGCCCATACCGCAACAGCTTTCCAGCCTGGAATAATGGGGCACGCTGGCGCCTGTTGCTTCACACAACTCACGCAGGATGGTCGGCTGGTAGGGGTTGTCTTCTTTGATGGTAAAAACATCCGAGGGCCACAGGGTGTGACAGCCGGTTTGCACCGCAATCTTCAGATCATCAAGGGAGTATTTGAGGTTTTCCCTGATTTTTTCCACACCAATCTTTTTGTGGAGCACGTGGGCCACATGATAGATTTCCGAGCTTCCCTTGTATTCACGATCGATGGCTGCCAGCTTTTCGTTCACCCGTTTGCGGCGCGCTTCATCTTCCATGTAATGCTTGGCCTCGGACAGGATGCCAAAGCAGGAGTTGCAGCCAGTCATCAGGTCGACATTGGCTTGCTCGGCAAGAACCACATTGCGGCAGGAGACCGCGCACCAGGTATCCATATCAAAGGAAGGAGCGGTGCCCCAGGCCGGACAGCAGGTCGCGCCCTGCAAATCCACCGGTTCCACACCCAGCGCAGGAAAAATTTTACGAAAGGATTGCTCAATGTCCGGGGCCTTGAGCGGGATGTTACAGCCAAGATATAAGCCTATTTTATCCATATCTGGTGGTCTCCTGTGTTAGAAAAGTCCCAGTTCGCCCATGGGGCCTGCGTTGATGAGCGCCTGAATCTCTTGGCGGGCCTTTTCATCAAAGGCGGATGTAGGTGTTTCTTCGGGTAAGCCCACCTGTTTGCGCAGCTCTTTCGGATCGCTGTATACAGCGTGGCCGGTTTCATAGAGATTCATTTGACTGGTGACAGCTGAGGTGGAAAATGCCAGCTGATTGCCCTGGTAGCGCCGGAAGGCGAACACTACCTCCTGCGGACGTACGCCCTGCGGACAGACTTCGGTGCAGCGATTGCAGGCTTGACAACCCCAACTAGATGAATCTTCGATGATTTCCTCCAACTGGCCATTGAGCAGATGGCGGATCAAGTTGCGACACAAGAGCGGGAAGCCAGCCTTGACCCCAGGACAGATAGCCGAGCAGGCACCGCATTGCACACAGTTGAGGATGCCATGGCCGCCGTATTCCTGAATAGTGCGGATGGCCTCGTTAATTTTTTCCTGGTCAATGATCATGGTGTCCTCCTTAGGCGGTCAAAGCCTCGATCTGGGCAAAAATCTGCTCTTCCTTATAACCGTGCAATACAATAGCGCCGGATGGGCAGGCCGAGGTGCATACGCCACAACCTTTACAGGCCGACATCTCGATTTGTGCCCTGGGACGGTCCTCAACAGTACGCATGCTAATCGCCTGATAGGGACAAAGTGGCACGCAAATGCCACAGCCGCTGCACAGTTCGGTTATGACTTCTGAAATAATGGGTTCGATGCGCACCTTGCCCTGGGCAAGCGGTACTGCGGCGGCCGCGGCCGCGCCCTTGGCTTGGGACACGGTATCGGGAATGTCTTTTGGTCCCTGGCAGCAACCAGCGAGGAACAGACCTTCGGTGGCAGTTTCAACCGGACCGAGTTTGGGATGCAGCTCGCGGAAAAAGTTGGCACCGCAGAACTGGATGCCAAGTTTTTGAGCAAGTGTGGTGGCGTCTGCCGGCAGTTCTACGGCCGTGGCCAGCACCACCAAATCGGACACATATTCAATGTTCTCACCACCTTCCATGTCATAGGCAAGGACCCGGAGTTTGTCGTCTGGCAGCATCTCCAGGCCGCCCACTTTGCCCTTAAAGAAGTTGATCCCCATCTTGCGTGCGCCGGTGTAGTACTCGTCGTAGTCCTTACCGG
The DNA here is from genome assembly GCA_013201405.1 of Desulfobulbaceae bacterium. Lineage (GTDB taxonomy): Bacteria > Desulfobacterota > Desulfobulbia > Desulfobulbales > Desulfobulbaceae > Desulfobulbus. The sequence goes on from JABMJC010000059.1 coordinate 11,835, forward strand.
CGGAACGCACATCGATGAAATGCATGTTAATAACCAGGTCCGGGTATTTTTCCTTGAGCAGCCGGGCCTGCTTGATCATGTACATGCAGCAGAAGCGGGAGCAGTAGGTGTGGAAGTGCTCATCGCGGGAACCCATGCAGGAAACAAAGGTGATGGTGTGTGGCTTTTCCTTGTCTGAAGGGCGCACCAATTTGCCTTCCGAGGGACCGGTGGCAGAAATGATGCGCTCCAATTGCAGGGCAGTAATAACATTGGGCGATTCCGGGGCCATTTCCTTGAACCAGCCTTTGTCCATAACCTGATAGCCGGTGGCGACCACGATGGAGCCGACCTCCACTTCCTGAATATCGCCATTTGGATCGTAGGCGATGGAGCGATCTATGGCATGGGCCGGGCAGGCCTTCTCACAGGGGGCCAGAATGAGTTTTCCTGTTTTCTGGTTGACTTTGGGCAGGGTGCCGATGTCGCGGCCGCCACAGTTGATGCAGTGATCCATGTCGATAACCGCTTTTTTAGGCACTGCCTGCGGAAACATGATGTAAGCAGCGCGGCGCTCAGACAGACCGCCGTTGAACTCGTCTGCTGCCTTGCCAATGCATTTGCTCGCACAGTCGCCACAGCCGGTGCACTTTTTCCAGTCTACATAGGTTTGTTTGTGGCGAATTTTTACCTTGAAGTTGCCGATGTAGCCTTCCACGTCATCCACTTCGGCATAGGTGTAGGTTTCGATATTTGGATGGTTATATACTTCCACCATCTTGGGCGTGAGAATGCAGGCGGAGCAGTCATTGGTGGGAAAGGTTTTGTCCAACTGGGCCATAACTCCGCCAATGGAAGGCTGCTTTTCGACCAGATAGGTTTTGTGGCCCATGTTGGCCAGTTCAAGGGCAGCGGTAATGCCGCCAATACCGCCGCCAATGACCAGGGCGGCGTCGGTCACCTCGACAAATTTATCTTCCAGTGGTTCGAGGTTGCAGGCCTTGCCCACTGCAGAGGCCACTATTTTTTTGGCTTTTTCCGTGGCACCTGCATGGTCTTGGCCATGCACCCAACTCCCTTGATCCCGGATATTGGCCATCTCGAAAAGGTATTTATTCAAGCCCGCCCTTTCCAGTGCTGCCCGAAAAATAGGTTCGTGGGTACGGGGCGTACAGGCGGCAACCACCACCCGATCCACCAAGCCATCACGGACATCTTGCATGATCAGTTCTTGTCCGGAATCTGCACACATAAACAGATCCTTGCGTGCCAGGACCACGCCCGGCAATTCGGCTGCGAAATCCCGCACAGCAGACACGTCAATGACGCTTGCGATGTTTGATCCGCAGTGACAGACGTATACTCCAACTTTTGCCATACCTGCCTCCTCTTCCTGGTTCATGTGGGCTTTGGATGCCATGCGCGCTACATTGAACTACGCCAGTGGCACGGCTTTGTTATCATAATTATTGATTGCATTAATCAATAAAAGAATTAGTATCTCCATAACCAAATTCAATATTATTTATGTACTTATACAGAGATACCTAGGCCTTTGCAAGGAAAAATTTTATACTTATATTTCATAAGTCTATGTTTTTTCGTAATAATATTTTTTGTATCTTTTTGGAGGAGTAGTTCGCGGGCTGTAGAATTTTACTTGGAGATGGTCTCAGAATTCTATTTTGTTTGTTTGTGAGGGTTGCAGGGGTCTAATTTGTAACACTATGAATTTTAACAATTTTTTAAACAATTTGACTGTTTTTACTTATAAATAATATTTATATTAAAATGTATAGATAAATTGAATGAATATCATTCTAATTATATTGTTCAATATGCTGATATGATTGGAATATTATATTTTTATTCCGATATTTTTACTCAAGCGTGAGGTAAATGTCGGCAAAAAAAAGTTTTTTGTGGGTAGAAGGCAGCCGTCAGGGGACAGCGACAGGCCAAATAGGAGTCAGGGTGAGGAGTGAAAAGAAGAGGGGCTGCGATTTTTGCTGTCCAGACATTATCTGGATAGGAAAATAGAGGAGAAACAACGGAGTTGGTTAAGGAAGAATGCCAGGGCTACTGCCCCACGAATGTGGAGGGTGAAGAAAATATACTGCCTGGGTGCCGTCTTGCCCGGCACCCAGATGAGCTACCCATGGATCACTATTAATCCAGCGGATCAAACAGTTCTTTTTTGGCGTAGCACATGGGGCAAACCCACTGCTCAGGCAGGCTGGTGAAGCTTGTGCCTGTCGGGATATTGTTCATATCATCGCCCTGGGCAGGGTCGTAGATATAGCCACAGTTGACGCAGATGTAGCGTTCGGTGTGTTCAGGGGTGTTCTGCATGGTCATACCGCAAAATATTTGGCCTGGGGATGGTGAACCACAATGGCAGAGGTGGTCTGCTCCGGCACCATGAGCATGTTTTCCGTTAAGCTGACGCCGATGGCTTCTGGTTTGAGCAGGGCAAAGACGGGTCGGTGCGCTTCTAAATCTGGACAGGCCGGATAGCCGAACCCGTAGCGAGAGCCCTGATACCCTTGGGTAATCACCCCATCCGCCGAAGTCTGCTGTACAGTGCCAATTCCCAGTTCCTGACGCATACGTGCGTGCCAGTATTCGGCCAAAGCATCGGTTATTTCCACACTTAAGCCGTGGAGCATCAGGTAGTCGTGGTAGGCGTTGGCAGCGTAGAGTCTGGCGCTTTCCTCAGAAAAGCGCGGGCCAATGGTTACCACAAAGAAAGCAGCGATATCCCCGCCATCTTTTTTGCTTTTAAAGTAATCGGCAATGCACAGATACGGTGCCTGTGCCTGGCGGGGAAACGAGAAACAGTATTCCTGCTCGCCATCTTTGACTAACAGGTTGTCGCCTGCAGCGTGGCAAGGAAAATACCCATAGGAAACCCGTGCTTCGATCCAGCCCGATTCGAGGGCCTGTTGACACAGGGTGCGGTACAGCGGTTCCACTGTATCTTGGAGCAGGGCATCGTATTCCTGCGCGCTCATCTTGCCGCGGCGATATCCCCATCTGCCCCGGAACAGCGCCTGTTTGTTGATCAGTGCCAGCACCTCCTGCAGGTCGATAGCCTCCTGGTAGCGCTGGCCCCAAAA
>JABMJC010000060.1 GCA_013201405.1 Desulfobulbaceae bacterium
TGACAATGACGGCGCTGGAAGTAAACATGGCTACATATTCGCCCATGAAAAACATAGCGAACTTCATGCCACTGTATTCAGTGTGGAATCCGGCTACGATTTCACTTTCGCCTTCCACCAGGTCAAAGGGTATGCGATTGGCCTCGGCAAAGGCGGCGACAATAAAAATCACCGCACCCAAGGGCTGTATCATGATCCCCCACATGGGGATGAAGCCGAACAGGAGTTGCCCCTGATATTGCACGATACCGGTCAGATTGACCGTACCGTAAACTATCAGCAAGCTGATCACCGCAAGTCCCATGGGAATTTCATAACTGATGACCTGGGCTGCTGCACGCAGGCCACCAAGCATACTGTATTTATTGTGTGACGACCAACCTGCCAAGATAATGCCATACACGCCAAAACCAACAAGGGCCAAAAACCAAAGGATGCCCAAATCGGTGGGAATACCCTGCATAAGATAGGTTTTACCTTCCAATATCAGGGCATCGGCAAAGGGTACGGCGGCAAAGGAAACAATGGCAATGGTAAAGACGATTACCGGAGCCAGCACAAAATAGAACTTGTATTTAACATGTCCTGGAATGACGTCTTCCTTGAAGGCCAGTTTGAGGCCATCAGCCAGGTTTTGAACAATGCCGGCTAAGCGGAAACCAAAAATATTGGCGCGGTTAGGCCCTGAACGGTCCTGAATGAAGCCGCAGCCACGGCGCTCCATCCACACCAGCACCGCCAGAAAACAGACGGGAATAAAGGCCGCGAACAGCACGCGGAAGATGGTAACGACAGTATCAAGCAGTGACATTGTCCACCTCGCTCACGGTTAATGCCAGCCCCTCGGCCGGTATGTTCTGCAAATCTACCTTGTTGAAGGCTTCCACGGCACTGTTCAGATCCGACCAGACTGCCTGCACATCCCCAAAAGCGCCGCCCAACTGGGCAAGGATCTGAAGCATGCTGGGCAGGGGTTCATTTTTCACCACAGCCGCTCCATAGCGCTGCAGCACGCCATCGATATTGATGATACTGCCATTATCCTCACTGTAGGAAGCCACTGGCAGCAAATAGGACGCAGCATCTGCACAATTGTTGGCATAGCTCCCAACAAAGGCCAACTCTGTTTTGCCCAAAGCCGTGCAATCCATACCGCTGAGGCTGAGATCGTTCCCAAAACTGATGAGCAGATCCGCCTCGTTCAGCGCTGCGGTCAAGGTGTCCTTACTCTCGTCAATGCCCAGCAGCGCAAAGGCAGCACGGTTGGCAGACTTGTCATCTTGGATGAGGTAGTCATCGCCATCACCTTTTTGAATATAACCCTCGCTGTAGCCGCTCAACACCGCAGCCTTGTGCGTAGCCAGCTGTTGTATGGCACGCATCTGTTCCAGTGAACAGCTTGGTGACACCAAAAAGACCAGCTTATCAGCTTGATCCATGCGACGCTTGAGCGCGTTGACTGCACTTTCCAAATCAACCTGCTGTCCAGCGGCCAAGGGCACGCGCAACCGCTTCTCGTTTTCAAGCTTGTAGGTCATGCGACCGCTGTCGCAGATAAAATAACCATTCACCAAATCGTTGTGGCGCGGACGGTAACGATAGATAATATCGTCCTTGTATTTTTCGCGGTTATGATCGATGTAGATATTGCAGCCTTTACTGCAACCGTGGCAAATGCCCTTGCTCTTGGTGAGGAACCAGGCGCGTTGCCTGAAACGGAAATCCTTGCTGGTCATGGCGCCGACCGGACAGAGATCCACCACGTTCAGTGCATAACGGTTGTTCAGAGGCCGTCCTGGAAAAATATTGACCCGGGCCTGGTCAGTACGGTTGACTATGCCAAGCTCGCCGGTCTTGGTAATGAGGCGGGTGAAGCGAACGCAACGGGCGCACAGCACACAGCGTTCCTGGTCGTGCACTACGCCACTACCGAAATCCATCTTCTTGCCCTTGGTAACCTGCGGCACCCGCATACGGCTGGGCGCGTGATCATATTTCACATAGTAATCCTGCAGGATACACTCACCGGCCTGATCGCAGATGGGACAGTCAATGGGGTGGTTGATCAGCTCAAACTCCATTATATCACGCTGGATTTTCTTGATTTTCTCGGAATCCAGCCGCACTTTCATGCCCTCGGCCGCCTTAGTCTTGCAGGCCGCGACCAAAGGCGGACGCCCGTCCTCGATTTCCACCAAACACATCCGGCAGTTACCATCCGCGCCTAAAGCAGGATGGTAGCAGATATGTGGAATTTCAATACCCACAGCGGCAACGGCGTCGATGAGGTTCTTGCCTGCCGGAACCTCGACTTCCACTCCGTTGACAGACAGCTTGATTGTATCAGCCATGCTCGTTTTTATCCTCTTACATCACGGGTTGAGCCGATGCAGTGTTGGCGATATAGGCCTCGAATTCAGACCGGAACTTGTTCAGATAACTTCTTAGCGCCATGGTGCAGGCAGCGGACAATACACAAACAGTTTTCATTTCAATATTGTCGCACAGCTCAAGGAGTAAATCGATATCCTTCGCCTTACCTTTACCGGCAATGATTGCCCCGAGAATCTTCAACATCCAGCCAAGCCCTTCTCGACAGGGAGTGCACTGGCCGCAGGATTCGTGATAGTAAAAATGCACCAGGTTTTCCGCCAGCTTGACCATATCCACCGTGTCGTCCAACACCACGATGCCGCCGGAACCAAACATGGTCTTATGGGCTGCCATGGACTCGTAATCCAAGGTGACGCTCTGCGCCTCCTCTGCGGTTAGCACCGGGGTGGAACTGCCGCCCGGGATAATGCCTTTCAATGTTCTTCCATCGCGCACGCCGCCAGCCACCTTGTCGACCACCTCCACAAGCGGCAGTCCAAGGGGCAACTCATACATACCAGGCTTTTTCACCAGCCCGGAAATACCAAAAAGATGCGTGCCCGAGCTCTTCTCTGTGCCATAGGCCTTGTAGGCGTCAGCGCCTTTTTCAAGGATAAAAGGGAGTGAGGCGATGGATTGTACGTTGTTGATGATGGTGGGACAGCCATACAAGCCTTCCACAGCAGGAAAGGGTGGCTTGCTGCGCGGTTGCCCCTTCTTACCCTCAATGGACTCCAGTAGTGCGGTTTCTTCACCGCAAATGTAGGCACCTGCACCACGGTGTACTGTCACGTCTATCCGGAAGTCATGGCCCAACACCTTGTCTCCCAAATAGCCAGCAGCGTACGCCTCGTCTATGGCGGCCTGCAGGATCTTCGCCTGATATATATATTCACCACGGATATATATATAGGCGTCGTGGCTATTAATGGCATAGCAGCAGATGATGATCCCTTCAATCAGCATATGGGGATCACGCACCAGAATATAACGATCCTTGAAGGTGGCCGGCTCGGATTCATCAGAGTTCACAGCCAGATACACTGGTTTATCCAGCCCCTTGGGCAAGAAAGTCCATTTGAGTCCGGTGGGAAAGCCTGCACCGCCACGGCCGCGCAGGCCGCTCGCCTTGACCACTTCGGTCACTTCGGCAGGCTCCATGGTAAACAGCTTCTCCAGGGTTCCATATGCGCCATGCTTTTTTGCAACCTCAAGTTTGTTGGCATCCGCTATGTCGAACCTGGCGCTGAGTATCTTTACTTCCATTACGATCGCCCTCCTGATTGCAGCGTGGCCAGCACTTCCTTGAGCTTGTCAACACTCATGTTTTCATGGAATTCGCCGTTGATTTGAACAACCGGCGCAGAGCCGCAGTGGCCCAGACACTCCACTTCTTCCAAGCTGAACAGCCCATCTTCGCTGATCTGCCCTGGTTTCAGGCCCAGCTCGTTATGCAGGTAGTCCACAATCTGCTGCTTACCCAGCAAGTAGCAGGAGAGCGTCCGGCAAACACAGATATGGATTTTCCCCTTCGGCTGGAGATGATACATGGTGTAGAAGGTGGCCACTTCATACACCTGACTGGCAAAGGTGCCAATCCTGTCGGCCACGTAGGCAATGGCCTCTGTGCTGATCCATCCCTGCTGGTCTTGTACCAGCCAGAGGGAGGGCAGAATCAGTGAATCCCTGCTTGGATAGCGTTTGGCCAGCCGCTCGAACTCTGCATCCCGCTCAGCATCAAAGGCAAAAGGTTTGCCACTTTCCATCAGCTCTGCTCGGTTACTCATCTGTCCAGCTCTCCGCCTATGATATTCAAACTGCTGAGATTGGCGATGACATCGGCGATCATACTGCCCTCCACCATCTTGTGAAAGCCGCCCATCATGTAAAAACAGGGTGGTCGAACCTTACATTTGTAGGGGGTGCCGCTCCCATCGGAAACAAAGTAGAAACCCAACTCGCCATTGGCTGCTTCGTAGGAATCGTACCACTCGCCCGGCGGAGTGCGCACGCCTTCGAATACCAGCTTGAAATGCCCAGCCAACGCCTCGATATTATTGTACACTTCCTCTTTGGGTGGCAGGGCTACGCGCACATCGCGCACAAAGATTGGTCCTTCTGGCACCATCTTCATGGCTTGGCGAACGATACTGATACTCTGGTGGATCTCCTCGAAACGCACCATAAGGCGATCATAAACATCACCTTTCGAGCCAATGGGTACCGAAAAATCGAAGGCGTCGTAGTGATAATAGGGTTTATCTTTGCGCAGGTCAAAAGGCACACCACTCGCCCGCAAACAGGGGCCAGTGAAACCGTAGGACAATGCTTTTTCTGCAGGGAAGATACACACATCCTGGGTACGTCCATGGATGATGCGATTTTTCTCCACCAATTTCAGCGAATCCCCCACGCCCATTTCAATATCGAGTAGCTGCTGCTCCATATCTGCCTGCCATCCCTCGTAAAAATCGCGGTACATGCCACCGATGCGGGTAAACGAGGTGGTGAGGCGGCCGCCGGTGAGGCGGCTGATGAAATCGTAGGAGGCTTCTTTTTGATTGTAAAGGTACCAGTAGTTGGTAAGACCACCAAGGTCCAGCAGCTGGGCAGCCAGACAGACCAAGTGATCCTGGATGCGGAAGAATTCTCCCAGAATCACCCGCATAAACATGGCTCGCTCGGTGATCTCCACCCCCATCCACGACTCCACCGCCTTCGCAAAGGCGATGTTGTTCATCAGGGCAGAACAGTAGTTGAGCCGATCGGTTAGGGGAACCACCTGATTGTAGGTGCGGTTTTCAGCGGTTTTCTCAAAACCACGGTGCAGGTAGCCGATCTCGTTGACATTGGCCAGTACGGTCTCACCATCAAGCGCGGTGAGAATACGTATGGCGCCATGGGTGGCCGGGTGGGCAGGCCCCATGTTCAAGTACATGATTTCGGTGTGCAGTTCGGCCATGGAGGTGTCTTCCACCCCGTTGTGCTTGAGCCGAGCCTTGATCTCATTTTCCAGCGGGTCGGTTTCGTAGCAGATTTGTCCCTGCTCAATGGGATAATCCTTGCGCAAGGGGTGACCGACAAATTGCCAGTGGTTGAGGATACGGCGCAAATCATGGTGGCCTTGGAAATGGATACCATATTGATCATAGGTTTCCCGCTCCCCCCAAATAGCCGAACCCCAGAGCGGGGTAGCGCTGGGGATACCCGTATCCGGATCTGCCACTGGCACCCGCACCTGCACCTGCAAGCCACTTTCCGGATTGCGCAGAATATACACCACCACAAAGCGTGTCGGCTGTGGGGTTGGGTAGGTGAGGAAATCAACCGCAGTCACATCAAGCAAAAGGCTGCAACCAAATTGCGGATCGTTCTTCAGTTTCGTCAAGGTTGCCGTCACTGCTTCCGGCGGCACGGTCAGCACCACGGAATCCAGATTTTCGCGGCTGTCCGCATCTGGAAAAGCAGTCTGAATATGTTGGAGCGCCGTTGTGTTCATCTGTCGAAAATCCCTGTGAAATCTTTCTGGCGATCGTTGAGCACGCTTTCTCCCCGCACCTTTTCCTGGATCTTCAAAAGTGCATCCAGAATGGCTTCCGGCCTGGGCGGGCAACCTGCCACATATACATCCACCGGAACAATGGTATCAATACCTTGTACCGTGCAGTAGTTGTCATACATGCCACCTGTGGATGCACAGGCCCCCACCGATACCACCCACTTGGGCTCCGACATCTGATCGTAGATCCGCTTCAGAATCGGTGCCTGCTTGTAGCTGATAGTGCCACACACCATGAGCAAGTCTGCCTGCCGGGGGGAATAGCGCAACACCTCAGCACCAAATCGGGCGATGTCGTGCTGACTGGCAGCAGTACTCATAAACTCGATGGCACAGCAAGCCGTACCAAAAACATAAGGCCAAAGAGAGTATTGCCGGCCCCAGTTCAGGATAGCATCCAGCTTGGTGGTCAGGAATCCCTCACCCAGTCGTGCTTCTATTCCTCGCGCCAATTGAGCACCCCTTTCTTGATGATGTAGATAAGCCCGGTCAGCAGCAGCAGCATGAAGGTGATCATTTCAATAAAGCCGAACCATCCCAGTTCGCGCAGACCCACTGCCCATGGATACATGAAGACAATTTCAATATCAAAAAGAAGAAACAAAATGGCGAGCAGATAAAACTTGACACTGAACTTCTGTTCTGCCAAGCCAATCATACGCTTGATACCGCTCTCGTAGGGATCATGCTTTGCTGCATTATCGGCGCGGGGCCCCAAAAACACGGTGGCCAGCATAATCAGTGGCACCAGCAGGGCAAGGCCAAACAAGGCGATAACCGAAAGAACCAATTCAGTAACCATGAATCAGACCTCTTAGGCAGGTTAGAAAATAAATGAATGGATATTCATTAACCGGTGCTGAATTGGCCTGTCAAGGGAAAAGAACACCCAGACACCGGAAGAGTGAGGGGAACAAGGTAGGCTGCAACAGCCGAGTTTTCCTCCACCCAGCCGGAGATACTATCAAAAAAACACCTCGAAATACATCAAAAAAAATAATGTAACAGAAAAAAACAGACAAGCTCATTCCGGACAGCGGTATTTGGAAAGTGCACTGCGTCGGGTACGGTTCCATACCACCAATGTACTGCCTATGCTTTTTCGGTTTCAGCGGGATGGGCAATGTATTATTGTGTAGGTAATCTATCGCATTTGTCCATCCTTGCCCAAGTCCCCTTACAAGAACCCTGATAATGGCTATGTTAAGAGGGAACAAGAACAAGAAAGACAGAGCTGCACCCACTGTCCCTGGCTCTGTTCATGTCAGGGCAAGAAAACAAAAAAAGAAGCAGTTATGTTCGTACAGATGAGTGTCTAGCCGGCATCTTGCAAATTCATTTTTCACCAGGCGCCATGCGCAAAAAAAAAATACTTTTCCTCCTCTCCGATACAGGTGGTGGCCATCGGGCCTCGGCCATGGCCATCAGCGAAGCCATCGAAACCCTGTATCCTGGTCGCTACGAGATACTGATCGAAGATGTATGGAAACGCCACATGCCCTCTCCCATCAGCCGTTTTCCGGATGCCTATGGTTGGATTACCGGGCCGGGTATGCCCATCTGGGCGGTTCTGTGGAAACTGACCTATTATCGGAAGATACAGCGCCTGATGTTTGCCAGCTTTGCACCACTGGTGAAAAACTCGGTGGCTGCATTCATGCGCAAAGAGCAACCAGACCTGGTGGTTTCGGTGCACCCGCTCATGAATCATTTAGGCCTGCAGTGGTGTGAAAGCGCCGGATTGAACGTGCCGTTCATCACCGTGGTTACCGATATGGTGACCCTGCACTCTTCCTGGATCTGCCCCGAGGTGGATCGTTGCCTGGTACCCACGGAAAAGGCACGGATGCTGGCCCTGGAACTGGGTATGCCCAAGGAGAGACTGGCGGTACACGGCCAACCCGTAGGACTCAAATTCAATGCGATTGGCAGCGATAAAAAAAAGCACCGGCAGCAACTTGGTATTAATCCCGACACCCCCACCATATTGATCGTTGGTGGTGGCGAAGGTACTGGCCAGATATATCGTATTGCCCGGCGTATCGCCAAAACCATCCCCTATGGACAGATGCTGGTGGTCACCGGCCGCAACCAACGGCTCAGGGCGCGCATGGATGCGGTAGCCTGGAGCATTCCCACCCAAGTCTACGGCTTTGTCGACAACATGCCCGAGCTGATGGGTGCAGCCGATCTGCTGGTGACCAAGGCCGGCCCCGGTACCATCAGCGAGGCCTTCATCACCGGCCTGCCGCTTATTCTTTCCGGATACATTAGGGGGCAGGAGGCGGGCAATGTCGCCTATGTCAAGGAACACAGGGCCGGTGCCTATGCGGCCACCACCCGCGGCCTGACGACCCTTGCGCGCGACTGGCTGGATGCCAGCAATCCCATTTTGCAGGAACTGGCTCGCAATGCCTCGCTTCTGGCCAGGCCCAATGCTTCCCTGGATATCGCCACGGATATCTGTAAACTCGTCTGATCCGTAGCAATGGCCTTTCTCCTGCTTTTTCTGGCGGTACTCATTGAAGGACCGATCGCCACCCTCTCGGCAGCGGCACTGGCAGCCCAGGGCAGTGTCAACCTCTCCATCGGCATGGTGGTGCTGGTGGCCATAGTCGGCAACCTCGTCGCTGATTTCATCTGGTACTTTTTGGGCCGTCTTGGCACGGGCTGGCTACCCCTGCGCTTTGTGCCCGGCTCCGTACAATCCCACCAGGAGCGCATCCGCACAGTGCAGATGCATCTACGCGACCACGGCCTCTGGTATTTCATCGCAGCCAAGCTCAGCCTCGGCCTGGCCATGGTTCCAATCTTGTTAGCCATGGGTATGGCGAGGTTTTCCCTGCCCCGATTGGTGCCGGTGGCCACTGTCTGCGAGATCGTATGGACCGGAACACTTGCGCTCATCGGCTACTTTGGTATGGGCCCCCTTGTCATCCGCATTTTGGAAAGTGACTCCGCCTACCTCCACTGGGGCGCCCTGCTCATCGCTGTTATGTTTGTTTGCGCCCTCTTCTACTGGAAATGGCACGAGAGTGCCAAGGTACCATAAATTCCCCATGAACATCCTTCTCGCAGGACAGGCCTATTTTCAGGAAAATAACGGCCAGGCGGTTTTTACCGTGCGTTTGGCCCGCGGACTGTGCCAACAAGGTTACAAGGTCAGCGTGTTGACGCCCGCAGAACAGAACAGTCTGCCCGAAGAAAACCTTGCCGGCCTCCGCATTTTACGCATTCCAACCCTGCGGCTTCCCCACAACGCCAATATCACTTTCTTTGCCTTGCCGCAGGTACGCAAAAAATTGCAGGACACGAATTTTGACATCATCCACCTGCAGGATCACTATTTTATCAGTCGGGCAGTGTGGCGACTAGCCCAAGAGCAGCAAACGCCGGTAGTGGGAACCAATCACTTCTTACCCCAAAACCTGAGCGCCAACATGCCCCTGCCAGCCAGGATAAAACGCAGGTTGGAGCCCCTGCTCTGGCGGCATATGCTGGGCCTGTACAATCAGCTCGCTGCGGTCAGTACGCCCACGCAAACCGCAGCCAACATTTTGGTGGCACAGGGGCTCAGGCCGCAGGTCACAGCCATTTCCTGCGGCGTGGATGTGGAACGTTTTTACCCCGACAAGGAGGCGCGCCGCAGTATGCGGCAGCGGTTGGCGATTGATGAGCATGCTCCCCTCTTTCTTTATGTTGGCCGCCTGGATCATGAAAAAGGTCTGCGGGAGGTGGTCAGCGCCTTTGCGGCTGTTGCCGATAAAGAAGCTGTGCTGGTGCTGGCAGGCAAAGGAAGTTGCGCCAACGAATTGCTGGAACAGAGCGTGCGCCTGGGCCTGGGCAAACAGGTACTTTTTCCGGGTTATATCGCGGCCAAGGATTTAGCGAAACTCTATAATGCGGCCGACTGTTTTGTCATGGCCGGATATGCAGAGCTACAGTCCATTGCCACGCTTGAAGCTATGGCCTGCGGCCTGCCTGTTCTTGCCGCTGATGCCTGCGCCCTGCCCGAATTGGTATCGCCCGATGAAAATGGTTTGCTCTTCACCGCGCGCTCAGTCGAATCCCTGACAGAACAATGGCGCCATTTTTTCAGCCTGCGGCCGCAATGGCCAACCATGGGTGGGGCCAGCCGCGCCAAGGCAGAGGAACATGGGCTCGTGCGCAGTGTATCCCTGTATGCAGACTGGTACGTCAAGGCATTGCAAGGTGGTGTGTAGAGTTAGAGATGCCGTTGCCTGCAGGGCCACTGGCCAGTCTTACCGGCCTTGGCCTTGCTGCCATCGTTTCGATTCTTTTATTGTTTTCCCTGAATTCCAACAATCCATGGCTGCAAATGCGTGCCAAAGGCCAGCTGCACCACAGCGCCCCGCTTTGCCCTGCCCTGTTCTTCAGAGGCCACATCTTCCTTGAGTAACGCAAGCTGAGGAGCAAAATCCAAGGGGACAAAAATACGCTCGCGCTCAAGGACAAAACGACTGTAAAATTCTGGTTCTTTCTGCTGTTGTGGTGCATTCCACCAGATATGTACTCTGCCGGGAACAATGGCATACTGCTGCCGCCCAGGATAGTGTCGACGCAGGACCTCTGCATCCAGTCCTGCATCCACCACAAACAGGCGAGAATTTTTCTCTTGCATCTGATGCAGGTGCTCCTCGGCATCTTGCAGGCCTTCTTTCGCAGGAGCAATGCGCCTTGCCTCCACCTCGGCTCTGGCCTGGGCAAGGGCGTGTGAGTAGGCTGGGCCAGCCAACTCCAGCACTAAAAACACTTTTTTCTGCGGAAATCTTGGTACTTGCTTAAAATTTTCTGTATCAACCAGCTTTTCCGGAAGATGGAAACCTAGATCGCGCAACTTTTCCCTGTCAAGCCAAGGGTTGACAAACCAAGCTCCATCATCTCCTGTGCTACGGATATATTGATAGCGCAGCTGCAGAAAACGACCACTATTCTCACCTCGCCAGAGCTGGGGCACAAAAAATTCCCGCTCACTCAGCCGCAGTTCAGCTTCCGGCACAGCTGCACGGTTGCGCGCCACATCCCAGAGCAGGATACCGTTGGCAGTAACAATCAGCAGCAAGGCCACTGCTGTGAGCCTCAACACCCGGCGCATACGCACATCCATTAAAGCGTCTCCTGTCTTTGCATTGTCCGGAAACTTTGAACGCTTTGGACGCGCAGGCGCCTGAGAACAAGCAGCACCAGTATAGCCACAAGACCGCAGAGAAAAAAGAAAAGGTACTTGGGCATCCAGTCCCACCACCAGTCATACAGCTTGCTGTAAAAAGATACGGTGCAAAACATCACCCCGATCTGCACGGTCTCCGAAAAATTTCTGCGGATGCCCAAGACTATTACCCCGGCACCCGTTGCAAAACCGGCAACCTGATACAACCACTCCACCTGTTGACTAGGCAGGAGCAAAAAGCTGCCCGCGCCCCAATGCGCCAGCACGAACACCGGCAAAAACCAGAACAGTAAGGCCCATATTCGGTACAAAGATGGAAAGGCTGGATAGAGTTGGTGCGGCAACTGGGACAAAACAAAAAAGAGTGCAGCTGCAGGAAAAAACAGTTCGGGCCACCCTCCCGCATCCAGCCAGTGCATGCCATTCCACATCCCGATTTGGGCACTGAGGAAACCTGCCAGACAAAGGACAGCCACAGACAAGAGCAACCTGGCCCCGGTGGCATAGGCCACAACAAAGGCAAAGGCCGCCCATGCCAGCAGCACCCTGTGTGTTGGGGGTATATTGAATATTTGGCCAAGCAGAACAAGGTTGAGGACAAAGCAGACAAAGGCCACTGTGCCCAACAGTTGAGAAAAATAACCTGTCTGCTCGCGGGCCGCAAAGTGCATGCAGGCAAGCAAACTGCCAATTGAGGCAGTAAAAAGGAGGCTCACCTGCCAGGTAGTGGAAAAGTGTCCCCAGAACTGATAAAAAAGAAAAAAAATGGCTGCACCCAGACCCAGTGCAGCCAAATAGGAAGTTATCTTCATACCCAGACTGAATTGCCTGTCCTGATGATGCGTATCCACATCAAAAAGAAATCGCCACTGTTCAAGCCGCATTTGGTGGTACTTGTCCACCGCCTGCTGCTGCTCCGTGCTCAGGTGCAGCACACCGGCAGCCTCCAAGTGGGCCAGCTCCTGCTGGAAAACCGCAATACGATCTGCCGCCAGCTGAGCAGCATCCCGCGAAGCGGGTTCTCTTCCCGATGAGGCCCCGGCAGGCATCATGATCTGCCTACTGCAGTAGTGCGACCGCTCAATCTGGCCAGACACCTCGTCTGGTTAAAAGGGTACATCATCACCCATGGGAGGTGGATCCTGGTAGGAGCCGCCCATTCCCTGGCCAGATGCGCCATAGTCCCCCTCGCCGGAGGAACCACGGGGACTAAGCATTTTCATCTCCCGGGCAACAATTTCAGTGGTGTAGCGGTCCATCCCGTTTTGATCCTGCCATTTGCGTGTTTGTAGACGTCCTTCAATGTACACACGGCTGCCCTTGTGCAGATATTGGCCGCAGATTTCAGCCAGCCTGCTCCAGGCAACGATGCGGTGCCATTCGGTCTGCTCCTGCAGTTGGCCGTCCTGCCCTTTCCAGCGCTCCGTAGTGGCCACATTGAAGGTTGCAACCTGTGAACCATTCTGCGTGTAACGAATCTCGGGATCTGCCCCTAAATTACCTATAAGAATCACTTTGTTGATCATCTGCCTGTACTCCCTGAGGGTGTGCTTTCTGGTGACAGTGCTGACAAAAGCAAACCTACATCACTGCTCTCATCCGAAGCCTCCAGCTATACAGCACCTGCCCCATAAATGCAAAGCAAGGCCGCTGTCCCCACCAATAAATAGGAACCGCCCCGGCACAAGATGAATCTTTTTTGCGCCCTGCTACTTGATTCTGGTCAGCTTCCTCGTATGCGTCTTTTTTTCCGGTTGCAGGTCTTGCCCGCCTGTTTCTGTTTCTGGCTCTGGTTCTACCGGCAGTACAATAGCCTTAATAAAGTGCGGATTGCCACCCATGGTAAAGATCTCCTTGCCGGTAAACTGCGCCTCGCGCAAGGTCCAGATCACACTTTGTATAGGCATACCCAAAAGATGGAACGTGACATGCCACCACTCATCCCTGCGGCTCTGGTCGCGCTCAATGGGACCCACCACCGCGTAGACGAGCAACTGGGGATCCTGGGCTGCAACCACCACAATATCGCCTTCTCCCGTTTCATCCTTGAAGTTGAGCAGGCGCTTCAATTCGGCCACAAGCTGTTCCATTAAAACTCCTTTTTTTCCTGTATACCTCAATGCCGCGCAATAAGGAGACCCTCTGGTCGCCTCGACCAAAAATGCAGGCACTCAAGGTGATTCAAATCGCAAGATCAGAGCCAGCCCGGCCATTGGCCGCATTGGCAGCATTCCACCAGGCTACTCCCATTTGTGCGCTTCAGGTTCAATCAAGGCGCCGCACTCTTTACCCTGACAGTGCCACAGCAACTTGCGGCAAACGCCACGGATCATACTGGCCTCTTTTTTCTTGAGCCGTATCCTGCCTAAAAATTGGCGAACATTACGCATCCAGTAGCTATGGTTGCTGTCGCGCAGGAAGGTAATGGTGGTGAGCAGTTCTTCGATGTGCCCATACATCCCCTCCAAATCGTACGAATTAGCATAATCCGACTTGGGCAGGGCAGCAAAGGGATACGGATGTAAGGCGGTATAGAGTTCGTAGCAGTGGATGGCCACGGCCTGGGCCAGATTGAACGAGGCGAAACGGGCCGTGGGGATGGTGGAGGCGAACTGGCACAGGTTCAGGTCTTCATTGCTAAGACCTGTGCTTTCCGGCCCGAACATAAGGGCAACATTATTGGTAACAACCTGGGGTGCTATCTGCGCCATCACCTCGCGTGGGCTCTGATCTTCCAGGCGTCTTTTACCCTGTCGGGCTGTAGTGCCAACAATGAGGTGAAAAGGGGCTGCAGCCTCGGTAACAGTGGCACAGCACTGCATGTTGCGGATCAGATGGGCCGCCTTGTGGGTGGCCATTTTGAGCATACGCTCCTGGTCATACTCATCCGTGCTGACTACAATCAGCCTGGAAATCCCAAAATTAAAGGCAATACGTGCCGTGGCCCCAATGTTTTCAGGAAACTTGGGGTGCACGAGAATAATACCGCTGCCGGCAATTTCGCCATCATCCAGCTGCTGCATGCTCATTCGTGGATTATTTACCGCTATTTTGCTCCAGTTCCAATGGCCTTTTCCCAGAACGATCGTTGCTCGCAGAGGGTGAGTTTGTCATCCGTTTGAAAAAAGGGATGATGCCCCGCTCAGCTTGCCGGAGTTCCTCTTCGGCTTCCTTGAGGGTAATCTGCCAAGCCGGAGCAAAACCCGGAGATTTTTCAAACATGATCTCCACTGCTCGCTGGTACACCTGCATCTGGCGCAACTCCGGCCTACCCGGCTTCTGGTTGAGCACCTGCACCATATTACGCAAATTATCACGCTCCTGCCGGATGGTATCCATCTCATGTTTGCGGCGCTCGGTTTCAGAGGCATCGATCTCCAATTTGATATGCAAATGCTCGCGCAACTTGTTTAAAGAACGACGTAACTCTCTGGCCTTCAGCCAGCCCCGCACCCAGACCACCAGGGCCACGGCCAGGCCTACGGCAAGACCAGTGGTAAAGGGATTGAATAAAAGACTGTTGAGCCAACTGCTTTGTTCCATAACGGCAACCTCGATAGGTGGGTATTCACAAGCTCAGAGACCTTGGTCGGCTGCAGCCAGACCAAGATTAACCCGCCCATTTTTAGGGCAAGTGGTTCTTAACAATCTTCAGCCTAATACTTATATTTATACGCAAGATCAGATTGATATTTCAAATACGAGGTCTTGCTATGCGAATGCCGGC
>JABMJC010000061.1 GCA_013201405.1 Desulfobulbaceae bacterium
TCAACGAACAAGGCTGCGGCCCAATAAAAAACGACAATATACCCGGCTTCAACTTTTGGGCTACACCAAAAAGGTTCAGTCTGACCTGCGGTTATTTATCCCGTAAAAAAATACAAGCTTGGGCAGAGCGCAAGCAAAACCCAACAACAAATTACTCCTTGATTATCCCTTGACTACGGCCAGAGGCTGCAACTCTACCTCGATGCTAACCAGATCCTGCTGGTTGGCCATAACCTGGTCGATATCCTTGTACGCACCCGGTGCTTCATCCAAATCGGTACGACGACGCATGCCATGGACAATGTTGAGGTCTTCCAGCTTGCGCAGTTCCTCTGCCAGATCAAGTTGCCGTTGCGCTGCCTTGCGGCCCATAACCCGGCCTGCACCGTGGGAGCACGAGGCAAAGGAGTCTGGATTGCCCAAGCCGCGCACGATAAAACTGCTGGTGCCCTGGGATCCAGGTATAATGCCATATTCGCCCGCAGCCGCACGGGTGGCCCCTTTCCGGTGTACGCAGACTTCGCGGCCAAAATGGCGCTCCATGGCTGCATAGTTGTGGGCAACATCAATGGCCGGGTCAAAACTACCGCAGCCGCTCACCCCAACCACCACCTCCTGCATCACCCGCATCATTTCCCGGCGATTGGCCTGGGCAAATTCAGTGCAGTAGGTCATCTCGCGCAGGTAGCGCTGGCCTTCTGCGGAATCAAGCAAGAGGAAATCCAGTTGCCACTTGGCTGGAATGAGTCGCGTACGCTCTTGCCCAGCCAGACGCGCGGCCAGCTTATTGTAGAATTTGGCCACCTGATAGCCCAAGTTACGGCTGCCTGAATGCACCATCAACCAGATAAAGCCATCACTGCCCTGCTGAATCTCCATGAAATGGTTACCACCGCCCAGGGTGCCCAACTGGCGACGGGCGCGCTCAAATTCATCGCTGACCACCGGTAAATCTGCCGCGCTGTCTGTATCCGCAAGCTCGGGCATCAAATCCAGAGCCTTGGGCCTGCGGTGATGTTTGAAGCCCAGGGGAACAACCCGCTTCAACTGGTGATGAATGGTTTTGAGCTGCTCCAGACTCAATTCCTGCAGCCCGGTGCGCACCGCACGCATCCCGCAGCCGATATCTACACCAACTCCATTGGGAATTACCGCATTTTCAGTGGCCAGTACCCCCCCAATGGGCATGCCATAGCCCACATGGGCATCGGCCATCAGGGCAACATGGTGGAAGGCAAAGGGCAGGTTGGCCAAATTTTTCGCCTGCTCCATGGCTTCATCTTCCAGATCATCCACCCACAAATAGAGGGGGAGCGCCTCACTCGTAACAACTCGCTTCATTATCTATCACCTTTGCCTATTTACAACAATCCGACTATAGTGCGGCCTTGTTTTTCAAGAATATTTTTTCAATCAAGTACTGTCCGGCAACCAGGAAATCATGACCGTGGATCTTTCCCTGCCCCACCTTTGGCAGCACCTTGGCTGGCCACTGACCCGCCTGCTTATCTACCTCAGTATTGGTCTGTTGGTGGCTCTGTTTATCGAATCACTCAACTGGACAAAAAAGATAGCCGCTGTGGCCCAGCCACTCACCCGCTTCGCCCATCTGCCCACCCTGGTTGCCGCCTCCTTCTCCATGTGTTTTTTCTCGGGCATAGCAGCCAACACCATGCTCGCTGAAGGATACAATGGCAAAGTCATCAACCGCAAGGAACTCATCCTCGCCAACCTGTTCAACAGCCTGCCCAGCAATATCCTGCACCTGCCCACGACTTTTTTTATCCTGGCTCCGATCATCAAGGGGGCAGCCTTTGTCTACCTTGCCCTGACCGTGGGCGCGGCCATTTTCCGCACCCTGGTCGTTGCCCTTATCGCCCGGATGCTCTTGCCGGCCAGCGCAGCCCTGACTGCGCAAACGCCACCACCAGAGAACCCGCACCCTTTCCGCAGTGCCTGGCGCAACACCATGAAGCGTTTTCGTAAAAGAATCCGCAGAATTGCCAGCTACACCGTGCCCATCTATACCTTGTTCTACTTTCTCAATGAGGCCGGCTTTTTCACCCGCACCGAACTGTACATGACCGAGCATCTCTCTTGGTTGGGCTGGCTTTCACCAGAGGCCATCAGCATCCTGAGTTTTCAGGTGGTTGCGGAGTTCACCGCCGGGGTTGCCGCAGCCGGTGCCCTCTTGGCCAGCGGCAGCATGCAGCAACACGAGGTTGTACTGGTTCTTCTGGCTGGCAACGTGCTCTCTTCGCCTGTGCGGGCGCTACGACATCAATATCCTTACTATGCCGGTATTTTCAAACCCGTGCTGGCTGGCCAGTTGCTCTTCATTGGGCAGGGTTTCAGGGCCTTGAGTATCCTTGCAGCCATGCTCTTCTACTACTGGCTCATCACGTAGGTGACCAATTGCCCTGTATTATAAAGGATAAAGGAGAACCATCCGATGGAATCTTTTCAACAACTCAACCCGGTTATGCAGGCCTTGCTGGCAACCTGTTTCACCTGGGCGCTGACCGCGGCAGGTGCTGCCCTGGTTTTTCTGCGCAGGCAAATAAAGCCCACGTTTTTGGATGCCATGCTGGGCTTTGCCGCTGGCGTGATGATTGCTGCCAGCTTTTGGTCGCTGCTGGCCCCTGGTATTGCCATGGCAGGGCAGCTTGGCCAGATACCGTGGTTAACCGCGGCCATCGGTTTTATGGCCGGCGGTATTTTCATGCGGCTGATCGACTATATACTGCCCCATCTGCACCCCGGCATGGCCATGTCAGAGGCCGAAGGTATACAGACTTCCTGGCAGCGCAGCACCTTGCTGATGCTGGCCATTACCCTGCACAACATTCCCGAAGGGCTTGCTGTGGGCGTTGCCTTTGGCGCCGTGGCAGCTGACCTGCCCTCAGCCTCCCTGGGAGGAGCCATTGCGCTTGCCATTGGCATTGGTTTGCAAAACTTTCCAGAAGGTGCAGCGGTTTCCATGCCTTTGCGACGGGAAGGCATGAGCCGACGCAAAAGTTTTATGTATGGTCAACTCTCCGGAGCCGTGGAGCCCGTTGCCGGCGTGCTTGGAGCCTTGTTTGTTCTGAGCATGCAAAACATCCTGCCCTTTGCTCTTTGTTTTGCAGCCGGGGCCATGATCTTTGTGGTGGTGGAAGAACTCATCCCCGAGTCGCAGCGCAACCCTGCCAACATCGATCTGGTCACCATGACAACCCTGGTTGGCTTCACGGTCATGATGATTTTAGATGTCGCCCTCGGGTAAAAAACACTTCAGTTTACGCCCAAATACACGCCCGGCACGCCCAATGTGAGCCAACAAAAAAAGCCTTCCGGTAGAACCGGAAGGCTTTTCTTCATTTCTAAAAAAAAGATTTAGAACATGAAGCGCAGAGAGGTCACGATGTTGTGGTTACGAATGCTGGTAAACTCAGCGTTGTTGATCTCGGCATCAGAGGTACCAAGATATTCGTAGCCCAGATCCATGGCCAACTGATCGGTGAAGTTAAAGGTTACACCTGCACCGCCCTTGTAGGCAAACACACCGTTATTGTGGTTGACATAGTTGACAAAACCATTCGGGGTCTCAACGATGCCAGCATTCAGGTTGTAGTCACCATAACCGGCGCCCACGGTGAAATAGATACCGAACATATCGGTAACGGGCAGGTCATAGTAGCCGTTAACCATGAAGGTCTGCAGGGTAACATCGCCGTCCATATCATCCAGGTCGGCCTTCTGATATGCGTACTCCAGCTCAAGGCGGAAATCACCGTAATCAGAGTTGAACAGCTTACCAACTGCAGCCTGACCACCATAGCCGAAATCGTTATCCATATCACGGCTCAGATAATCCTTCTGAGAACCCCAACCCATCTTGAAGGCACCACGCACGTACCAGGGGTTGTACACATCTTCCCTCTGCTTCAGGGCTTCAATTTCCTGGGCATGGGCAGCCAGTCGCTCATCCTGCTGAGCCTGGGAACCTTGCAGCTCATCAAGCTGCTGCTGGCACTCTTCCGGGCAACCAACGGGCATAACTGTTTCGCCAACACCCTGCTTGCCAGGGCCACCGGCGAAAGCTGCACCAGCGGTCAAAACAAAGGCCGATACTGCTACTACACTGAGTACTTTCTTCATCTCTAATCTCCTTTGCAGATAACATATGTCTGGGCTATATTGCCCACCCTAGACACCAAGCGATGCCTAGCTCGCTCTTGCCACAAGAAAAGGTAGACATGGTAAGCTATCCTTTTCTCATTAGCCTACACTGTAATAAATTTTTTTATCCTTGGCAAGTGATTTTAGATAAAAAATTCAATTTTTTGAACCATCTTTTTGCCTAGCTAACCCACTGAAAACACATCGATTGCGTTAACCACTTCTAAAAACACACATAAGCAGCGTGCAAAATATTAAACGCAAAAAACAGTAAACCAGCTAGAGCGGGAACCTGCAAAAAAAGCCTTTCCAGTAAGAAAGAACCATACAACAAACGAGGTACCATGATCTCTTTGGGAATTGATGAACTGTGCCACCGCAAACCCGACTTTCTGCACGGTAAGCGGCTGGGATTGCTGGCCAACCAATCCTCGACCGACCATGCATTCATCCATAGCCGCGACCGCATTCGCCAGGCTTTTCCCGGTCAGCTGACCTGTCTTTTTTCGCCCCAGCATGGATTTTTCAGCGAGAAACAGGACAACATGATCGAGTCTGCCCATGCCCGCGATGCCGCCACTGGTCTGCCAGTTTATTCGCTCTATGGAGAAACCCGCAAGCCTTCGCCGGAAATGTTTGCTGATTTGGATATCCTTCTGGTTGATCTCATCGACGTGGGAACACGAGTGTACACTTTTATCTGGACTGTGGTCCACTGCCTGGAAACCGCGGCAGCAACAGGCGTACAGGTACTCATCCTCGATCGCCCCAACCCCATAGGTGGCCGCCAGGTGGAAGGCAACCTGCTTAAAGAAAACTGTGCCTCCTTTGTTGGCCGCTGCTCCATTCCCATGCGCCACGGCATGACCCTGGGCGAACTGGCCCTGTTCTGCAACCGGGAGATGGAGATCAATGCCAACCTGGATGTCGTGCCTGTACGCGGCTGGCAGCGTGAGGTCATGTTTCCTGAAACCGGGCTGCCCTGGGTTTTTCCTTCGCCAAACATGCCCAGCTTCCATTCGGCCCTGGTCTATCCCGGCCAGGTACTGTGGGAGGGTACCAATATCTCGGAAGGTCGGGGGACAACCCTGCCTTTTGAACTGTTCGGTGCTCCTTTTTTGGAACATGAGGCTGTTTTGGCCAGCATAGACTCTACCCCCCTGCCCGGTTGCCTGCTGCGGCCCCTGTATTTTGAGCCCACCTCCGGCAAATGGGCGCAGCAGCCCTGCTGCGGCTTTCAACTCCATGTTACTGACAGCGAAATTTTTTTGCCCTATCGCACCAGCCTGACCCTTTTTCAAGCACTGCTGCACCTCTACCCAGATCAATTCGCCTATAAAGAACCACCCTATGAGTATGAGTTTACACGCCTACCCATGGATTTGATCCTGGGAGACAGCGCAGTGCGTACTGGTATTGAAAACGGCGTGCCCATCCTGGAGTTGGAACAGGCATGGCAACAGGAACTGACAGGCTTTCTTGCGCAAAGAAGCGCTGTTTTGCTTTACGAGTAAAAGGAACTGGGGTATGTTGTGTTTTTTTATCTGAAGTTCGATTTGCTACGTATCATCCTGATAAGATTAAATGTATTGCTGTATTTGCCCTTTCACTCAAGGCAACAGCATGCTGCAATGTTTGCACTCAAACTGTGTTCATGAACAAGCCACCATCCTTTCCGCTGCAGCAACTGGCTGAACTGGTTGGGGGGAGCATATACGGCGATCCCGCCTTGATGATCCATAGCTTAAACGGCTTGGAGCTGGCCCGGCCCGGAGAGATCACCTATATTCTCGACCCCAAGCAACGCCCACAGGCGCAGGCGTCCGCTGCCAGTGCCTGTATTGTGCCGCCGGGCTGCGAAATCAAGGGAAAAAATTGTTTGGTCGCCGCAGAAACAGCCGTTGCCGTTGCCCGCATCCACAGTTTTCTCTTGGCCAGACCCTTTCAGGCCACTGGTATCCATGCCAGCGCGGTTATTGGCAATAACTGCCACATTCCAGAGCAGGTGAGCATCGGCCCGCAGGTTTGCATTGGTCATGGCGTCCGCATAGGAGAGCGGGTGCAGCTCAAGGCTGGTGTTGTTGTGGAAGACAACGTGCATATTGGCAACGACTGCTTATTCCATGCCCATGTAACAGTTGCCGAGGGATGCACTATCGGTAACCGGGTGATCCTCCATGCCGGGGCAGTCATAGGTAGCGATGGCTTTGGTTTTGCCACCGACAGCCAAGGCCGGCACTATAAAAAACCGCAGGTGGGCAACGTACGCATTGACGACGATGTGGAGATTGGGGCCAACACCTGTGTGGATCGGGCAGCCTTTGGCGTAACCTGGATCAAACAGGGAGCCAAGATCGACAACCAGGTCATGATCGGCCATAATGTGGTTGTTGGTGAAGGTTCCATTCTGGTTGCACAGGTGGGTATTGCTGGCAGCACTACCCTGGGCCATCATGTGGTGCTGGGGGCCAAGGCCGGGGTTGCCGGTCATCTGCATCTGGGAGATGGTGTTATGGCTGCGGCCAAAAGCGGTATACACGACAACCAACCAAACGGTGCCGTTGTTGGAGGTACACCGGCAATCGCTGCACGGGCATGGGCCAAATCGGCCAGTGTCTTTTCCCGCCTGCCGGAGATGCTCAAGGAATTGCGACGTCTGCGTAAAGAGGTCGACGAGCTCAAATCAGCTCGGCAAAACCAATCAACTCGATAGCCAACAGTACAAATTAGGAAACAATCCATGGAACACCGCGTGCAGTTGCCCCTGGATACCAAAGCCATCATGGAGATTTTGCCCCACCGGTATCCTTTTCTCATGGTAGACAGAGTCATTGCCATGGATGAGGGCAAAAGTATCACTGCCATCAAAAATGTCACCATCAACGAAATGTGTTTCATTGGCCATTTTCCCGGCGAACCGGTTATGCCTGGAGTATTGATTTTAGAAGGGATGGCTCAAACCGGTGGCATTCTGGCCTGCCTGTCCGAACCGTCGCTCATGGGCAAACTGGTCTATTTCGCCGGGGTAGACAAGGCCCGTTTTCGTCGCATTGTCTATCCGGGCGATCAAATGATCTACAAACTGGAAATGGTCAAACAAAAGGGCCGGCTCATCAAGATGGCAGGGCGAACCTACGTGGACGAGCAACTGGTCACCGAAGCAGAGCTGATGGCCAGTTATCCGTGATCTTGCTGGCACATTACCTTTGTCCACACCAATTACGCCTAGCTACACAGAGAAAAAGCGCATGCCCATTCATCCCACCGCAGTCATTGATCCCCAGGCAGAGCTAGACAGCTCGGTGCAGATTGATCCCTATGTCATTATCGATGGCCCGGTGGTGATCGGCCCGGGCACGAGGATCTGCGCACATGCCGTACTTTCCGGCCACACGACCATCGGCCAGAACAACACCATCGGTGCCTTTACCTCCATTGGCGCTCCTCCACAGGATCTGCACTACAAGGGCGAAGCCACTGAACTGATCATTGGCGATGGCAATCTGGTCCGCGAATATGTATCCATCCACCGAGGCACAGCTTCGGGTCGGGGCAAAACCTGGATCGGCAATCACAACATGATCATGGCCTACTGCCACATTGCCCATGATTGTTTTCTGGCCGATCATGTCATCATGGCTAATCTGGCCACTCTGGCGGGCCATGTGGAAATCGGCAGTCATGCCAATCTGGGCGGACTGGTGGCGGTACATCAATACTGCCGGATTGGTGACTATGCCTATGTGGGTGGTCTGTCGGGCATTGGTTTGGATGTGCCCCCCTATGTGCTCATGGAAGGCACGCGCAATCAGATGCGTATCTCTGGTATCAACAAGATCGGCCTGCGGCGCGCAGGCATGGACCGGGGCACCATTGCCAACCTGGAAGATGCCTTTAGAATCCTCTTCCGTTCCCCGCAAACATTGCTGAAAGACGCCCTGTTCAAGCTGCAAAACGAGATGAAAGACTGTCCTGAAGTGCAGGTGATGGTGGATTTTTTCCAATCAAGCAGGCGGGGCGTAGCCAAACGCACCACCGATGACTGAAGCGCTGGCAAACGGCATCGGGCTCATTGCCGGTGGCGGTCAGTTTCCCCTGCTTTTTGCCAGGGCAGCACGGAAACGCGGCCACAGGGTAGTGGCTGTCGCCCATCTCAACGAAACAGATCCCGGCCTGGCCGAACTGGTGGACGCACTCATCTGGGTCAAACTTGGCCAGCTGGGTAAAATTATCCGTCACTTCCACGCCCACCAGATCAACGAAACCGCCTTTGCCGGCACCATCACCAAAACCAGGATTTTCCATGATATTTTACCGGATTGGAAAGGTTTAAGCCTGTGGAACAAAATTGACAGCCGCCTTGATGACTCTATCCTGCGGGCCATTGCCGGTGTTCTTGCCGAAGAGGGTATCGAAGTAATCGCCTCCACCCGCTATCTTGACTACCTCCTCTTCCCAGAGGGAATTCTTACCAAAAAACGACCAAACAGCAGCCAAATGGATGACATCCGTTTTGGCTGGCGCATTGCCCGGGCCATTGGCCGGCTTGATATCGGCCAATGCGTGGTGGTACGGGAGCGCAGCGTACTGGCAGTGGAGGCCATCGAAGGTACTGATGCCGCCATCCGCAGGGGGGGACAACTCTCCGGCTCCGGTGCCGTGGTGGTCAAGTTGCGCAAACCAGGCCAGGATTTCCGCTTTGATCTCCCGGCCACCGGCCCGGTCACCATTGCCACCATGGTCGAAGCCAGGGCTGCGGTGCTGGCAGTGGAAGCAGGCCAGTCTCTGCTGTTCGACCGCAGTGCCATGATCGATGCCGCCAACAAGGCTGGCATTGCTGTGGTGGGTTTGCGCTGCGATGGCGACGAGTTACCCAGCACACTCCCAGCGCGCATTTGATATGCACAGCCAAGCCCTGCACAACCCAGGCCTTTTGTTCGTGCCATGAAAACCACTGTAGCTTTCTGCCAGGAGCCAAACATTTTAACCCCGCTACCACCCCGCATCAGCCAAATTTTGGAGATGCCTCCCCAGGAACAGCTGCTGGAGGTATGCGGCTGGCTGCGTACCCGCCGCGATTCTGGCAGCCTCTCCTTTCTGGAACTGAACGATGGCTCCTCACTGCAGAGTTTGCAGATTTTGGTGGAAAACAGCATGGAGGGCTGGGATCATCTGCATAAACAACTCACCACCGGGGCAGCACTATGCGTACGCGGCCAGCTCATCCCCTCCCCGGCCAAGGGCCAGCAGGTGGAACTGCGGGCGCAAGGCATCCGTATTCTTGGCGAGGCCGACAGCGCCAGCTATCCCCTACAGAAAAAACGGCATAGCTTTGAGTTTTTGCGCACCATCACCCATCTACGCCCGCGTACCAATGCCTTGGGGGCAGTAGCCCGCATCCGCAACCTACTCTGCTGTGCCATCCACCACTTCTTTCAAGAACAGGGTTTTATCCAGGTGCACACGCCGGTGATCACCACCTCGGACTGCGAAGGCGCCGGCGAGATGTTTACTATTGGCACTCAGCAAAGCACCCACGGGCCGCAGCCTGGCCACGAACCACCCCGCGCTGGTAAGGATTTTTTTGGCCAGCCCGCCGGCCTTACGGTCAGCGGACAACTCCAGGCCGAGGTCTATGCCCTGTCCCACGGCCGGGTGTACACCTTTGGCCCCACCTTCCGCGCCGAAAACTCGAATACCACCCGGCATCTGGCCGAATTCTGGATGCTGGAGCCGGAAATGGCCTTTTGTGATCTCGCCGGCAACATGCAGCTTGCCGAAGCACTGCTGCGCTTTTTACTCAATACCCTGCTCCAAAAAGGCGGAACCGATCTAGCCCTGTTTGACCGCCACATCGAACAGGGACTGATGGATAAACTGCACCACTGTGCCAACCAGTCTTTCCACCACTTGCGCTACAGCGAGGCCATTGCCGAATTACACAAGGCTGGACGTACATTCGATCATCCAGTACGTTGGGGTATGGACCTGCAAGCCGAACATGAACGTTTTCTCTGCGAAGAACTGGTGCAGGGACCTCTTTTTGTCACCAACTATCCGGCAACGATCAAACCCTTTTATATGCGTTTGGATGATATGCGCCCAGATGAGGGCCTGGCCGAGGGTGAAACCGTGGCAGCCATGGATTTGCTGGTGCCGGGCATCGGCGAGCTTATTGGTGGCAGTCAACGGGAAGAGCGGCTGGGGGTGCTGCAAGCACGCATGAGTGCTGCAGGGCTTGATTTGGCCGAGTACGGCTGGTATTTGGATCTCAGGCGCTACGGCTCTGTGCCCCATGCCGGTTTTGGCTTGGGCTTTGAACGCCTGGTACAGTTTTGTACAGGCCTGGCCAATATCCGTGAAGCCATTCCCTTTCCACGCAGCCCTGGCCAGGCGCCGTGTTGAAACACACTTGGTAAAGCACAAACATTCAAACAGGAGGGACACATCGCTACAAAAATCAGCGGCAACACCAGCGGTCTAAAACCACTGCAATGGCGGGCACTGCAACGCTTGGCACAAAGGCGAGTGGCACCAGAATACATTATTGACCGCGATACTGCCAGGGCGCTGGCCGCCATTTCCAGCGAGTTGAACCGGCAGGTGGGTCTGCTCATCCACCGCTCAGGCCAGATCGAGAGCGTTGTGGTTGGCGATTTCAACCGCATCACCATTCCAGCCCTGCCCGGCTCCGACAGCGGCAGCCGTTTACGCGGGCTGCGCTGCGTGCACACCGTCCTCACCTCCACTGGTTTGAACGAAGAAGACATCATGGACCTGGCCTGTCTACGGCTGGACATGCTCTCGGTGCTCAGCGTCCGGGACCAACTCCCAGACCTGCTCTACAGCGCCCACCTCATCCCCGACCCGGTAGAGGGGCGTGACTGGGCTGAACTACCGCCGGTCCATCCGGCCAACCAGGACAGCTCCTGCATCGAACTCATTGAGGCCCTGGAAGAGGAATTCGCCCGCAGCCGCCCGTTGAAAGAGGTGGATCGGGGCAAGGACCGGGCCATCTTGGTATCAGTGACCACGGGTCCGCGCCATCAGGCCGAGGAAAGCATGGCTGAACTTGCCGAGTTATCCCGTTCCGCTGGAGTACTGGTATTGGCACAGGTTATCCAGCGCCGCCGCCAGATAGACCCACGTTTTATTCTCGGTCGGGGTAAGCTGATGGAGATCATGCTGATGAGTGTGCGCCTGGGCGCCAATCTGCTCCTCTTTGATCAGGAACTCAGCCCCTCGCAGATGCGTTCGATAATTGATCACACCGATTTGCGGGTGATCGACCGCACCCAGTTAATTTTGGATATCTTTGCCCGTCGGGCCACGTCAAGGGAAGGCAAACTGCAGATTGAGATGGCCCAGCTCAAGTACATGCTGCCCCAGCTCACCACCCGCGATGATGCCCTTTCCCGCCTGACCGGCGGTATTGGCGCGCGCGGACCAGGTGAAACCCGCCTGGAAGTCGATAAACGACGCATCAACGACCGCATCGCGCGGATCGGCAAGGAACTGGAAAATGTTGGCAAGCAACGCTATCATCGTCGCCACCGGCGCCGCAAGCGGGATGTGCCGGTCATCTCCTTGGTGGGCTATACCAATGCCGGTAAATCCACCCTGCTCAACACCTTGACAGATAGTGGCATTTTCGCTGAAGACATGCTCTTTGCCACCCTGGATCCCACCAGTCGTCGCTTGCGTTTTCCTGAAGAGATGGAGGTTATCATCACCGATACCGTGGGCTTCATTCGCAACCTGCCAGAGGAATTGCTCAAGGCCTTTGCTTCAACCCTGGAAGAGCTGCACGAGGCAGATTTGCTCCTGCACGTTATCGACCGCTCCAATCCGGCCTGGCCGCAGCAGGCACAGGTGGTGGAGGAACTGCTGACCGAGCTAGAGCTCGACGACATTCCCTGTTTGCGGGTGCTGAACAAGATGGATTTGCTGGACGAGGAAGAAAGAAAGCGCGTCCAGTGGGACGAAGGCATTGCCATCAGTGCCAATGACAACGAGACTCTCTACCCTTTGCTAGAACAGGCGCAAAGTATACTGCGCAGTGCCCTCACTCCTGGGCGTATTGACCATGCAGGGCATGCAGCGGACAGCTAAAAGCAGGTGAGGAGACGGTTTTAATTGTGTGGCTAGAAGCCTAGAACGCCTCTACGCAGTGTCGTACAAATTCGCAGCCACTGATATGGCCATGCTCTAACCGGTGCACTACGTTCCTGGCCATCCAAAAGCGCCCGGTCGCACCCGGCCGTTACCCTGGCCATGGCATGTTAGACACTTTGAACCAAGGTATGCCTCAGTCATAGATGATGCAGGGAAAACGCTCCAGTTCCCTTTCCATGGCCTCATCAAGTTCGGCAGCCACCTCGTGGATATGGTACTCCCGCAAGCATTGCGGGCACAGCAGAAGAATTTGACGGCAGCGCCGCTCAACCCGCAAGGGATGCTGACACTCTTTGCACAACATGGCTACACTCCTCCCATGAGTTGTTCCCTGGTAAACACCGCCTTGAGCGGGTAGCCACGGTCAGCAAGCGCCTCAGCCCCGCCCTCTTGGCGATCAACAACCGTAGCCACCAAACCCACCTTGAAACCCTCGGCTTCAACTCGATCAATGACCTTCAGCAGGGTGCCACCGGTAGTAACCACATCCTCTACCAACGCAACCAAGGCCCCGGGGGGCAAGTTGTTCTTCCCTTCGATAAAGTTACCAGTGCCATGCCCCTTGGCCTCTTTGCGCACGATAAAGGCTGGAATAGGCGTTTTTTCCAGATAACTCACCAGCGATACCGCGGTTACCAGAGGATCTGCCCCCAGGGTCATGCCCCCAACCGCAGCAAGGGGCTGCGGATGTGCCTGTACGAAACGATAGAGCAAGCGGCCGCACAGGTATGCACCTTCGGCATCAAGGGTGGTTTGCTTGCCATCCACGTAAAAATCAGAGGTTTTACCCGAAGTAAGGGTAAAAGTGCCCTGACGGCAGGATTTCTGTAATAGAAGAGTCTTTAATCTGGCGCGTTCATCCATATGCTGTCCTTTTGTGTTGAGAGGGTCAGGGGGAGCATACCCTGCCCTTTAATTTTGTAAATACATTTCCGCTCGCTCCAGCTGCACCCCGCGCAGTTGGCGATCAAGACAGTACCTATAATATGAAGTATAAAACAAACATCACCATCCTGCCTGGACTGTTTGCCTGATTGTTTTAGAACACGGATAAACCAGTTACCTGACCTGCAAAAATCAGGGAGTGAATCCCACTGATACACTGCTGCCAAGCGCAGCCTCGCTCCAACCCCCGTCATCTTTTTGAAAAGGGCCTGGATGAAAAACAAAAACCGAATATTATTCAACGGGTAATGAAAAACGCGTCGCTCAAACAGCCGACGCTCCTGAACTGATCATATTTTAAGGAAATAGACCATGTGTGGCATTGTAGGCTATGTGGGAACGAGAAAGGTGGTACCGATACTGCTGGCCGGGTTAAAACGGCTGGAATACCGGGGCTACGACTCTGCAGGCATTGTGTATAACCATGAAGGAGCTTTAGTGCGGCACCGGGCCCAAGGAAAACTGGGGCATCTTGAAGAAGTCGTTGACGACTATATTGGCGCAAACAGCAGCATCGGCCTCGGCCATACCCGCTGGGCCACCCATGGCGCACCCACAGAAGCAAACGCCCACCCGCACTGTGACTGCAGTGGTGAACTGGTGGTGGTACACAATGGTATCATCGAAAACTACAGTACCCTGAAAAACACCTTGCTGGCAAAGGGCCATGTCTTTCAGTCCGATACCGACACAGAAGTTCTGGCCCATCTCATTGAAGAACAGTTGCAAAGCGATTTGGTCGCTGCAGTGCGTGCAGCCCTTGCCCAGGTGGAAGGCTCCTACGCCATGGCTGTTCTCTGGGTCAAAGAACCGCAAACCCTGGTGGCTGCCCGCAACCAGAGCCCGCTTGTTCTTGGCCTTGATGGCGAGGCGAGCTATCTGGCCTCGGATATCCCTGCCCTTTTGCCCGATACCCGCGAAGTGATCTTTCTGGACGACGGCGAGTTGGCTGTTCTGGGCAAGGGAAGCTGCCAGATAGTGCGGCTTGATAATGGCGAAGAGATAGAAAAAGAACACACTACCATCGACTGGACAATTGCCATGGCGGAGAAAGGTGGCTACCGCCATTATATGCTTAAAGAAATCTTTGAGCAGCCCCTGGCCATCCGCAACACCATCAGTGGCAGAATCATTCCAGATACCGGCATAGTGCAATTGCCAGACTTGGGCATTGCCGACCAGGTACTGATGGGCATCCGCCGGATCGTCCTGGTGGCCTGCGGTACCTCCTGGCATGCGGCCCTGGTGGCCAAATACTGGCTGGAAAAATGGGCCAACATTTCGGTGGAGGTGGACATTGCCTCGGAATTTCGCTACCGACACCTGCTGTTGGATGAACAGGTGCTGACCGTGGTTATTTCCCAATCTGGCGAAACCGCAGACACCCTGGCCGGTATGCGCCAGGCCGCCAGTTTGGGCTCACCGGTGCTGGCCATC
>JABMJC010000180.1 GCA_013201405.1 Desulfobulbaceae bacterium
CAGGTCACGCAGCTCCCCGATGACAATCACGTCTGGATCTTCACGCAGCACGGCTCGGAGGGCATTATGGAAGCTTTTTGTGTGAGAGCCTAGCTCACGCTGAGTGATATTGCACTTGATGGGCTGGTGGATGATCTCGATGGGATCCTCGATGGTAACTATGTGATCCTCGCGGTTCTTGTTGATGAAATCAACCAGGGCGTTAAGTGTAGAGGACTTGCCGCTTCCCGCCGGCCCGGTAATAAGAATTATGCCCTGGTTGTGCGTGGTGAGCTTTTCGATGATCTCCGGCCGGCTGAAGCCCAACTCGCCAATGGTGGGTATCTTGGCGTCTATCACTCGGTAGGAGCCGGCTACACCCAGGCGCTGACGCATCAAGTTGATGCGGTAACGTTCTTTAGCTGTGACATTGTAGCTGTAGTCCAACTCGTTTTCGTTTTCAAAGTGGCTTCTTTGCTCCTCGTTGAGCGGAGCTAGGTTGAGGGCGGCAGCAGCCTTGGCGCTAATCACCTGCTGCCCGGGCAAGAGAGAGATATCCTTGAAGCGGCGTACGAATGGCACTGCGCCTGTGGAGATATGTATGTCGCTGCATTGCGTTGCCCGTCCTCGGCTGAGAAAGTCGTCAAGCAGCCTTCTGGCGCCGTCCTGGTCCAATTCCTCGGCCTCGGCCAACAGGGGCCAGCCCTGTTGCCAAAGCTCGCCCTCGCTGCTGGCGATGAATGGAGCTGGCGCTCGTCGCGCGGGTTCTTCAGGAGACTGCGCCGGTTCTACCGGCTCGTTTGGCGCAGTCTGGCTGCTTTCAAATACGCTAGTGGGCGGATAGCCCAGTATTTTGGCCTCCTCTTTTGCCATTTGAGCCAGGGTCTGCAGGCGCTCGGCGTCCTGGCAGATCTGGTTGTCGAGGATCACCTGCATAAAAAGCGCCAGCTCCGGCTCCATATCGGCTTCTTTAATGGCATCAAGCACCGCCAGGCAGGAGGCCGCGTCAAACAGATTCTCACTTACCGCATGGTGGCAAAACCAGTCGATTTCCTTATTAAGCATACCGTTGTTCATGGAGGCTCCCTGACAAAATGAGTAATCCGGCACAGTCTTAAAATTAATGCCGTTTTGGATTTATGCAACGGTTTTTGCACACGAAGACACACGAAGTCACACGAAGACACACTAAGTTTGTCAGCTTTGGCGCGGGCCTTAGTTTGGCTTCACTTGTAAAAAACGACGAATTATGATACAGATTATTTTTGTCTGTCATAAAAAAAGCTGTTTTTTATTTGCATTGCCATAATTAAGGGTATATGTTATCTGCAGTTGTTTTTGCAGGCCGGATGCCACCGTCCTAGAAATCAGGATATTAACGGAGAAAAGCCATGAAAAAGCCGTGTTTGTTTACCTTGATTGAACTACTGGTCGTCATTGCGATTATCGCCATCTTGGCCAGTCTTCTCTTGCCTGCTTTGAGCAAGGCCAGGGCCAGGGCAATCACCATTACTTGTGTCAACAACAAAAAGCAGTTGATGTTTCCCATCCACCAATATTGTGATGACCATTACGGGGTTTGGACGAGCAATGCCAACAACAGCAAAAACAAGGAAACCGTCAAGGAGCCACACTGGATGACCACATTGGCTTATAGTGGCGACTATC
This sequence comes from Desulfobulbaceae bacterium, assembly GCA_013201405.1. Lineage (GTDB taxonomy): Bacteria > Desulfobacterota > Desulfobulbia > Desulfobulbales > Desulfobulbaceae > Desulfobulbus. The sequence continues at coordinate 1,648 of JABMJC010000180.1, forward strand.
TGGCTTTCGCCAGCAAGATATCACGCTGCCCGGGTTATGGCACCCCCTGGGTGGGCAATACTAACGACCGCTACAATTGCTTCGGGGTAAGGATGGGGCATCCCTATGCCACTCCGGACTATTGTCATGAGCGCAAAAAGGATGGACTGGGAAACTACTTTCAGACTATCTTCACCAATAAAATCAAAAACCCGGCGGGATTTTTCTTTATTTCCGACACTGTGTCCGGGACCGGCGATAGCTTGAGACAGGGCAGCACTGCGACTTGCGACTACAATTATGCGCTTGCCGGCAACGGGTATTGAGATCGGAA
>JABMJC010000062.1 GCA_013201405.1 Desulfobulbaceae bacterium
ATCTTTTCTGCGCCGTACTGCTGTTGCCAACGTGCACACAGCCAGTGCGGATGATTGGTGCGGGGCAGCCCAGCTGCATCCAAAAAAAATCTGTCCAGAGTTTCACGGTTGGCCGCCACCCGTCGCAGCAGACCGTTAACAAAGCCCACCAGCCAAGACGGCTGCCGGGCACGTTTCAAGGTGTTGACCGTGGTGTTGACCGCAGCGGAAGATGGAATGCGCGAGAGAAAAAGCAGCTGGAAAATACCCACCCGCAGGGTCATGCGGGTACGGCTTTTCATTTTCTCAGGCGCATGGTGGGAATAGTTGTCAAGTACCGCGTCAAGCACGTCTCGTTGCCTGAGCACCCCATACACCATGGTGCGTGCCAGCCTGCGTTCCATGGGATCGAGCCTGGCAGCTGCCTCGGTAAAAATGCGATCCATGGGCAGACGGCTCTCATCCCACTGGCACAGCGCATCTATTGCCACGGTACGGGCATTTTCCTCAACAGACTGGCCCACGTTTCACCTATGCATTATGCCCCTTGCAAGGCAAAGACCATGCCGGCAGCAAGGGCATCCCCATGGAGAAAAAAGCATTACATCATCCATTCTTTCTCCAGATACACCAAACCCTCATGGTTGGTAAGATCCAGTTGAATGGGAGTCACTGAAATATATCCGCTGCTAATCGCCTGCTCGTCGGTATCCTCGCCGCCCGACCAATGCACAGTACCGCCACCTATCCAGTAGTGTTTACGTCCCCATGGATCGTAGGTTTCCTGGATGGAATCCTTGTAGCGACGCGTGCCCTGACGGGTGAAGCGGATGCCTTTGATGTCGGCTGCGGCAATGGGCGGGATGTTGATATTGAGCAGGGTGGCGGGTGGCTGTTTCCAAATAAGAGCCATGGAAGCCAGCTTCCAGGCAACGGCCGCCGAAACCTCAAAGCTGTAGGGCGGTGGTCCTGCCAGGGAAAAGGCCAGGGAGGGAATACCATACATGGTGCCTTCAATGGCAGCTGAAACCGTGCCGGAATAGCTGATATCATCGCCAAGATTGCCACCGGGATTGATGCCCGAAACAATCAGATCGGGCTTGCGCGGCAAAATTTTATTGACTGCCAGGGTCACACAGTCTGTCGGCGTGCCATCCAGGGTGTGGATATCCTTTTCCAGCTCCATCACCCGCAGTGGACGATGCATGGTCAGGGCATGGCTAACTGCAGAATTATCCCGTTCGGGCGCGACAATAATTGCCTCGCCCAGGCTGTGCATCGCCTCGAACAGGGCACGGATACCCGGCGCGTACACGCCATCGTCATTGGTAACCAGGATAAGCGGTGGGGACATATTTTTTCCTTATAATTATGTAAATTTTTATAATTTATGGCTTTTCCTGCCAGTACTGTTGACGAAACCTGTCCATCTGTTCTTGATAGAAGCTCTTGTTGTCTGGATCGAGCTTTTTGGCCCTTTCCTCCAACTCCAAGGCAACAGCAATTTGGCCGTGGGCCCAGTAGGCAGTGGCCAGGGTATCAAGAATAAAGGCCTCTTGCGCCAAAATGGCTGCCTGTTTGGCCAGTACAAGAGCCCGGGCAGCATCACGCATGCCGTTTGTTTCTGCGGTTAAAAGCAACCAGGCCAGGTTGTTGAGCAAGGTGGCATTTCCCGGAGCGAGCATCAGGGCCTGTTCGTAGTTATGCAGCGCCTTATCTTCCAAATTTTTGCTGAGATAGAAATCACCCAGCATGAGCAAGGGTGCCGCATCCTGTGGCTTGCGCGTTGCATCGCTGAGCAACACCGCTTCAATGTATTGAATTTCCGCCCTGGCAGCAAGGGTTTCGCGGTCTGGCTGCAGGGCCAGCCCTGTGCACAGGGCCACGATAAGGGCATAAGCCAACAAAGCCAGGCGTAATTTGCGCTGGTGTGCCTGGATGAGCGCTGGATTTTTTTGGCAGCGAGCTAGAAAGGCCACCCGCTCGCTCAAGGAAAAGTGGTGCCAGTTTCTTTTCTCGCGCACCCGGCCACTTGCCCTGAAAATAGTATGAAAGGAACTGATGAGCGCATCCGCATTTCCCATGGCTGTAAACACGTACAGATCGGCCTGTCGCTCGAAATTGCGGAAAAAAAAGCCGAAAACAAAGCGAAAATACAAGAGCACCAAGACAAGTACCGGCACGGCACTGAGCAAATCGGCCACGGTTTCCGGTGGCAAGGCGAGCCCACGCAGGGCCAAAGGAAAAAAAGAGGAGGCCAGGATCGAAAGGCTCACCAGGGGCGCGATCACCAGCAAACACAGACTGAAGGCAAAAAACAGGGCCAGATACCAGAGCAGGTGATGGTGCCGCACATGTCCTATTTCATGGGCAGTCACGCTGATGAGCTCATCTTTCGTCAGTGCAATGGTTAAAGCCGGCGTGAAAAGCAGGTAGCGCAAACCAGGCAATATACCCAAAATAGCAGCGGTAAGCGCATGGCCGCCCAGGTAGGGCCAATAGTACAAACCAGCACGAAAACGCTCTTTCCGGCAAAAATCTTCGATACCTGCGCGCAGTGGCCCGGGTGGAATGGGCCGGCAACTCCAGAGCTTGCGGATCAGCGGCGGCAAAAAGAAAAGCAGGACAACTACAAAAAAAACAAAAACAAGCAGTTCGTTCCAGGGGGTGGGCACCAGGGCAAACACCTGCGCGGGCAGCAACAGGCGCAAAAGATCAAGGCCTGCCACAAGTACAACCCAGGGTAAAACCAGCGGCAGGTTCATCCTGAGCTGTTGCCAGACAAAGGCCAGGCGGCCCATTGGCTCGTAAAACAGCTCCTGATGGCGCACCCTGCCTGTCAGCCAGGAGACGACCAGGAGCATGAAAAAAATTGCCAGACCGGCAAGATCAGCCAACCCTTCTACAGTGTCTGCAAACATCAAGGGCTTGAGATAGAATTTCAGGTCAAGCCCATATAAAAAGAAAACAAAGAGGACAAAGGCCGATAAAAATGCCCTCTTTTCAGCGCGGTAATAGGCACTGCGCCCACGGGCTGCCACAAAGGCACGCCAGGAGACGAACCCATGCAGTACAACTCCCAGAAAGGCCAAGCCAAGGGCCAGGGGCCAGGGGAGCCAGGTCTGCCTGGGAGCAGAGGTGCCGGCCAACAGAAAAACAACACCAAGAAAATATAAGAGCTGCGCAGAAAGCATATGAGCAGGTGCAAAGCAAAGAGAAAGGAGCAAGAAGGAAAAAATAATCGCACACTACCAGCTACCAACTACCAAAGAAGTGCACCCAAGTGCTGCACCATTACCCTGGCGGCAGTGTGATGGCACGACTTGCTGCACAAGGCTGGGACAACTGCCCTGACTATAATAGCACTCTTGGCCACAAGAAAATGAAAACCTCCATACAAACCGCTTTCTCCATGCTCGTTGCTGTGCCATGAAAAAAGTGTCTGTATCTGCTTACAGCATACAGTATTCCTTGTTTTTTCCTGCCTCTCTATTCCGAACGAAGGGCTGCCAGCGGATCGAGCATGGCAGCTTGTCGGGCCGGTATGATCGAGGCACTTATACCAATGGCTATGGCGAGTAATTCCGCAAGCAGAACAAAACTCCATGGCGTATGGAGCGGAATAAGCGGCACAACCAGCTTGACCAATCCAGCGCCTGCCAGCCCAGCCAACAAACCGGCAGCACCGCCGAGCATGGCCAGTAACGTACCCTCAAAAAGAAAAATACGCAGAACCTGGCCCCTGGTTGCACCAAGCGCCCGCAACAAACCAACCTCACCGGTGCGTTCACGCACTGCAATGGTCATTACCGTAAAGATGCCTACACTACCCACCAGAAGCGATATCCCCCCCAAGGCGCCCACGGCCACAGTGAGCATACCCAAAACAGAACCGAGCACATCCAGCATCTGCTGCTGGGTGGTGATAGTAAAATCCTCCTGGCCGTGCCGGGCCAGCAAAAGTCGCTTGATGGCGGCCACTACCTCGTCTGCATCCTTTCCCTCGTGGTAGAGGACATCTATTTCCATCAGCCCGTCGCGGTTGAACAGATCCAGGGCGCGAATGGTTGGAATATAGACGGTATCATCCATGTCAAACCCAAGAATCTGTCCCTTGGCTTCCATGACTCCAATCACCCGCACAGGCTGATTGCCGATTTGCACGCGCTCGCCCAAAGGATTTTGGTTTGGAAAGAGTTCATGGCGCACCTTGTGCCCTAAAACGACAAAGGGCCGGGCAGTGCGCAGATCATCAAAAGGAAGGAAGCGGCCAAGCTGCACCTGCATGCGAAAGGCCCTGTCCATCTCGGGACCGACACCATAGGCGGTGATTCTCCGGGCGCGGCTGCCAGCTCGGATTTCAACGTTGCCATACACCACGGGCACCACTGCTTCGATATCTGGCAGGTGGCGCAGGGCTTCGGCGTCATCCAGGGTTAAAAGTCGCTCCGAACCCAGCACCCCAAGGGAAGTACCCATGGTACTGACTTTGCCCGGCCTGACAGCGATGAGGTTGGTGCCAAATTGGGTAAATTCAGACAGCACATAACGCTGCAAGCCCTCACCCATGGAGGTGAGCAGAAGGACTGCGGCAATGCCCACGGCAATGCCCAATCCGGTGAGAAAGGAGTGCAGTGGCCTGGCCCGAATGGAACCAGTGATAAATTGGCTTTGATCCTGAATATCCATGGCATCAATGACGGGCCAGGGCCTGGATGGGGTCGAGTTGGGCCGCTCGCCGCGCCGGCAGAAGCGATGCCAAAAAACCGGTGCCCAAGGCTGTACCCAAGGCAGCTAAAATGGCCCAGGCCGGAGGGGTGGTCTGCAGGGTCGGATAGAACTGGACGGCAAGCCATGCCCCACAAAAACCGAGGACAAGTCCGATCAGGCCACCGATGGCAGATAAGACCAGGGCCTCGCTGATCAGCAAAATCATGATTTGCCCCTGCCCTGCCCCCAAGGCCTTGCACAGTCCGATCTCAGCTGTACGCTGGGCAACAGCCATGAGCATCACATTCATAATAAGAATACCGGCCACGATCAGGCTGATACCGGCAATACCGGCCACTGTGAGGGTCAGCACGTTAAAAATTTTGTCAAAGGCTGCCAGCACGGAGTCCTGGGTGATGATGGTGACATCGTCTTCGCCGTAATGACGTCTGGCAATGGTGGTTTTGATGTGTGTGTTCAACTCCTCCATCATCTTCAGGTCCCTGGCCTCAATGAAGATGCGCAACAGTCCTTCGGTATTGAGCAGCATCTGGGCAAAGGCCACCGGTACGATCACCAGTTCTTCGGTATCCAAGCCAAGGGAGCGGCCCTCTGAGGCCAGTATCCCGATCACCCGGCAACGGAAGCCACCAAGGCGTACCAGTTCGCCTAGGGCATTCTGCTGTCCGAAGAGTTCCTGCCGCACCTTTGAGCCAATCACACACACCTGCCGGGTACTTTCCATATCTTCCTCGGGAAGAAAGGTGCCGCGCTCCAGCTCTAAAAAGTACAGTTGCAAGAGGGGCGCAGTGGCGCCCAGCAAGGGCACTGCCCGTTCCCTGCCCCGCCAGGAGATGTACACTTCGCCCAAGTTGATTGGCGTAAGCAGACGTACGCTTGCATGGCGCTCAAGGGCCTTGGCATCGCCAAGGGTCAGATCCCGCGGTGTTTCACCCACCAGGGTGGCGGGCATGTTGCTGGCGGTGTCGGAACGGCCAGGGATGACAATCACCAGATTGGTGCCGAGCGAGGAAAATTGATCGACAATATAGAGCTTAGCACCATTACCAATGCCAGTAAGCAGCACCACCGCAGCCACACCTATGGCCATGGCCAGCAGCATAAGCACGGTGCGCACCATGTTGCCGCCCAAGCTCTGCAAGGCAAAGCCTATGACATCAAAGGGACGCATGGCTATCCGCTACTATCGCTGGCGATACGGCCATCCACCACCCGAATGCGCCTGCTTGCCCGCTGGCCGATTGCCGGGTCGTGGGTTACCACGATCAGGGTCAAACCTTCCCGGTTCAACTGCTCCATCAAATCAATAATTTCTCCGCCAGAATGGCTGTCGAGGTTGCCTGTGGGTTCGTCGGCCAGAAGAATGGCTGGCCGGTTGATCACGGCACGGGCAATTGCCACCCGTTGTCGTTGGCCACCGGAGAGTTCATCTGGCCGGTGCAGTTTGCGTTCCGCCAGGCCAAAGGCTGCAAGCAAAGAAGCGCTGCGTGCCTGACGTTCCTGCCGGGGGACACCGGCAAGCAGCAACGGTAGCTCTATATTTTGTTCAGCGGTCAAGCGGGGGATAAGATGAAAGAACTGGAAGATGAAACCAATGGTGCGGTTGCGTACCGCAGCCAGTTGACGGTCGTCCAGGCGGGTGACGTCGTGGCCCTGCAGGTAGTACTTGCCACTGTTTGGCGTGTCGAGCAAGCCGATTATATTGAGCAGAGTCGATTTACCGGAACCAGAAGGACCCATAATGGACACATACTCCCCTGCAGCGATGTTGAGCGAAACATCGTCCATGGCCCGAACCACCTGCCCACCCACGGTAAACAGGCGACTCACCTGCTTAAGCGCTATCATTTCCCTGCCGCTGCCAGGGGCTGTTTTTCCACCTCGACCAATACCCCATCGGCCAAACCCTGGCGTTCGATGGAGGTGACCACCAAGTCTCCGGACTGTAATCCTGAACGGATTTCAGTAAATCTCCAGTTGGCCAGGCCTGTTTCTACTTGCTGGCGTCGCACCCGCCTGTCTGCGGCATGGAACACATACACCGCCCCATCGCTCAGCAGAGCCTCGGTGGGTACCCGCAGCACCTGTTCCCTGGTAGCCAGGATCACCTCAATATCGGTGCTGTAGCCAGCCAGCAGGTGGGGCGGCACGGCGCCCTGGTCAAAGTCGGCCTCTATTTCCACGGTGCGCGCCTGCTTGGCAACCTCGAGCACATAGGGGGCAATTGAGCGTACCCGGCCGGTAAAGTGCTGCCTGGGAAAGGCATCCAGGCTGATCCGTACTGCCATGCCTGGGCGAATATTGGCTGCATCGATTTCATCAATGGGAGCAGCCGCATACAAAAAATCCATGTTAATCAGATCTACGGCTGGCAGGGTCGCAATCCCTGGAGGCGACGGAGTCAGGTATTCGCCGATCTCGCCATTTACTTCGGCAACCACACCATCAAAGGGGGCGACCAATCGGGTCTGTTCCAGGGTGGCGTTGGCCCTGTCGATGCGGGCGGCTGCGACCGTTTCCCTGGCCTTGGCCGCTTCGCAGGCAGCGCCCTTGGCCTTGGCCTCTGCCTGGGCAATGTCATAGTCTGAATCAGAGGTAGCGCGGGTTGGACGCAAATTGGCCTGACGCAGGGCCTGTTTACTGGCAAGCTCGGCCATCAGACAAGCTTCACGCGCCGCAGCCGTTGCAGCCAGACGTTCTCTTTGCGCCAGCTTGAGTTCTGCCTGCAGATCATCGTTCCACAGGGTCAGCAGAAGTTGACCTGCCTGTACCTGGTCTGCCTTGCGCACATGCAAACCGGCAATGCGACCACCAATGGTGGGGGTGAGCTTGGCCCGATAGCGGGCCTTGATCGTCCCGGCGCGGGTATTGGCCACCGTGGCTTCCACAGTGCCGCTGTCCACCCTTTGCACGGCCACCTTGATGGCCGGGGTTCTGGTGAAAAAATAACCCCCTCCCGCAACAGCAAGCGCAAGGATGCCCAAAACCGGAAGGAAAATTTTCTTCACAATGACCCGCTCAAAAAAAAGTGTTGTACCGACCCGACCATACCCAATCCTGTACAGGGCAACAAGACGCAAGCAATGCATGCACAGGCCGTGGATTTACCGTGGATTTAATCACAGATAATCATTCTGTTTGCGGCATGCAAAAAAGCGTAGTCGCCATGGCAGACAGTGGACAGTATATAGTATACATACACCCATGTGGATTCATTTTTTGTCAGAAAATTGCATGCTGTCCAGACCTTGCGGATAATGCTCTCCTGCAACACATACCTGGCTCATGCATCAGACCAAAAAGGCAGGAGTTATTGGCAACCATAATTTTTATAAATAAAAACAGAAAGATAAACCTCCAACCAACAAAAAGAAGCAAGAAAAACACAACAAAAATTGCACTGCTTGAATGCAAATGCAAGGGCCAAAGGCCTCATCAGCATAAAAAAACGTTGGGTTGATCAAAAAAACATCTCAATTTACTTGTTTTTCGTGCTAAGGATGGTATTGTGCAGTGAGATGGTCCATGTGGTTTCTGTGTTTATACCGTTTTTGAAGATCATTCCTCTTGAATTGTAATACCAGTTCTACATGGTAGGAAATCCAGTCACAAAGAAGGAGAACAAGGCAGCGATGTTGAAAGGAACAGTCAAATGGTTTAACGAGTCCAAGGGGTTTGGTTTCATCGAGCAGGAAGAAGGAAAGGATGTGTTTGTACACTATTCCGCCATCACCGGAAGCGGTTTTAAGACGCTGAACGAAGGAGACAAGGTTCAGTTTGAAATCGTTGATGGTCCCAAAGGACCGGCAGCCGCCAACGTCACCAAGCAGTAATTGCTGATGATCTGAACACCCGACGGCACGCAGCACCGTCGGGTTTTTTGTTTGCAGCCCAAGGGCTGCTCCACGAAGTATATTCTGAGCGGGCAAGTGATATTTGTCCCCAGGTGGAGACATTTGTCCTCCGTATCCCGTTTATCAGTGCTTCATCTCAGGTTATCCTCTTTTGAATATCGCCCTCATCCAGACGAACCCGCTCATCGGTGACTGGGCTGGAACTATCCAAAACATAAAAGAAAGACTCATCCAGGCCCAAAAGGCTGGGTGTTCCCTGGCAATTTTTCCAGAACTAGCCCTCTGTGGCTGCCCACCGCAAGATCTGTTGGAACGCAATGCCTTCTTAGAGGCGCATGACCGGACATTGCACGAACTCGTTGACTTTACCAAAGAAGTCAAAGAACTTACCTGCGTAATAGGGGTACTTGCTCGCTCGCCCCTGCCCGGTAAACCATTATTCAACAGTGCCTGCGTGCTGCACAACGGCGCCATCCTGGCCCAGGCCCATAAACGCCTGTTGTCCAATGACGATGTTTTTGATGAACCTCGCCACTTTGCCGCGGGTGTGGAAGCGGTAACCTTCCCATGCAATCACTTGCACTGTGCCCTGGGCATCGGTGAAGACATTTGCGGGCAGGGGAATACTGGCACGTCCAACCCGGTCGAAGATTTCATGTCCGGGGCCATTATGCCGGATTTGCTCATCAATATCTCCGCATCTCCCTATCACTACGGCATATTGCGTCAGCGCCACCGCACGTTTTCCAACCTCTGCACCACCTACAATCTGCCCCTGCTCTATGTCAATCAGGCGGGCGGACAGGACAGCCTGGTTTTTGATGGCCACTCCCACGCCATGAACAGTATGGGGGCAGTCCATGCCATGGCTGCTGGTTTTGCAGAAGACATGCTGATCGTAAATTTCACCACCCTGAACACCCATGTCCTCCCGCAACCAGATGACAGAATCAGTGATCTTGCCCAAGCCCTTGTTTGCGGCCTGCGCGACTACCTGCACAAAAGTGGTTTCCGCAAGGCCATCATCGGGCTGTCCGGCGGCCTCGATTCTGCGCTTACAGCTGCCCTGGCCTGTCGGGCTTTAGGTGCCGACAAGGTGCACGGAGTTACCCTGCCTTCTCCCTATACCTCTGGGCAGTCCATAGAAGACGCCAAACAACTGGCCCGTAATTTAGGTTGCTCCTTTGCCTGCATCCCCATCCAACCGGCCATGGACGTTTACACCCAGGCATTGGGTCCTTTTTTTACAGATCTACAGGTAGATACAACCGAACAAAACATTCAGGCCCGTATCCGCGGCAACCTGCTCATGGCCTTATCCAACAGGTTCAACAGCCTGCTGCTCAACACAGGCAACAAGTCAGAGCTGGCAGTTGGCTATTGCACCTTGTATGGTGATATGTGCGGCGGCCTGGCCGTGCTGGCCGATGTGTTCAAGACACAGGTATATGCCCTGGCCCGCTGGATCAATCGTGAGACAGAGCTTATCCCTGAGCGTACGATCACTCGTCCACCCACCGCAGAACTCAAGCCAGATCAGTTGGATCAGGATGATCTGCCGTCTTATGCAGTGCTGGATCCCATCCTGGCGGCCTATCTGGAGCAAGGGCAGTCGGTGGAATACATTGCCGCTGCCCAGCAGGTGGACCTGACCTTGGTGCAGGATATTGTCCGGCGTATTCGCACCAATGAGCATAAACGTGTGCAGGCACCCCTGGGCATCAGGGTATCGAAAAAGGCCTTTGGTTCTGGCCGTCGCATTCCGGTGGTTCATGGTTTTTACGAATAACTTTCTGATGCTGTTACGCAGATCAATAGTGCGAGGACACCCGGTTCCCGGAGCGTGGCATGATCTTGCCCACCTCCCCTGTTCCTCTGCTCCAGCTCTATTCTGCCGCGTATGAACCAACAATCCCGCCGACTGCTTGCCGTCCTTATCTTTCTGCCCTGTCTTGTCCTCCTTATTGGTTACCTAATTCTCAAGGAACAGCGCACCAGCAGACCCGAGCAGGTGGTGCTCACCACTGCCGGTCATATTGAAATGTGCCTGAACTGCCATGAAACCGAGCAGCTCGACGGTGCCCACGACCGGCTAGTAGTTGGCTGCTCTCCCTGCCATCTTGGGGATGCCCTGGCCATCGACCAAGACAAGGCGCATCAGGGCATGGTGCTCAATCCAGGCGACTTGCGCGTGGTGGAAAAAACCTGCGGGGTTGAAGGTTGCCACCCGGCCGACACGGTCAAGGTCAAAAATTCGCTCATGGCCACCAACCGGGGTATTCTTGCCACCCTGCTCTATTACTGGGGTGAACGCGATCACCAGGATGCCGACATCACGGTTGAACAGCTGCTTGAAAGCGGCGAAACCTCGCTCGCCCTGGATTATTACCGTAAACTCTGCGCCACCTGCCATTTATGGAAACAAAAAGGCGATCTGCCGGGTGCACCGGATTTTTTCAATGACAAAGGTGGCGGTTGCTCCGCCTGCCACTATATATTGCCCGAGGGCTTTGCCACAGACACTGTTTTTGCTGAACGGAGTCCAGAGGAAAAAGCGAGACAGGCCGAAAAAAAACCACATCCGCGGGTGGTGAAACAGGTGCCTGAAGAGAACTGCATCCGCTGCCACAACCGTTCAGGCCGCATCGGCCTTTCCTACATTGGTGTATACGAGGCCGAAGGATATGGCACGCCCTATGAAAAAGGCGAACTTTCATCCCAGCGCCTTGCCGGCGACCGCTTTTATCTCTCCCTTGCACCGGATATCCATCACGTCAAAAAAATGGTGTGCATCGACTGCCATACCCGCGATGAAATTATGGGAGATGGCACCAATTACGCCCATTACGAAGAACAGCTGGAAATTACCTGCGAAAGCTGCCACAGTAAGACGCCAGGGCGCACCAAAAAAGGCAACCAGCTCACCAATGTCAGTCAAAAAAATGGTCTGTTTCTCCTTACTGGCAAACTGGACAATGTGGAACGGCCGCTTAAAGAGCCACATCCAACGGCCTGCGTCTCACCTGTGCACAAGCGCGTTACCTGTGAAGCCTGCCATTCCACCTGGGTGCCCCAGTGTTATGGCTGCCATGTCAAGCGCGACAAGCGGGAAACACACCTTGACAAACTCACCCTGGAAAATACACCGGGCTGGTGGGAGGAAGGACGCTCCTATATCCGCTATGAAAAACCCATGCTGGCGGTGTGGGAAGACGAGATAGTTGTGGTCACACCGGGCTGCCAAGATGTGATCACCCTGATTGATGAACAGGGACAGCCCGAAGAAGGCGGATTCAGCCGCTTCACCATGGCTGCAATCAATCCGCACACCATCCAGGCCAAGGGCAGGGATTGCAAGGATTGTCACGCTTCGCCCAAGACCGTTGGCCTGGGTGAGGGTACGGTGCAGAAAAAAAATGGGAAATGGCATTTTACCCCGGTCGATCGCGGTGTACGCGATCCCGACGGCCATCAGACACCGGGTTTTGACAACTTTGTGAACATTGATGGCGAGGCGCTGCAGTACGGTTCCCGCGCCAATCTGCGTCCATTCAACGGTGAGGAACTCCGTCGCATCCTCCGTATTGGCCTCTGTCTGGATTGCCACAGTCAAGCCGACGACCCGGTGTACCTGCACTACGATCCTCAGCGCCCTTGCCCTGTTTACCAGGAGCCATAAGGGGTTTGTACAGCTTGGTGTTTATGTTGCAAACAGGTAGCGCAGCGCCACACTCATTTTGAATTCTTACGTTTTTTACTTGTCAAAACAAGGCAATCGCGTTTAAGTACTACGCTTTTTCGCTACCGGTCCGATGTTCAATGCATACCTTGGAGTACATCATGTCAGCAGTCATTACCCTTGCACAACGAGTTGAGCAAATAGCCCCTTCACCTACCTTGGCCATCAACGCCAAGGCCAAACAGCTGAAGGCCGCTGGCGTAGATGTGCTGAATTTCAGCGTGGGCGAGCCGGATTTCCCCACCCCCGACCATATCTGCAGCGCGGGCAAGGCCGCCATTGACGATGGTCATACCCGCTACACTGCGGCCAATGGCATCCTTGAACTGCGCGAAGCCGTATGTGCACGCTATCTTGACAAAATGGGCCTGCACTACGATCCAGAGGAAATTCAGATCAGCTGTGGTGGCAAGCAGGGTTTGTACAATATTTTCCAGGCCCTGCTCAACCCGGGGGATGAAGTGCTCATCCCTACCCCGTACTGGGTCTCCTATCCACCCATGGTGGAATTGGCCAGTGGTGTTCCAGTATCGGTTCCTCTGCGTGAAGAAAAAAGTTTTGATCTTGATGCGGAAGATCTGCAGCAGCATGCCAGCAGCAAGACCAAGGTGCTCATTCTCAACAGCCCTTCCAATCCGACGGGATCCGTCAACTCGGAAGCATCGCTCAAAGCTGTGGCCCAACTGGTGCGCGAGCGCGGCTGGCTGATCATATCCGACGATATTTACGAGGAAATTGTCTACACTGCCGACAAAGCCATTCCCCATATCCTCCATGTGGATCCAACCCTGCAGGAACAAACCATTCTCTGCAACGGCGTATCCAAATCCTACTCCATGACCGGATGGCGCATTGGCTGGTGCGCCGGCCCCCTGGCGGTCATCAAGGCAATGAACAAGGTGCAGAGCCAATCGGTTTCCAATCCAGTCGCGCTTTCGCAGTATGCAGCCCTTGCCGCCCTATCCGGGCCGCAGGACTTTCCCCAGACCATGTTGGCAGCCTTTTTCCCCCGCAGGGACTTCTTTGTTCAGGCCCTCAACAGCATCAGGGGGGTGAGTTGCGTGGCACCCATGGGCGCATTTTACGTGTTTCCCAACTTCTCTGCGTACTACGGTAGTTCCTTCAAGGGCAAACCCATTGATGGTTCAGTTGCCCTGGCAGACTATTTCCTGGAAGAAGCCCGTGTGGCCACTGTGCCTGGCGCAGCTTTTGGAGCCGACGCCTTTATTCGCTTCTCCTTTGCCACGTCTCTGGACACCATCAAGGAAGGGATGAGACGTATCGAGCAGGCCCTGGCAGCACTCGAACAGTAATTTAAACTCCATGCAACGCGTTCTCAACTGGACGGCTGTATCGAATGTTTTTCACCTCCAGAATGCTTTCCGTCTCTGTAAAGGCAATTTTGACCTGACATTGCACTAAACGTCCAGAGCAGCAACTCTGCTTTTCTTTGCACACGAGAACACGCCACATTCCTCAGGCGCGCAGAAGAAAAGCAGAGAACCACCCCCTTCCCCTGGTCTTTGTGTGGCTGTTTGGCATGGCTGCGCAATCTTCAATGCACAGCGCAGAAACCTGGACCCTTCTTTCAGAATTTTTGCCAGAAAAATTCATATCGCCTCTGTGCGTTCAAAACGAAAATCGCAAAAGCGTACCCCCTGCTATAATGGCCTGTGAGCGCTTCAGGACAATATCTTCGCTGAAGCAGTCCATCATGTTGAAATCGCGCTCGCAGTGAAACAAGTTCGCCAACTCGGCCAAACTCAGCCCCTGATAAAATTCTGCACAACAACAGCGGGTGACATTGAAATCCAGATGCCGTGCCGATTGGCCAAGCATGTCGATTTCAAACGCTCCATCCTCTGCTCTCTGCCCACAAAAGCATCGACCTCTCTATTCCCTCAAATTCTTGCCAAGTCGACCCACCCAGCGTTCTCCATCCTGGCGTGCCAGTGCACAAATCACGCTCTGCACCATATTGCTGGCTTTCCAATCCCCACTTCACACTGAAAAGCCTGTACCAGGGGGATTAAAACACCTGCCTTGATTGTACGGCGCTTAAGGTGGGCTATCTTTTGTTCTGGCATAAAGACTCCTCCTGCATTTCTTTGATCATCAAGGTATCCGATGCAGGCCCTTGAAAAGGTGAGCGTCCTAAAAAAATTCCATTATCCGCGACATGGCTTCACACCACAACACCAGACAGATGTGGTCTCCATTTTCCGACAGTTTGGCGGCAAGTTTAAGGTGGGTTCAAAT
>JABMJC010000002.1 GCA_013201405.1 Desulfobulbaceae bacterium
CTGGAGCAGGTGGAAGGCCGTGCCACCAGCACGACATACGGCAAATTATACGGCAAACCCGGCGAACCCATACGGCTGGAAAGCCTGGTGCTCCGGCCAGATCCCCTCGCCTTTTTTCGGCAGCGGGAACTACGCAGCCACTTCACCCTGCACATGGCGCAGGGGACCATGACAGGAAACAGCCTTGTGCGCCTTGATGAGGGGCAGCGCAGCATCGATCTTTCCGCCACCCTGGATTCCCTGAACCTGGCGGAGCTGGGCTGGCTGCGGCAAGGTTTGGACCGGCAGGTGCAGGGTATACTTTCTGGCACGGCACAGGGCCGGATCGTGCAAGGAGGTGTGCTGGAAGACCTGCATGCCGCTGTCCATGTGGCAGATGGCGAACTGCCCCTGCGTCGCTCCATACAGGGCCACGAGCGCCTGCCCTTTACAGGTTTGCTGCTGCGGCTTGAACAGAATGGCCAGAATATTGCCGTGAAAAACGGCAGCCTGCAATCGCCGCTCTGCACCTGTGAGTTCCAGGGTGCGGTACAATTTGTCCAGCCCTTGCTCGCTAATTTTACCAGCAGCCGTTTGGATGTGCGTGGCACCGTTTATCCCAAACCGGCCCTGTACGCCGAGCTACGCAGCGAACAGGAAGTGCAGATGATCGAGGCATATAAGGAGCACCCGGCCAGGGACGCGTTTTATGTGGTGCTGTCCGGTAGTCTGGCCGATCCGGCCCTGGCCTTTAAGCGAGATGAGCGGGATGGACGGGATGCAGCCCTGCTGCAGACACCGGAGCAGGAGAGGGGGACAGGGCCATGAAGAAGCGACTGCTACCGCTGGGTATTGCGCTGGGAGTTGCGGCCCTTGTCCTGTATGCGGCCGTGTATTTTGCTTATCAGTGGCTGGGGAGCAGGCTGGATGCGGTGCTTGGTCCGAACATAGCCCCGCAGCAGGCAGAGACAGGACGCAGCGGTCAGGAAAGCGGCACACTGCTGACCCATGAGGCTGCTATCCAGCAGATTTTGGCCCATAATATTTTCAAGGCTGCCCTTGAGGGCAAGGGTACAACTGGGCAGGACTGGCAGGCAGACAAGCTGGCCGCCAGTGGTGGGCCGCTTGAACTGTTGGGCACGGTGAGTGGTAGTGCTGCGGATGCCCGCGCCATTATCCGGGCGGGTAAGGAAGAACAGGAGCAGATTTACCGCTTGGGTGATACTGTTTTGGGCGCGGAGATCGTGCAGATAGGGCGTGGCCGGGTGGTGCTGACCACCAGTGCCGGGCCGGAACTCCTTTTATTAAAGGAACGGGAAAACAACCCGGTTCTGCCACCTGGCAGGGCCGATGCCTCCATGGGCCTGGAGGAAGGCCAACTGCTCAGCCCCTTGTCGCCGCAGGGGCTGCAAGGATCACCAGAACCACAGGAAGCATACAGTATCGGCGGCCGCACAGTTCCCCAGGCCCTGCCTGGTCGCCGAGTCAATACCACCGGTTCTGTCTCCCGGAGCAATCACGGTGAAACCGCCGGAGGAGTACCGGTGCGTACCGGCGCGGCTGCTCTGCAGCCCCTGGAAGTCCCTTGGGAAGAACCAGGGAGCTTGACCCAGCCAAGCGGCGCAAACCACTAAGCTGCCTGTTTGTACAGGCCATGGATTGATCTTGAAACTAGGCGGATCATGGGCAAAAGAAGCACAACTAATCTGGCAGTATTCATCATCCTGCTCTTTTTTTTATTGACCTGGCAGACAGGTCTTGCCGCGGGACAGGTGACTGATCCTGATGCTGGGTCAAGACCAGTAGAAAGTCAGCCAGTGACTATGGATTTCAACGATGTGGATATCAATGTCTTCATCAAATACATGAGTGAGCTCACCGGCAAAAATTTTGTCGTTGATCCGGAGGTCAGGGGCAAGGTGACCATTCTCTCGCCTGCGGGTGTATCAACGGGTGAGGCCTATCGCATCTTCGAGTCTGTTCTGGAGGTGAACGGCTATGCAGCGGTGCCCAGCGGACCAGTGGTGAAAATCGTGCCCTCGGTGCAGGCCCGTTCCAAAAATATTGCCACCTTTCGCGATGGCGATATTCTGCCCGCCGAAGACAGGATCATCACCCACATTGTTCGCCTCAAGCATGCAGGTGCTGACGAGGTGCGTGCCATGCTTACCCCACTGGTGCCCAAAACCAGCATTATGGTGTCGCATGGAGATTCGGGTATCCTCACTATTACGGATTACCAGTCTAATATCAGGCGGCTTCTGGAAATTATCCGTTCAGTGGATGTGCCTGCCCGCAACGAGGAACTGGCCATCATTCCCCTGCAACACGCCTCGGCTGCCAGTGCGGCCCGGGTGGTGGGGCAGCTTTTTCCGCAGGATGCACAGGCCGGGGCCGGACAGCGTGCGACCCTGGTCAAAATGATGCCCTATGAGCGTGCCAATGCCCTGGCAGTGTATGCTCCGCCTGCCACCATTGGTCGAATTCGGGCTGCAGTGGCCAAACTGGATGTGGAGACTGGCACACAGGTGGAGCAGGTGCAGGTGATCACCCTGCAGCATGCCCGGGCCGAAGAGATGGTCAAGGTGCTGATGGATCTCCCCCGGCAGGAGGGTGGTGGTCCTGCCAGGGAGGGTGAGGAAAAGCCCCTGAGCCGGCCGGTGTTGACTGGCGAGATGAATATTGTGGCCGATGTGGAGACCAACTCCCTGGTCATCAATGGGCCGCGGGAGGAGTTTGAGGCCGTGGCGGCCATTGTCAGGCAGCTGGATGTGCCCAGGCGCATGATCTATCTGGAAGCATTGATTATGGAGGTGCAGGCAGACAAGGATTTCAATATCGGCGTGCAGTGGGGTGGCACTGGTACCTTTGACAGCGGCGATGGCACCCTGCATACGGGGTTTAGTGGCAATCCAGACAATCCCTACGACATTATCCGTGGGGTGAGAGCTACGCCGCCGGTATTGCCTGCCGGCTTTACCTTGGGTGTGCTCAAACAGGGTATTGAAATCGGCGGCATCACCTTTCCCAACCTGGGGGCAGTGTTGAATGCCTACAAGAACGACAAGGATATCAATGTAATCGCCACTCCACAGATCCTCACCACAGACAATAAAAAGGCCACCATCAAGGTGGGGGAGAATGTACCTTATATTGTCAGCAAAAATACTACAGAGGCCCTGCAGGATTACACTAACTACGAGTACAAGGACGTAACCACCACCCTGGCCATCACCCCGCAGATCAACCAGGCCGATGTGGTGCGTATGGATATCGGGGTGGAGGTGATCAAGCTCAAGACCTTGAATAACGGCAATCCCACCACCTTCACCCGCAGTGCCGATACCACCGTGGTGGTGCAGAACGAGCAAACCGTGGTTATTGGCGGCATGATCGGCCAGGATACAGCCACGGGTGAATACAAGGTGCCGCTGTTGGGAGATATCCCGGGCTTGGGCTGGCTGTTCAAATCGCGCGGCAATATGGAAAAGAAAACCAACCTCTTTATTTTCATCACCCCGCATATCATGGAAAACCCGGTGGAGTTGAACCGGGTTTTTGAAGAGAAGCGCGCAGAGGTGGAGGCCATGCATAAAAAGCCCGGCGATGTGGCCGATCGTTTCCTGCGCCGGCCAAAGCCTTTGACTGAGGCAGCGTGGCTGACAGACATGGGCTTTGTTAAGCTCCAGCAGCGGCAGTTGGGCAGCGCCCGTCTTTACCTGCGCCAGGCCCTGGAGAAAGATCCGGACAGTATGGCCGCCCTGGTGAACATGGGGCTGTTGCTGGAGCAGGAGGGCAGGCGCAGGGATGCTGCTGCCATGTTTGAGCAGGCCCTGGCCCAGCCGCTCCCCCAGGGCGCGCCGGAGAGTGCACCGGTACTCGGGGAGCAGAGCCTGCGGGAGAGTGCTGCCGCTCATTTGAACCGGGTGCAGCGCCGCACAAACAGCAACTGAGCTGGCAATGACCCGAACAGAGATGCAGGTGCAAACACAGGCAGCAATGCAAGCGCAGGAACAGGTGCAGCCAGAAGAGCCGCAGCAGGCTGGAGCCCCGGCGTTGAACGCAAATCCTCCCCGCCTGGGTGAGCTCTTACAAAGAGATTTTGGCCTGGATGCCGCTGCTGTGCAGGCGGCCCTGGCCGTGCAGGCGGCAAAGGGTGGCAGGCTCGGCGAGATTTTGTTGCGCCAGGGGGCGATCAAGGAAGAGACGCTCATCACTGCCCTGGCACAGCAGTATGACCTTGAACCCATGCTGCGACTGCCCAGGGAGATGAGCACGTTTTTCGTGGCCAAACTGAGCATTGCCAGTTTGAAAAAATTCAAGATGGTGCCAGTGGCCACGCCGCAGCGGTCTTGTTTGGCCCTGGCAGAGCCACTTTTTTTTCAGCAGGCCGATGATCTGGCCCGTCTTTTGGAATGGGAAGGGGTGGATTGGGTACTGGCGCCGGAGGCTGCCATCCTTGCGGCCATCAGTGCTGCGTATGAGCAAACCCGCTCCCTGGCAGCAGCCCAGGTGATGCAGGATATAGACGAGGAAGACCCGGCCAGCATCCTTTCGGAGATTGAAGAAACCGCTGATCTGCTTGATGATACCAGTGATACCCCGGTGATCAAGCTGGTCAACCTGGTGCTGTCGCAGGCGGTGCGGGAGGGGGCCAGCGATATCCATATCGAGCCTTACCGGGACAAGGTCAAGATCCGCAAGCGGGTGGACGGCATCCTCTACGATATGTACACTCCGCCCAAGCATGCCCAGGCCAAGCTGGTTTCGCGGGTCAAGATCATGGCCAGCATGGACATTGCGGAAAAACGACTTCCCCAAGATGGCCGTATTGAAATTCGCCTTGCCCAGCGCAGCGTGGATATTCGTGTTTCTACCCTGCCCACGGCCTTTGGCGAGCGGGTGGTCATGCGTTTACTCGATAAGGCCAATACCTTGCTGCCGCTGGAAAAGTTGGGACTAAGTCCAGAGGATTACCGTCATTTTCAGGAGTTGCTGGCCGCACCCCACGGCATCATCCTGGTGACCGGGCCCACGGGCAGTGGCAAAACCACCACCCTGTACTCTGCACTCAACATCCTCAATACGCCGGATATCAACATCATCACCATTGAAGACCCCATTGAGTACCAAATCAACGGTATCAGCCAGATGCAGGTGAACGCACGCATTGGCCTGGGCTTTGCCAGCGGGCTCAGAACCATTGTCCGCCAAGATCCAGACGTGATTCTGGTGGGGGAAATCCGTGATGATGAAACCGCGCAGATTGCCATCCAATCGGCCTTGACCGGACATTTGGTTTTTTCCACCCTGCACACCAACGATGCGGCCAGTGCCATCACCCGGCTGGTCGATATGGGGGTAGAGCCCTTTTTGGTAGCTTCCTCGGTGCATGCCATCATGGCCCAGCGTCTGGTGCGCACCATCTGCCCGGAGTGCCGTGAGCCCTACCAGCCCTCGCCCGAACTGCTCCGCCTGGCCCGGATTGCTGCCGACCGTGGGGGGGAGTTGCAACTGTACCGCGGCCAGGGATGTAGTGCCTGCCTGCACACCGGCTATCGTGGGCGTATTGGCATTTTCGAACTGCTGCGCCTGAGTCCGGCCATGAAGAACTTGATTTTACGCACCTCCGAGGCAGGCAAGCTCAAGGCCGAGGCCCTGGCCCTGCCGGAAACCGGCATGCGCACCCTGCGTGACGATGGCATTGCCAAGGTACTGGCCGGCCTCACTACCCTGGAGGAGGTCTTTCGGGTTACCTGATGAGCTGGTTCATCTCGAAAATGGGCAACAGCACTGCCACCACAATAAAGGCCACCGCTGCTCCCATCAGCAGAATCATAACTGGCTCGAGCATGGAGGTCAGGGCCGTGATCTTTGTTTCCACCTCCTGTTCGTAACTGTCTGCCGCCCGGGTCAACATTTCATCTAACGCACCGCTCTGTTCACCTACGGCCATCATCTGCACCAGCATGGGCGGAAAATATGGCTTACCCCGAAAATAGGCAGCCAGACTCTGGCCCTTTTCCAATTCGGTGCAGGCATTTGCAATCATTTCGCCAATCAACACGTTGCCGGTGGTGTTGCTGACAATGCGCAGTGCAGCCACCAGGGGGACGCCCGAGTGCAGGAGGTTTGCCAGTGAGCGGGCAAAGCGGGCGGCTGCCTGCTTTTGGTTGAGGCCAGCAAGCAGGGGAAGCGAGAGCTTGGCTTGGTGCCAGCGTCGTTGGCCTTGCGGGGTACGCACCGCCTGACGCAAAGCCACCAGCAGCATGAGAGTAAGGAGCAGAAGCGGCAGCCAGTAGGAGCGCAGGATTGCGCTTAGGCCCATGAGCAGGGTGGTGGGCAGGGGGAGAGCCTGCTTGCTGTCTGCAAATACCGCGGTGATGCCGGGCAGGATGAAGATAATGAGAAAAGCCAGCACTGCGATACCGACCACGGCCATAAAGAGCGGGTAGAGCATGGCCGCACGGATGCGGGAGTGCAGGGCCTGCTGTCGCTCGCCGAATTCCGCCAGTTGAGTCAGCACCAGGTGCAGGGTGCCAGCGGCCTCGCCGGCTCGGACCATGTTGATGTACATGGGAGAAAAGAGTTTGGGCTGGGCGCTGAGCGCGGCACTGAAGGAATGGCCTTCGTTGAGTGCCTCGCGGATGCGGGCCAGCATGGTTTTCAGGGCACGCTGTTCGCCTGGGGCACCCTGTTCAATCAGATTGCTCAAGGCTGGTACCAGGGGGATGCCGGCTCCCAGCATGGTGGCCAGCTGGCGGCTGACCAGGTGGATATCCTGGGCTCTGATCCAGCGGCTGCTAGAAAGAAAAAATGGCAGGTGCAGTCCCTTGGCTCCCTTGGCACCCAGCAGGGCCTTGTCTTCCGTGGCCCGCAGGGTAACCGGATAGTTTCCCTGGTTGCGAATTTTTTGCCGGGCTGCAGCAGGCGACTCGGCATCGATGATGCCATGCAGTGTCTTGCCCGCTGCATCCAGAGCAGTGAACTCATAAACCGGCATGGCAGCAGCGGTTGGCCAAGCTGCCCTGATGCGGCAAACATGGAAGCAGGCAGGATGCAGGGGTATTCATCGGGGTGAAAATATGGTATGAAGGGACGAGGGTTCAGCTGTATGCAGCACCAGATGCATACGGGTGTAGTGTGATATCAGCAGTGAAATGAAGACTGAAATTGATAAAAAAGATACCGGCGGCCAGGGTGGGGGTCAAGGGAAATGTCTGCCTTGAACAGGCTGTCTTGTGCGGGAAAGAGTTATGCTGCATGAGTTGCGCATTCAGAGTTTGGCGCTCATAGATACGCTCCACCTCGATTTTTCGGCGCGGGACGCTGGTCTTATTGTGCTTACCGGCGAGACCGGTGCTGGCAAATCCATCATCCTGCAGGCGGTGAATCTGCTCACCGGTGGACGCGGGTCCAGTACCTGGGTGCGCAGCGACAGCGAACAGGCAGCCATTGAGGCAGTGTTCACCATGGATGCGACCAACAGCACCTTGCATACGCTGCTGGAGGAGCAGGGTTTGGACGATACAGCCAGCAGTGGCCAGTGTATTTTTCGCCGCATTCTGTACAAGGATGGCCGCTCCCGTCTTTTTATCAACGACCAGGCCGTTACCGCCAAACTGGCTGCAGAACTGAGCACCCATCTGGTGAACATTGCCAGCCAACACGATCAGCAGCAGTTGCTCAATGCCCGCAGTCACCTGGATTTTCTCGACAGCTACGGTGAACTGTGGAACATGCGTCAGCACGTGGCAGACCAGTACCAGCAGTGGCGGCAGGCAGCCAATGCCTTGCAGGAGTTGCGCCAGCGCGAGGCCGATAAGGAACAGCAGCACGATTTTCTTCGTTTTCAGCTGGAGGAAATTGGTAAAATTAAGCCCCAGACAGGTGAAGATGAGGCGCTCATCCGCGAGCGCGATCAGCTCAAGGCTTCGGTGGCCCTTGTGCATAACGTGGGTGCGGCTGCCCGTCAGTTGAGTGAAGCGCAAGACAACTTGACCGAGGCAAAAAAGAGCTTGGAACAGGCCGCTGCGCTGGATGCCGCCCTGCTTCCCCTGGCCGAGCGAACCGCTTCTGCTGGTTTTGAGCTGGAAGACATCAGTGACCTGGCTGCCCGTTATCTGGCCGACCTGCCCACAGATACCAGCCGTTTGGAACTGATTGCCGGCAGATTGGCTGACTTGAAGTTGTTGCAACGCAAATACGGTCCCACTTTGGCAGAGGTGCTTGCCTTTGCGGAAAAAGCTGCCCAGGAGCTGGCGGATTTGGAGAGTATGGAAGAGCAGATCCAGTGCCAGGAAAAGGAAACAGCAGCCCTGCTACAGGTTCTTGAGCAGAGCGCAGGACGCCTGAGTCGGGCCCGTAGCGAGGCGGCCCGCAAGATGGTCGCCCAAATGGAAAGCGAGCTGGCTTCTTTGAGTTTTACTCAGGCCAAATTCGTGGTTTCACTGCAAGGGTCGCGGGAAGACCACCGCGTGCGCGCCAGTGGCTGGGACGAGGTGGAATTCCTCTTTTCCGCCAATCCAGGCGAACCGCCCAAGGCGCTCTCCCGCATTGCTTCGGGCGGAGAACTCTCGCGGCTGCTTTTGGCCATGAAGTGCCTGCTCGCCCGCCGGGATCAGGTGGACACCGTTATTTTCGATGAGGTGGATGCCGGTATCGGCGGCCAGGCTGCAGAGGCGGTTGCCGGTAAAATCAGTGAGCTGGCCGGGCACCACCAAGTTATTTGCATTACCCATCTGCCCCAGATTGCTGCCCGGGCCGATCTCCATTTTAAGGTGGAAAAGCAGGTGGCCCAAGGCCGTACCAGTACGGAGATTAGCCTGCTTGATGAAGAGCAGCGCTTGGCCGAATTGGCCCGCATGCTGGATGGCGAGCAGGCCAGTGCGCAAACCCATGCGTACGTGCGTGAGCTGGTGGCGCGCAAGCTGCGGAGTGTGCCATGAGTCTGGGCAGGCGGCGGGCCTTGGCTCTTTTTTCCGGCGGGCTGGATTCCATCCTTGCCTGCCGGGTACTGATGGAACAGGGTGTAGAGGTGGTGGCACTTCGTTTCATCACCCCTTTTTTTGATGGGGATGTTGCCGGTGCCGCTGACTACAGTGCCACCATGCAGGCTAAATACGGCATCCACGTGCAGGTGCTGGATGTGAGCCGCGATTATATAAACATGCTGCGGGCGCCGCAGCATGGCTTTGGTCGCCATTTCAACCCCTGCATCGACTGCAAGATTTTTATGCTGCGCCAGGCGCGAGCCCTTATGCCGGAATTTCAGGCCAGTTTCCTGGCCACTGGTGAGGTGCTGGGGCAACGGCCCATGTCGCAGCGCCGCGACACCCTGCACCTGATCGAACGGGAATCCGGCTGTGCGGGTATCCTGCTGCGCCCTCTGTCTGCCCGGCTGCTGCCGCCCACCAAGCCCGAGCTGACCGGTCTGGTGGATCGTGAGCGTCTCTACCGTCTTGCTGGCCGGGGTCGTAAGGAGCAACAGGCCCTGGCAGAACATTTCAATATCGTTGATTATCCGGCTCCGGCTGGAGGATGTTTGCTGGCAGACGTAAATTTGGCCCTGCGTTTCCGCCGCCTGAGCCCGGGTATCTTTGGCGTGGTTCGAGACAATGGGGGTGACAGTCTGGTGGATGATTTTCGCCTGCTCCTTTTGGGTCGGCATTTTGAACCATTACCGGGTCTGTGGTTTATTCTTGGCCGGGATCAAAAGGATAACGAGCGGTTGCTTGCCCTGC
The DNA here is from genome assembly GCA_013201405.1 of Desulfobulbaceae bacterium. Lineage (GTDB taxonomy): Bacteria > Desulfobacterota > Desulfobulbia > Desulfobulbales > Desulfobulbaceae > Desulfobulbus. Next base: position 9,723 of record JABMJC010000002.1, read on the forward strand.
GCGAACCCGGTGATTGGCTGTTGCACATGGTCGACCGGCCCGGGCCAGTGGCTTTGCTCCGCCGGGGAGAAAGGGTGATGCCGAACCTGTTGGCTGAAAACGGGTTGGATATGGCCGGGTTGGAGGCTCGCTTGGCCGGGCTGGTTTTGCGGTATGGTAAAAAGGTGGCTGGCCAGCCGGCCAGCGGCCTGGTACGCATTGAGCGAGGCGGGCCATCCCGGGTGTCGCGGGAAGAGGTGTTTGCGCCTCTGGCAGATGAGTTGGTGCAGGACCTGGTGGTATGAGGATGGCAAGCGCTCCAAACGCGGTGGTGTCTGTGCACAACATGTTGACCAAAGAACAGGTACTGACCTTGCTGCCACCCTGGTTGCGGGAGGGGCTGGGTACCCTGCGCCAGCACCATGGAGGAAATCTTTATCTCAGTGGTGGCAGCCTGCGCGATCTCCTTTTGGGGCGCCAACCCCATGATGTGGATTTGACCATTGCTGCGGGTGCTGTTGCCCTTGCCCAGGCGCTTGCACAACAAACAGGCGGTACCTTTGTTTTGTTGGATGCCACAGAAGATGTGGCCCGGGTCGTGCATGGTGGTCTAGAGGTGGATATTTCGTCTTTCCGGGAAGGGACCTCAAACATCGAGGCTGATTTGCAGCTGCGGGATTTTACCATCAATGCCCTGGCCCTTTCCCTTGAAGGACTGCTTGAGGGAGAGGTAATTGATATGGAAGAACCCCTTGCCTGCCTCGATCCCACCGGTGGCCTGACAGATCTGCGCCAAGGGGTGATCCGTATGACCCAGGCCGCGGTCTTTACCAGTGATCCCCTGCGCATGCTGCGCGCCTATCGCCTGGCCGCTGTTTTGGGATACACTCTGGCCGAGGCAACACAAGGGGCCATTGTCCGCCAGCGGCAGTTGATCAGCCGCTCGGCACCCGAACGGGTGGCTGCTGAACTCAACACCATCATGTCCTCGCCCCGGGCCCATACCGCTGTGGCTGCCATGGCCAAAAGTGGCCTGCTTTTTGAAATCATCCCCGAGTTGGCCGCAGGGGCACAGGTCGAGCAGCCTAAAAGCCATCATCTAGATGTGTTGGCGCACAACCTGGAAACCCTGCGCCAGAGCGAGCTACTGCTTGCTCGGCCCGAGCTGGGTTTTCCCCAGTGCAGTGCAGCCATGCGCGCCTATCTGGCGAAGGCGAGCAATATCCTTGTTCTCAAATGGGCTGCCCTCCTGCACGATTTGGGCAAACCCGCCACCTGGTCGCAGGATGTAGCCCAAGACGGGCGCATTACCTTCCACCAGCACGAACGGGTCGGCGTAGAGCTGGTGCAGGCCCTGGCGCAGCGTTTACACTGGAGCGGCAGACAGACCGAACGGGTCTGCCTGCTTATTGGCCAACACATGCGGCCCTTTCATCTCTTGAATGTGGCCCGTCAGGGTGAGTTGAGTTTAAAAGCCTGCATCAGGCTGGTACGGGCCCTGGGAAAGGAGTTGCCTGGCCTGCTCGTGCTGGCCATGGCCGATGCCCGGGCTGGTAAAGGGGAAGAGCGACCAGAGGCTATGGAAGAGGAGTTGGCGCAACTGGTCATGCGTTTGGAAGAGGTGCAGACCGAGCACGTGCTGCCGGTGCAGAACAGTCCGCCGCTTTTAGATGGTAGAGATTTGATTGGACAGCTGGGGCTTGAGCCTGGGCCGGTGTTTAAGCAAATTCTTACTGCAGTGGAAATGGCTCGCATGGAAGGGATGATTGCCACCCGGGCCGAAGCGCTGCACTTGGCCCGCAGCATGGTTTTGGCCAAATAAGGTTGAAGTGGAAGCGGAGACTGAGGCATGCGCAAGGAAAAAGACTACTATTTCCACAAGGCGAAAAAGGAAAAATACCCGGCCAGGTCGGTGTACAAGCTGGAAGAGGCACAGCTGAAATACCGTTTTCTCAAGCCTGGTCAGCGAGTGCTCGACCTGGGCTGTCATCCTGGCAGCTGGAGCCTGTATGCGGCAAACATAATCGGGCCCAAAGGCGTGCTTGTGGGCGTGGATGTGCAGCGACCAGGCGACTTGCCCCAAAAACCCGATGCTGAAATCCACCGGCTCTGTTATGATGTTTTTTCCGAGGAACTCGTTGGGATAGTGCACAAAAAATGGCCTGGCTTTCATGTGCTGCTCAGCGACATGGCCCCAGCCACCACGGGCAGCCAGTATGCCGATCATCAGCAGTCACTCAGGCTCTGCCACCGGGTATTGGAACTGGCAGAGCGTCTCTTGCACGACAATGGTGTCCTATACTGTAAAGTCTTCCAAGGGGAAGATTTTCCTGCCTTTTTGCAGGAGTGTAAAGTGCTGTTCACCACGGTTAAAGTGCTGAAGCCGCAAAGTTCCCGCCAGGAAAGCCGGGAGGTTTTCATCCTTGGGCAGGGCTATCGCCGGCCCAGGCGGCAGCAGGAAACAATCAGTTGAATCAAAAGGAGTAATACGCGTGTCCGGTCATTCGAAATGGAGCACTATCAAACGGAAGAAGGGAGCAAATGACGCCAAGCGCGGCAAAATGTTCACCAAACTGATCAAGGAAATCACCATTGCCGCCAGAACCGGCGGTGGTGATCCAGCGGGTAATCCCCGCCTGCGCAGCGCCATTACTGCTGCCAAGGCGGAAAACATGCCCAAGGACAATATCGATCGGGCCATCAAGAAGGGCACCGGAGACTTGGATGGGGCTGTTTACGAAGAGATCCTCTATGAAGGCTATGGGCCGGGCGGGGTGGCTATTTTGGTGGAAACCATGACCGACAATAAGAACAGGACGGTCGCCGATATCCGCCATTTTTTTGCCAAAAGCGGCGGCAACCTGGGAGAGTCGAACTGTGTTGCCTGGATGTTTGACAAGAAGGGCAGCCTGACTGTGGATAAGGAAGGGGTCAAGGAAGACGCACTCATGGAACTGGCCCTGGAGGCTGGGGCCGAGGATGTGCTGGAAGAAGGTGACATCTATCAGATTTTGACTGCGCCGGAAGATTTTAACGACGTGGTCGAGCAACTGGAGGCCGGTAACTTTTCTTTCAGTGATGCAGGGTTGGTCATGCTTCCCAGGACGACCGTTGAGGTAAGTGAAGAAAAAACAGCCCAATCGCTTCTCCGCCTTTTGGAAAGCCTCGAAGACCACGACGATGTGCAAAAGGTGCACGCTAATTTCGATATCCCCGACGAAATTATGGACAATTTCTCTTGAAATTGTATCTGCATGCGTATTTTGGGAGTTGATCCGGGTTCGAGAATAACCGGCTATGGCGTGATCCAAACGCGGGGAAACAGGCTTGATTTTATCTCCTGTGGCACCATCCGTACAGCTGGTGAGGAAGATTTTTCCCGTCGCCTGCTGGTTATTTTTTCCGACTTGAGCGAGATAATTCGCACCCATGCCCCGGAAGTGGCGGCGGTGGAGGAAGTTTTTATTGATCGCAATCCCAGGGCTGCCCTAAAACTCGGTCATGCCCGCGGTGCTGCGGTGGTGGCTGCCGTGCATCATGGGTTGGAAGTGTTCAACTATAGTCCACGTCGGGTCAAGCAGAACGTGGCCGGCTATGGCCAGGCTGACAAGGCCCAGATGCAGTATATGGTGCGGATGCTGCTAGGCCTGAGTGCCGCACCCTCCAGGGATGCGGCTGACGCCCTGGCCTTGGCCATCTGCCATGCCCATCATGCGTACCATGCACACCGCATCCACCATGGCCCCATTTAAAACAGTTTGGGAGAGATAGTGCATAAATATTGCAGATATTTCGGGTTATCGGGCTGTACAGCATTGTCATGATTGCTGCTCTGCAAGGGAAGATTATTCAAAAAAGTCCTGGCCAGGCTGTGCTCGATGTGGGAGGGGTTGGTTACGAGGTGCTGCTGTCGCTGCGTAGCTATGAGGCACTGCCGGCTTTACACCAGGAGGTGCAGCTCTTTGTGCAAACCATAGTTCGGGAAGATGCCATCATCCTCTACGGTTTTGCCAGTGCAGAAGAAAAAAAGCTCTTTCTTTTACTCATTGGTGTGTCGGGAATCGGGCCCAAACTGGCGCTCACCACCTTGGGTGGTTTTAGCGTAGTTGATTTGCAAAAGGCCATTGCCAGCAGGGATATCGGCCGCTTGACCACAGTACCCGGAGTGGGCAAAAAAACTGCTGAGCGCATCTGCATGGAACTGGCCGAAAAGGTTGCCCTGATCTTAGATGTACCTGAAATGCCGGGAGTAGTATCCCCAGGCCCGGCCAGCGGTATGCCCGCGTCCCCCCAGGCTGACGCTGCCTCGGCGCTGATCAATTTAGGCTATGGTGAACAGCAGGTTTGGCAGACGCTGCGCAGCCTCGAAAAAGAACAGGACACCACAGCCTATGCACTTGAAGATTGGCTGCGCCAAGCCTTGCGCCGGCTGGCCACTGCCAGGTAGTTTGTTGAGGATACTGTTTTTTTGCTTTGCACGAGGTGCTGTGAGTGAAACATGAGGAACCGCTTGGCGGCAAACGCCTTATCAGCGCAGAACTGGAAGAGGAGGATATTTTTGTCCCAGGCGTGGAAATTCGACCCCGCACGCTGACGGAATATATTGGTCAGGCACAGGTCAAGGAAAGTTTGCATGTTTTTATTCAGGCGGCCAGACTGCGTGGCGAAGCACTGGATCATGTGTTGTTCCATGGTTTTCCAGGGTTGGGTAAAACCACCCTGGCCTATATCATTGCCAATGAAATGGGCGCGGGTATCAAGGTCACTTCAGGGCCGGTCATCGAGCGGGCAGGCGATTTGGCTGCCATCCTCACCGGGCTGGAGGAAGGGGATGTTCTGTTCATTGATGAAATTCATCGCCTCAACCATGTGGTGGAGGAGATTCTCTACCCGGCCATGGAAGACTACCAGCTCGATCTGGTCATTGGGCAAGGGCCCGGGGCCCGCTCCGTGAAGATGGATTTGCCCCGTTTTACCCTGGTTGGCGCCACCACCCGCACCGGTCTTTTGACCCCCCCGCTGCGTGACCGTTTCGGGGTTATTTTACGCCTTGATTATTACAGCCCCGAAGAACTGGCCACCATTGTGCAGCGCTCAGCACGTCTGTTTCAAATAGATATCAGCGTGGACGGTGCCCTGGAGATTGGCCGCAGGAGCAGGGGTACCCCCCGTATTGCCAACAGGCTCTTGCGCCGGGTGCGTGATTTTTCCGAGGTGGGCGGACATGCGCGCATCAGCCGTGAGGTGGCGGACAAGGCTCTGGAAATGCTCCAGGTGGATCGCTTTGGTCTGGATGAGATGGACCGGCGCATCCTGCTCACCCTGATCGAAAAGTTCCAGGGTGGTCCTATTGGCTTGGAAACCCTCTCTACCGCAGTCTGTGAAGAAAAAAATACTCTGGAAGATGTATATGAACCGTTTCTGATTCAATCAGGTTTTCTCATGCGTACCCCACGGGGCCGGGTGGCCACACCCAACGCCTATGCACATTTCGATTTGCCCTTCCGCGCCAGCGCCATGTACCAGGCCGGCCTTTTTGACGACCCTGCTGCGCAGGATTGAGTCTGCCACAAGGTTTTGTTTTTAATTTTCAATAGTTTTTCCTGCTGTACCCCCTTTCCTTGCGCTACGCAGCCTCGCCAGTGCTGGTAACGTGATGCAACTGCTCTCCCAGCTGCTGATTCTTCCCTTCTTTTTTCTTGACTTCTCAATCGTGCTCCGTTTATTTTGTGGGTAAAGGTGGTGCAAAGTAGAGTAAAAGGGTTGTGAAGTGGAGTGAATGACCCGGATTGATGATTCTTTCTGACCTGGTGTAGCCGTGCTCCAGTTTGAAGGTAATTCAGAGCATAGCCTGGATCCTAAAGGCAGGTTGAACATTCCCACCCGCTTCCGCGAGGTGATCAGGGAAGTGTATGGCACGGACATGGTCAAGGTCACGCTGTGGAAGGACTGCCTGCGCGCATACCCCTTGCCTGAATGGGAAGATTTGATGCGTAAACTGAATTCCGAAGGGCTCAAGCACCGCGCAGGGAGCAGGTTTATCCGGGCCTTGACCACCAGTGTGGTGGAATGTCCTGTCGATAAACAGGGTCGCATTCTGCTACCACCCAAAACCAGAAGCGATGCCGGTATTGATAAAGATGTGGTGGTGGCAGGCGTGCTGCAACATTTTGAAATATGGGACAAGGACGCCTGGCAGCGTGAATTTGAAGATATGCATGCCTCCTTTGATGAGTATGAGGAGATCATGACAGCGGTTGGCGTGTTGTAAGGCCGATACATGGCGGGAGTTCCGGGGCATGTGCCGGTACTGCTTGATGAAGTGTTACGCTGGTTGCAGCCAAGGGACAGTGGCCTGTATGTCGACGCCACGCTCGGGCTGGGCGGGCACAGCCGAGCCATCCTCACAGCATCGGCGCCGGGTGGCAGGGTTATCGGGTTTGAATGGGATGACCAGGCAGCGGCAATGGCCAGGAAAAACCTGGCAGCATATGGCGATAGGATACAGGTTGTTGCCGCATCCTATGTGCAGCTCCAGGCTGAATTGAGCCGGCTGGATATTGACGGGGTTGACGGGCTGCTCGCTGATCTGGGTGTTTCTTCGCTGCAGCTGGACAAGGGCGAGCGGGGTTTCAGTTTTCAGGTCGATGCGCCGTTGGATATGCGCATGGACAGAAGCAGGCAGGTACGGGCTGCTACCTTGCTGGCAGAGTTGAGCGAGGCGCAGCTGGCTGATTTGCTCTACTACTACGGCGAAGAACGCCAGGCCAGGCGCATCGCCCGTTATCTGGTGCAGGTCAGGCAGAGGGAACCAATTGAGCGTACACTGCAATTGGCGCACTTAGTGGCCGAGGCGATTCCGAAAAAATACCATCCCCGCAGGGTGCATGTGGCCACCAAAACCTTTCAGGCCCTGCGTATTGCGGTGAATGGGGAGTTGGACAACATCAGGGCCTTGCTCGCAACTGCGCCGGCCCTGCTCAAACCGGGAGGATGTATGGTCATTATCACGTTCCACTCCCTGGAAGATCGGCTGGTGAAGCAAGCCTTTGAGCAGGATGACAGGTTGCAACTGCTCTTGAAAAAACCGCTGGAGCCGCAGGCAGAAGAAATTCGCCGCAATCCCCGCGCCCGCAGCGCAAAAATGCGGGTCGCGCAGCGAAAATGAAGTCTGTTTTCGCCGGCAGCAGCGATGAACAATAAAAAGAGGTGACTGATATGATCAGCAATACGAACATTAGAGCCTACAGATACCCCTATGCGCAGGCAAGAAGACCGCAGCTGCATTTCAACATTCGGTGGCATCAGTATCTGGCGCTCACAGGACAGCAAAAACTCGTGTTGGTTGTACTCGTTGCGCTTGCCTGTTGCGTTGGGGCGGTCAATTCGCTGGTGTTGCACACCAAGGCGGCTTCGACGCAGACAGCCATACAGCAGATTCAGGTTCAGCACAGCGCTTTGGACAGTGAACATATCCATCTGCTCGCTGCCAGGGCCCAACTCAGTTCCAAAGCGCGGATCACCGGGATAGTGAAGGACAGGCTTCAGCTTTTTGAACCGGTTGCAGGCCAGGTACAGCATATGTAGGCATGCATGGCTAAAGTCGTCAGCTCAAAGAACAGAAAGAAGCGGCGGGGTCTTAAGATCTTTTTAAGCATTATTTTGCTGGCAGCGGCTGGGGCTGTTCTGTATGGAATCCCTCCCTCCCTCCTGGATATCAACAGGATTATCCAGTCTGCTGCCAGTAAAATCCCCCGGAATCCAGCGGGCTTCACGCCCGCTGCTTCTGTTTTAAGGGGATCCATTTACGATCAGCGCTTCAACGAGCTGGCGGTAAGTTATCGCCTGTATACGCTGAGCGTACGCCCTGCCGATGTTGCCGATCACCAGGCCACAGCCGAGGCCCTGTCGCAGGTTATCAATAAAAAGGCGGAAGAGATTGCCGGCAGCCTGAAAAGTTCCAGACAAACACTCACGCTTATGGAAGATCTTGATGAGCACCAAGCTGCTGCCATTGAGGAGTTGCAGCTTCCCGGAGTGTTATGCCTGCCGGTGGAAACCAGATTCTATCCTGCCCATACCGCGGCTTCGCACGTGCTCGGTTTTATGGGTGACAATGCGGGCCTGGCTGGTGTAGAGGGACGTTTTGATGCCGTATTGTCCTCGCGTACGGTGCGCAACAGCAATATTCCAGATATCAACTTCAAGGGCCAGGAAAGCCTTGGGGCACAATCTGTTGACCTGATCCTCACCCTTGATCTGCGTCTGCAACGCCAGTTGGAACAGTTGTTTCGCGAATACCTGGCCGCCCAGGGCATGGAAAAGGGCATGGGGCTCTTGCTTGAGCCGGGGAGTGGCCGTATCCTGGCCTTGGTCAATCAGCCCTCCTTCAACCCCAATTATTTTTGGAAAGCCAATGAAGGCAACCGGGTCAACCGAGTATACAGCCATTTGCTCGATAAGGATCTTATCCGGCCGATTTTGGTGCGGGCCGCTGAAATTGAGCGGGAAGGCATTGATGGACCGCCACTTTTGCCGGAAACCGTGGCTGCACCCGATTACGGTTTCACTGAAGCCATGCTCAGCAATTTTGAACACCGCCTCAGGTTATATGATCCGGTATCCGACAACTGGGAAGGTGGTTCTTCGCAGGACAACCAGGAAGGCAGGGAAGACGCGGTTACCGGCGTGCAGGTGGGGGCGACCTTGGCCAGTCTGGTGAATGGCGGCTGGCGCATCAATCCCTATGTCGTTGATTCCATTTATGACCATGCCAGTGCCAGCCGTTTTTACCGCAGCACCACGGGTGTTGGCCGGGCGCATGTGCTTGATCCGGCATTGAGCGTGAAGATACGTCGCAATCTGTTTGCCAGGTGGGTGTCGAGCAAGGATGATAAAATTTTGTACGAGGTGGACAAGGAACAGGCCGGTCAAGTTGGCAGTTTAGGGGAGTATTCCACCCAGCGGCTCTTTGTCGGTCTGGCGCCGGCAATATATCCCCAGTATCTTTTGGTCATGGCTGTGGAAAAAAACGAGATACGGCCGCAGCAACAGACGGGCAGGGCCAATAAAGACAAGACCATTAGCCTGGAGCAGCTGGGGCGCGATCTTCTGAGCTATGTGACGCAAAATCCGCCGCAGCTGGCGCAAGGCGAGGCTCCTCCGCCACGCAGTGAGGAAAATATGCGCCAGTTTTTCATCAGCAAGCGGCTGGCAGCGACCAAAACACCCGAAGAAATCGTGGCCCAGGCCGCAACCATGCCATCCTTGCGCGGCTTGAGCCTGCGTAAGGCCTTGCAGAAGATCGACCCGTACAAGATGCGGGTGCGCATCAATGGCAGCGGCAGGGTGATAGCCCAGTATCCATTGCCCGGCACTTCGCTGCTTGGTATGAACGAGTGCATCCTGACCCTGGAAGAGCGATGAGCAGCGCAAGCCCTCGTACCCTTGAAAGCCTGCTGCAAGCGGCCGGGCTGGAGATGCCCCTGGGGCTGGCTGCTGCTATGCACACACAGATTAGCGCTGTCGTGTGTGATTCACGCAAGGCGACGCCTGGCAGCCTGTTTGTGGCCCTGCCTGGGCATGCAACTGCCGGATATCTGTATATGCAGGACGCCATTGACAAGGGATGCCATGCAGTTGTGGTGGAGAAGGGACTGTGCATGCCGGACTGTTCTGTCCCCTGTATTCCGGTGGCCAATGCACAGCAGGCCCTGGCTGCCCTGGCTGCAGCCTGGTACGGGCATCCGGCCCGGCAGCTGCACTGCATCGGTATCACGGGCACCAACGGTAAAACCACCACTTCCTGGCTGATTGAAGGGATGCTTGTCCATGCGGGTTTCCGGCCCGGAGTGATAGGCACGGTCAATTACCGCTACCATGATCCAGAGGGCCCAGATGGCACGCAGGTGATACAAGCGGCGGCCCTGACCACGCCGGATGCGCTCACCTTGCAGAAGCTACTGCGGCACATGGTTGATGCCGGGGTAACCCATGTGGTCATGGAGCTCTCTTCCCATGCCCTGGTGCAGGGGCGCGTTGATGGCCTGCGCTTTGCGGTGGCGGTGTTCACCAACCTGACCCGCGATCATCTGGACTACCACCGGGATATGGAGCACTACTTTGCCGCCAAGGCACTCCTTTTTTCCCAGCATCTTGCTCCACACGGGGTGGCAGTGCTTGCCGTTGGTGTGCCAGGCGAAGAAGATTGCTGGGGCGAACGCCTTGTTGGGCAGGTGCACGGCGCACAGGTATTGCGTACCGGAACGGATGAAGCGTGTACCATCAGAGCGACTGCCCTGCGTTACGGGCTTGATGGGTTTCGTTGCGAATTAGATGTCTGCGGCCAAAAGACCCGTCTGCATTCTCCACTGGTGGGGGCTTACAATGCACGCAATGTGCTCAGTGCGGTGGGAGCGGGGCTGGGCCTTGGTTTGCCCCTGGAGCAAGTTTGTGCAGGGCTTGCCACAGTGGAGGCGGTGCCGGGGCGTTTGCAACGGGTGCTGCCGCCGGGCGCAGATGCTCAAATGTTTCCCTCCGTATTTGTAGACTATGCCCATACCCCGGATGCCTTGGACAATGTCCTGCGCACGCTGCGTCCACTGCGCCGGGCTGGTGGACGGCTTGTCTGTGTTTTTGGCTGTGGGGGCGATCGGGACAGGGGTAAACGACCACTTATGGGCGCGATTGCGGCCAAGCACAGTGAGCTGGTTGTGGCCAGTTCCGACAATCCTCGCACAGAGGAGCCAGAGGCCATCTTGGATGATATCATGGTTGGTCTGCAGGGCGAAGGGGCACAGGCCTGCTCCGCGGATCAGCTTTTTCTTTCTGCTGACAGCGCAGCACACCCGGCGCGATACAGTCGGCTGGCCGACCGGCGTAAAGCCATTGCCATGGCCTGCTCCCTGAGCCGGCCTGAAGATACGGTGCTCATTGCCGGCAAAGGGCATGAAGACTACCAGATCCTTGGCCGGGACAAACACTATTTCGATGACCGCATCGAGGCACTCAACGCCCTGGCGAGCTGGAACGAACGCCTGCTCCTTACCGCAAGCGGTGGTGTCAAAGTTGGGCATGGCGGTCAGCGAATTGTGCTGCAAAAAATTTGTACAGACAGCCGGGCCTTGGCGCAGGGGGATATCTTTCTTGCCCTGCGGGGCGAGCGTTTTGATGGCCATGATTTTATTGAACAGGCTGTGGCCGCCGGTGCAGGCGCCATTATTGCCGAACAGTTTCCAGCACCTGTACTGGCCATGGATGATCTGCTCTGCATCAAGGTGCCAGACAGCTTACAAACCCTGGGCTGCCTGGCTGGCTTCCGCCGCCGTCTTTTTGCCGGGCCCTTGCGTGTTGCCGCCATTACCGGCAGCTCGGGCAAGACCACGGTCAAGGAAATGGTAGCCACAATTTGTACTATAGCCTTAACGGATCAATGGGCACAACAGCAGCCGGTGCTTAAAACCAGCGGCAACTTCAACAACCTGGTTGGTCTGCCGCTTTCCCTCTTACCACTGCAGGCCGGCCACCGGGTGGCGGTGCTGGAGATGGGTATGAACGCGCCGGGCGAGATTGCCCAGCTCACCAGGATTGCCGACCCAGATGTGGGCTGCATCAACAACGTGCATCCCGCCCACTTGCAGGGCCTGGGGAGTGTAGATGGCGTGGCCCGGGCCAAAGGGGAGTTGTTTGCCGGTATGCGGCCAGAGGCCATTCGGGTAGTTAATGCAGATGATCCGCGTATCTATAGACAATTAAAAAACACCCAAGTGGCCAAAATCGGTTTTGCCGTTACCCAGGCTGGTCGCAGGCGCAATCCCCTTGTACGTATTACCCGGCTGCGCAACCTGGGCGAGCAGGGCATCCGTTTTACCCTGCACATCGGTGACTGGGCACAGCGCCTCAGCGTGCCGGCATTTGGCGAGCACAATGCAGCCAACTGCGCCGCAGCTGCGGCCGTTGCCCATGCCATGGGTATACGGGCCGAGCACATTGCCGCTGGGCTCAGCCAGTATCAGTCCATGAATCAGCGAATGATGGCTAAATCCCTGCCTGGTGGGGTTAAATTGATGAACGATGCCTATAATGCCAATCCGGCTTCCATGGCCGCCGGGCTGCGGAGCGTGACCGCTATGGTGCATTCAGGGCGTGCGAGGCAGACAAGGAAGACCCAGGTGGCGCAGGGTAAATGCGTGGCTGCCCTGGGAGATATGCTGGAATTGGGTGTTGCTGCTCCTGCCCAGCATCGGGCCATCGGTCAATTGGCGGCGGAACTGGGCTTCTTTTACCTAGCCCTGACCGGCCACTATGCTCAAGAAACGGCCCAGGCGGCCAAAAAACATGGGATGAACCCTGAACATGTGCTTGTTTTTGCCGATCCCCAGACCATGGGCCGGTGGTGCGCTGCCTTGCTGGTGCAGGGTACTTTGAGCCACGGCGACTGGATTTTAGTAAAAGGTTCCCGCGGCATGCGCATGGAAGGCTTCATTGAGGCACTGGAGCAAGAACTGCATCAAGCCCCGGCCCAAGGAGCAAACCATGCTCTATAATTTACTCTATGCCTTCCATACCGAATACAGCTGGCTCAATGTATTTCGTTACATCACTTTTCGCTCCATTGGCAGTGCGATCAGTGCATTTCTTCTGGTGATGCTCTTTGGCCCGCCTTTTATCGCCTGGCTCAGACGCCGACAGATTGGCCAGGTGGTTCGTGACGATGGCCCGGAAACCCACTTTTGCAAGCGCGGCGTGCCCACCATGGGTGGTTTGCTTATCCTCGGCGCGATGATCATCTCCTCCCTGTTGTGGTGCAATCTGCTCAGCGGTCTCGTGTGGCTGCTCATTGGCATCAGTATCTTTTTCGGCGCCATTGGTGCGGCCGATGACTGGAAAAAGATCCGCAAGGGCAATGCCCGGGGCCTGCGGCCCAAAGAAAAATTGATTTTGCAGGTGCTGGGTGCAGGCATTGCTGCCTATATTCTATTGGCGCACCTGCACTACGATGGCGTGCTCAGTCTGCCCTTTTTCAAGGGACTTCAACCGGATTTGGGCTGGTGGTATCTGCCCTTCGCGGTTCTGGTGATTGTCGGCGCCTCCAACGCGGTCAACCTGACCGATGGGCTCGATGGTTTGGCCACTGGGCCCATTGTAATCACTGCCTCCACCTACCTGATTTTTTCCTATGTGGCAGGCAATGCGGTGGTGGCCAGTTATCTGCAGATTCCCTATGTGCAGGGGGCGGGTGAGGTCACGGTGTTTTGCGGTGCCATGGTGGGAGCCAGTCTTGGTTTTCTCTGGTTCAACTGCTACCCAGCCCAGATATTCATGGGTGACGTGGGCTCGCTCTCCCTGGGCGCAACCCTGGGTGCGGTGGCCACCATCACCAAACAGGAGTTTCTTCTGGTGATAGTTGGTGGACTGTTTGTCATGGAGGCGCTGTCCGTGATTCTGCAGGTGGGATATTTTAAGATGAGTGGCGGCAAGCGCATCTTCCTCATGGCCCCCTTCCACCACCATTTCGAGAAAAAAGGCTGGCCGGAATCCAAGGTGGTGATCCGCCTGTGGATCGTGTCCATTATTTTGGGGCTGATCGCCCTGGCAACCCTGAAGCTGAGGTAAGCGGTGGATACACGGCCGGATGAAATATTGCCACTACGGGTGGGCAACACGGCTGGCGTTCTGGGTTTGGGCGTGGCTGGCCGCGCTACGGTTCGTTTTCTGCTGCAGCATGGCCTGCGCCTTAAGGTGAGTGATCTGCGCTCGCAACAGCAGGTGGAGGCGGAAGAGCCGGGTTTTTTGAATTTTTTGGCTGCACATGGGGTCAGCACCGAGTTTGCTGGCCACAGCGCCACCTTCCTTGATGGGCTTGATCTCTTGGTTCCAGGGCCTGGAGTGCCCTTGCATAGCCCGCTGCTTGTTGCAGCACGCCAGCGCCACATTCCCCTGGCCGGTGAATTGGCCTTGGCAGCGGGCCGCTTGCCTGCACCGGTTATCGCGGTAACTGGTGCAAACGGTAAGACTACGGTGACCGGTTTAATCGGCCATCTATTGGGCGTTGCCGGTAAAAAAACCTTTGTCGGCGGCAATATAGGTACGCCGCTGCTCGAGTACTGCCTCAATCCGGCAGCTTATGATAGCCTTGTTCTGGAACTGTCCAGCTTTCAGCTCGATCTTGCCGGTGCCTTTCGACCCGATGTGGGACTGCTGCTCAACATCACCCCCGACCATCTCGACCGGCACGGTTCCTTGGCCGCCTATGCTGCAGCAAAAATGCGGCTTTTTGCTGCCCAGCAGGCAGAAGATGTTGCCATCCTTGGCTGCGACGATCCACTTGTGGCTGCTACGATGCTCAATACCGGGGTAGAGCGGTTCTGTTTTGGCCAAGGCAAGGACTGTGCCTGTCGGGTTGAGGAGCAGGGTGTGCGCCTGCTGCTGCCCAACCAGGAGGTGTACTTTTCCCTTGCGCAAACTAGGCTTGCCTCAACAGTGAACCGGCTCAATGCAGCGGCAGCCATCTTGGCGGCCAGGCTGGTTGGCTGCAGCAGCGAAGCAATCCAAGAAGGACTGACCAGCTTTCAGCCACCGGCACACCGTATGGCTGAAGTGGCGGTGTTGAATGGGGTCAGCTATATTGATGATTCCAAGGCTACCAATATCGGTGCCCTGGCTGCTGCGCTGGCCAGCTGCAAGGGGTCGGTGTTACTGATTGCCGGCGGACGCGACAAGGGCGGAGATTATCGCCTGCTCCGCGATATTGTCAGCCGCAAGGTGCGGCGGCTTCTTCTTCTGGGTGAGGCTGCACCTCTTATGCAAGAGGCCTTAGGGGACCTAGTTGCCACCCAGCGGGTGAGCGACATGCAGGAGGCAGTGCAATGCGCCAGCAAGGTGGCCCGGGGTGGCGAGGTGGTACTCCTGGCTCCTGGCTGCTCGAGTTTTGACATGTTCAGCGGCTATGAAGAGCGCGGCAGGGTCTTTAGCCAGGCAGTGCTGGCCCTGAGTGCTGCAGGCGCGACCGCTCCAGCACAAACGCAGGCTGCACCGACAGGGGAGGGGCAGGCATGCGTGCGGTAATCACCGGCGGTGGTACCGGCGGGCATCTCTTCCCGGGTATCGCCCTGGCCACGGGCCTTGTAGAGCGTTTACCGGAGAGTGAAATTTTGTTCATCGGTACGCCCCGTCTGTTGGATCAACAGGCGCTGCGCAACCGGGGCTTTCTCTTGGCCTCGTTGGAGAGTAGCGGCGTCAAGGGCTTGGGGCTCGGGGCACAACTGGGCAGTCTGCTGCGTCTGCCCAGGGCCGTATGGCAGGCCAGGAAAATGCTGGTCCGTTTCCGACCCGACTTGGTCTTTGGTGTGGGCGGCTATGTTACGGGGCCGGTTCTGCTGGCGGCAAAAACACTGGGCATTGCCACGGCTATTCACGAACAGAATTCCGTGCCTGGCCTGGCTAACCGCCTTGCCGGTCACCTGGTGGACAAAATCTGTATCTCTATTCCCTGTCAACCAGCTTTCCCACCGGAAAAAACCGTGCGCACCGGTAATCCGGTGCGAGCTGAGATTGTGGCAGCAGCGCAGCGTAGGCAGCAGAAAGAGCAGGTGGATGGAATGCTGACTCTCTTGATTATGGGAGGCAGTCAGGGTGCGCATGCACTCAATGTACACATGCTGGCGGCAATGAAACTCCTGCAGCAAAGAGGTGCAGCCCTGCGCGTAGTGCACCAGAGTGGCAGCGCAGACGCAGACATGGTGCGGAAAGGTTACGCGCAACTGGACATTCAGGCGGAGGTGCATCCCTTTATCGATGATATGGCTGCAGCCTACAGCGCAGCAGATTTGGTCGTCGCGCGGGCCGGTGCCACCAGTCTGGCCGAGCTTGCGCTCATGGGCCTGCCAGCTATTCTGGTGCCCTATCCCTTTGCCGCCGATAATCATCAGGCTAAAAATGCTGCCTATTACGCCCAGAGGGGTGCTTGCGTGGTTTTTGAAGAAAAGTCCTTGACTGCAGGCGCTCTGGCAGACCAAATACAAAACTTGGTGCAGGATCAGCCACAGCGGCAGCGCATGGGCGAGGGCATGCGTGCCTTGGGACAGCCGGAGGCCACCAGGCGGCTGGTTGATGAATGTTGTGCGCTTGTAGCTGAAAAAAGTGGCCGGTAGGCAGGTACTGAGGCGGAAAGAAATATGTACAGACAAAACCAGCATATTCATTTTGTCGGTATTGGCGGTATTGGCATGTCGGGCATTGCCGAGCTGCTGTTGAGCTTGGGCTACCAGGTCAGTGGTTCTGACCTGCGGGAAAGCGATCTGACCAGACGTCTGGAGGAACTGGGCGGCACAGTACATATCGGCCATGACCCCAGGTGGATTGCCGGGGCAGACGTGGTGGTGGTGTCCAGCGCAGTGAGTGAAACCAACCCGGAAGTGGCAGCTGCTTTGGACGATAAAATTCCCATTGTCCAGCGGGCCGAGATGCTGGCCGAGCTGATGCGGCTGAAAAAGTATGGCATTGCCGTGGCCGGTAGCCATGGCAAGACTTCGACCACCTCCATGGTGGCTGCGGTGTTGGCCGAAGCCGGGGTGGATCCAACCGTGGTGGTGGGCGGTAAGGTGCATAGCCTGGGCAGTAACGCACGTTTGGGCAGCGGTGAGTTTTTGGTTGCCGAGGCGGATGAGAGCGACGGTTCTTTTTTGAAGTTGTCACCGGTGATCGAGGTGATCACCAATATAGACCTGGAGCATCTCGATTATTACCGGGATATCGACCATGTTAAGTCGGTTTTTTTGGACTTTGTCGACCGTCTGCCTTTCTATGGCGTGGCGGTTCTCTGTCTGGACAACGACCATGTCATGCAGTTGCTCCCGCATATCCGTAAGCGGGTTTTGACCTACGGGCTCACCGAACAGGCGGATTTGCAGGCCATCAGGCTGACCCGCGAGAATGGTCGTAACACCTTCACTGTCCGCTACCGTGAGCGTGAGTTGGGGGTCATCAGTTTGAATCGGCCAGGCAGACACCTGGTGTACAATAGCCTTGCCGCCGTGGGCGTGGGCCTTGAACTGGACATAGATTTTGCTGTTATCTCAAGAGCCTTGGAAAACTTCCAGGGTGTGCAGCGCAGGCTGCAGATCAAGGGTGAGGCTGGCGGTATGCTGATTGTCGATGATTACGGTCATCATCCCACAGAGATACAGGCAACGCTCGAGGCGATTCGCGAGGGCTGGCCGGAACGCCGGGTAGTGACGGTTTTTCAGCCGCATCGCTACAGCCGCACCATAGGGCTTTTTGATGCTTTTCTCACTGCTTTTAGACGCTCCGATGTCTTGGTACTCAGCGATATCTATGCAGCAGGGGAAGCGCCCAGGAACGATGTGTCCAGCGTCATGCTGCAGGAGGCGATCAAGCAGCATGGCCAGCGGCAGACCTATTATCTGCCCGATGTGGTGCAAGAGCCGGCCACCCTGCTTCCCCTGCTTGAACCCGGTGATCTGATTTTGACCCTTGGTGCCGGTAGTATAGGCCGTTTGGGTGACGATTTGTTGCCCCTGTTGGCAGGCCAGGGAAGTTAGCGTTATGGGCGGACCATGGGCATATAAGGGAGACTGGCAACATGGAGCTGGCTGTAGTATGAACAGCGCTCAACAACAAGAACTTAAGCGCCTTTGTCCAACGGTGCGTTGGCAGGTGGACATGGCCGCCTATTCCACATTCCGCACCGGGGGCACAGTCGAGGCACTGGTCGAGGTGGATGACTGTGTCTGTTTGCCGGAACTGCTGCGCTGGCTGGATACTGAAAAGGTGCCCTGGCAGACTCTGGGTGGTGGTTCCAATATCCTCTTTACCAGCGGCCAGCATCAGGGAGTGTTTATCCGTCTACAAGGCGGTATGGGTGATATTGCTTGGCAACATGTGCATGCAGAACCAGGCAAGCCCGAGCAACAACTGGTGGATACAGGGGCTGGAGTGAGCATGGCGCTCTTGCTGGCCTGGTGTTTACGTGCACAACTCAGCGGATTGGAGTTTATGGTTGGCATTCCCGGCAGCGTGGGTGGCGCGGTCTGCATGAATGCCGGTGCCTTTGGCGGCACCATCAGTCAACGGCTTTTTGCCGTACGTTGCCTGAACAGCCGGGGTGAACTGCTCGACCTACCAGCCGCAGCCCTTGATTTTCAATATCGGCGCACTGTTTTTCCGCTTGCATGTACAGACAAATATATCATTGTCAGGGTAAGTGTATGCATGCAGCCGGATACGAGTGAGGCCATCAAAGGTCGCATGCGTGAGTTGCTTGCACAGCGAAAGGCGAAACAGCCTGTTGGGGTGGCCAGTGCGGGTTCCTTTTTTAAAAACCCACAGGGAGACTATGCTGGCCGTTTAATCGAGCAGGCTGGGCTAAAGGGATATGCCTGCGGCCAGGCCGTGGTCTCGCCCAGACACGGTAATTTTCTTGTGAATCGGGGAGGGGCGAGCCCAGAAGATATCCTGGCACTCATGCGGGTTGTGCAAGAGCGAGTCTACGAGAGCAGCGGTATTCTACTGGAGCCGGAAGTACGAATTTACTGAAAAGTGGATGGAGCACAGCGACCGTGGCCTATAGTTTCAAAAGATATACCCCGCCCAAGGCACAGCGCCGCATGCGTAGGAAGCTTTGGTCAAAGGTATTGGGCCTGCTGCCCTTCGGGCGTGGACACAAGCGCGCGGGCAAGCAGCCTCCCATTGGTCTTGCCGGAGTGCAAACCCAGCGAAAGAAGAAAAATTTTTCCCTGGCCAAGACCCTGCCCCTGTTTGTGCTGTTTGTACTTTGCCTTGTTGGCTGGGGAATCTATCAGCTTCTAGCCCATACAGATATTTTTCGTATCACTGAACTGCGCTTGACCGGAGCCCGTTCTGTTACTGAACGACAGGTGCTGCAACTGGCTGGACTTCAGCAGGGTATCAATCTGATGGTTTTTAACGCCAGTGCTGCAGAAAAAAAGATTGCCACTCATCCCTGGGTGGCAGAGGTGCGCGTTAAAAAACAGTGGCCTTCCGGGGTGCTGGTAGACATCCGTGAATACATGCCCTTTGCTATGATCAACCAGGGAGGGGAAAGTGAACGTAAGCTGTCCTACATTGATTACACAGGGCATATTATCGCCGAGGTTCAGGAGGGTGGTTCGCTGGATTTTCCGGTGATCAATGGCGCTGAGTCAGATGATATCGCAGAGGGACTTTTGGTCCAAGGCAGTAAGGCTGAAGGCGCATTACAGCTTTTACATTTTGCGGCCCGCGGCAATGCACTCCTGCCGCTGCAGTCAGTCTCGGAGGTACGCATTACCGCAGACAAAGGGTTGGTGCTGTATCTGGTGGACCATCCCTTTCCCATACATTTTGGCAGCGATTATTTGCAATATAAATTCAACAGGTTGCTCCAAGTGTTAAAAAACTTGTACGACAGTGGTGAAATCAACCAGGTTGCTGCCATTGAAATGGCCTATGGAGATAATTTAAATAAAATGTTATGTCGTTTCGTACAACCCCGCTGAGTTTTCTTCAGGTGAACGGCCGGGGCACATAGACAGGGCTGACAGAACAAGAATGTGACAGGGTCTGTAATGATAAAGACATGGATGACGGAGCGTGAGTCCTCTGAGGGAGAATTGGAGGAGCGCATACAGATAGATGAGCGGGAACCCGGTCTACTGGTTGCAGGGCTCGATGTTGGTTCCACTAAGATCTGCGCCATGATCGGTGAGGTCTTCCCAGACCGGGTGGACATCATCGGGGTGGGCACAAGTCCTTCTTCGGGTATGCGCAAAGGGGTGGTGGTCAATATCCAGTCCACGGTGGAGGCCATCAAGAACGCGGTGAAAAAGGCCTCGGACATGGCTGGTTGCGATATCAACCAGGTGTATGTGGGCATAGCCGGCAGTCATATCAAGGGTTTCAATTCGCCGGGGATCATTGCCATTAACAACCAGGAAGTCCGGCAGAAGGATATTGAGGCGGTTATCCAGGCAGCCCAGACGGTCAAGATTTCCGACAATCAGCGCATCATCCATGTGCTGCCGCAGGAATTCATGGTTGACGACCACACCGGCATCCAGAGCCCTTTGGGTATGACTGGAGTGCGTCTGGTAACCAATGTGCATATCGTTACCGCAGACATGACCGCCCTGCACAACGTGGCGGCCTGTTGTAACCAGGCGGGTTTGAGCGTGGTGGAGGTGGTGCTGGAATCCGTGGCTGCCGCAGAAACCGTGCTCACTGCAGACGAGAAGGACCAGGGCGTTGGTTTAATTGATATCGGAGGCGGTACCACGGATCTGGCCATCTTCAGCAATGGAACCATCAAGCACTCCTGGGAATTGGCCTTGGGCGGCAACAACCTGACCAGTGACCTCTGCGTAGGTCTGCGTACCCCCCTGCAGGAGGCCGAGGAGTTGAAATACCTGTATGGTGGTGCATTGTCCTCCATGATCAAAGAGAACCTGATGATTGATGTACCGACAGTGGGGGAGCGGAAGAACAGGAAAATTTCCCAGAAAACCCTGGTCGGCATTTTAGAGGCGCGGATGGAAGAAATTTTTCAATTGGTGGATAAAAATATCGCCTCTTCCGGTAGCCGCAACCGTATCAATGCCGGTTTGGTTCTCACCGGCGGCACCGCGCTCTTGCCCAACGTGGTTGAACTGGCTGAACAGGTTTTTGATATGCCGGTGCGCATAGGTTATCCGCGTAATGTGAGTGGCCTGTTGGAGGAGATCAATACCCCGCGCAGCACCACAGCTGTGGGCTTGGTTCTGTATGGCAGCCGCTCCAGAAGTTTTGTTGCCAAGGAACAGGGCGGCATGTTGAGCAAACTGAAGCAATGGCTGCGGGGCATTGTGTGATAGGTGGCTGTAACGACGCTGAATAAAAGAGAAACTGTACAAATGCGAGTTCGCGGGGGAAACGAGGTGGCATATGATTGATGAAAAAAATATACAGTCTGCGCTGGACACAACCGGGCAGGACATCGATAATACATACAATGATGGCACACCCATGGACAAGACAGCAGCGTACCGAATGGTGGAGGAGCAGGGAGACGATATCGTTATCAAGGTTATTGGCGTTGGTGGTGGCGGTGGCAATGCCATTAATACCATGGTGGACAGTAAACTAGCCGGTGTGGAATTTATTGCTGCCAACACCGATATGCAGGCCTTATCCCTGTCACGCGCGCCGAAGCTGTTGCAACTTGGGACAGGGATCACCAGGGGCATGGGAGCAGGAGCCGACCCAGAACGGGGCAGGGATGCGGCCCAAGAAAGCTATGATGAGTTGCTGGCCAATGTAGAGGGAGCGCACATGGTGTTCATTACCGCTGGTCTTGGCGGTGGTACGGGCACTGGTGCTGTGCCGGTGATTGCCAGGGCCTGTAAGGAAGTGGGTGCTTTGACCGTGGCCGTGGTGAGCAAACCCTTTTATTTTGAAGGTAAAAAGCGAATGCGCAATGCAGAGGCCGGCTGGCAGACCCTGCGTGAACATGCCGACACCATTATTACTGTGCCCAACGACCGTCTGCTGAGCTTGATGAACAAGAATTCCACCATGAATGATATGCTGGTACAGGTGGATCATGTTCTTTTACAGGCGGTGCGCGGGATAACCGACTTGATCAAGCTGCCGGGTCTTATCAACGTGGACTTCGAAGATTTGAAGACCGTTATGCGGGAAGTTGGTCCGGCCATTATGGGTACAGGAGCGGCTGCCGGCGAGAACCGGGCGGTTGAGGCAGCCAAACGCGCCATTGACAACCAGCTGTTGGAAGATGTGGGTATTGATGGTGCCAGGGCGCTGTTAATTAATGTGTCTGCATCCAAGGAAACACTCACCCTGAGTGAATTCCAGGAGGCAGCAGCCCTGATTCAGGAAAAAGCGCACGAAGATGCCACTGTGATTGTGGGGGTTCTCTATGACGAATCCCTTGGCGACGAGATGCGGGTCACGGTAATTGCCACTGGTATCAGCAGTAAGGAAGAGGTGGAATTGGAACCGACCATATCCAGCCGCCGCCTGACCAGCGTACCATCCTCTCCGCTTGCCCGTCTACGCAGTCGCAGGACTTCCTTTGACAGCGTGCCGGTTGCCGGGGAGCGTTCATCAGGCAATGAGACGCAAACTTTGGCCCAGCCCAATCAGCAGCCCAAGGGCCTGGCACGAATGCCGAAACCCATTTTTGACGAACAGCGGGACGCAGAAGATCTGGATGAGCCCGCCTACCTGCGTAAAAGCGCCAATTAGACTGTTGTCGCAATACGTTGTTGCCGGGGCAGGGTTATGCCCTTGCCCCGGTTCTTGTCGTGTGCAATTTGATATAGCGCGAACCTTTTTCTGTACTTCTTTGAGCTACCAGCCGGGCAAAAGCATACAATGCCTGCGAACGGCCCTTCGTACCGTCCCGCACCCAGCGGGCTCTTGGGGGCCAATGAGTCATTCTTTACTCCCTTTTGTTGCAGTGGAAGTTGCCTGTGCCCACCCCCCTGAGTAATGAATACGGAACCATCCGTAAAAAATGGACAGGTCGTCTGCCCATTGCCCTGCTGTACCCGAATCTGTATTCCGTGGCTGTTTCTAATCTGGGTTTTCAGCTCGTGTACGGCGCACTCAATGCACAAGATGGGGTGGTGTGTGAGCGTTTTGTCTATCCAGCCCGGCGTGCACCCTTTCGTTCGCTGGAATCCTCCCGGCCGCTGACTGATTTTCCCCTGGTTTTTGCCTCTGTCAGTTTCGAACATGACTATCCCCGTCTGGCAGCCATGCTGGCAGCTGGCGCAGTCCCTCCGCTGTCAGCCGATAGAGGGGCGGATATCCAGCCAGGTATGCCCCTGGTGCTGTTTGGCGGCGTGGCCATGTTCATCAATCCCGAACCCTTGGCAGCCTTTGCGGATCTTATCGCCATTGGCGAGGCAGAAGCCATCCTGCCGTCCCTGTTGGCCTTGCTGACCAACTGGTCTGCATACTCGCGCAGGGATTTGTGCCATCAGGCCGCAGCCAGTATTCCGGGCTGTTATGCCCCGGCTCTATACCGATACAAACACGATGAAAATGGCGTGCTTACGCATATTGCCGCGGAAGAAGGTTTGCCAGAGCGCGTCCGTAAGGTTGTGGCGACCGCTGTGGAAAATGCTCCAGTCGGCCATTCACTCCTGTATTCCCCTAAGGCTGAGTTGAACATGCACATGGTGGAGTTGGGACGTGGTTGTAGCCGCGCCTGCCGTTTTTGTGCAGCAGGCTATGTTTATCGGCCGCCCCGTCTCTGGCCACCGGAAGCGGTTGGGCAGGCCCTGCAGGAGCGCCCGCCCGAAGTGGAGCGTATTGGCCTTTTGGGGATGGAGATGAGTCCTGATCCACATTTGATGCACCTTGCCGAAACATTGCTGGCCAAGGGCTGTCTTTTGAGTTTTTCTTCCTTGCGGGCCGATCGCCTTTCGCCCCAACTCCTGGAGGTTTTGGGAAAATCTGAACTGAAAAGCGCAGCCATCGCGGCAGACGGGGCATCAGAACGCTTGCGGCGGATAATGAACAAGGGCATCAGTGCACAGGATTTGCACAATGCGGCCGTGAGCCTGGTTGAGGCAGGGATCTTTCATTTGAAAATTTATCTGATGATTGGCCTGCCCGGGGAAGATAAGGCAGACCTGGCCGAGTTTGCCGAACTCATCCGTTCGATACGGGCAGCCATCCTGCCCTTGGGCCGGGCCCGCGGCCGGGTGAGCGAGTTAACGCTTTCGCTCAACTGCTTTGTACCCAAACCCTGGACACCGTTTCAGTACTGTGCCTTTGCCGGTGGAGACAGCGATCATCTTGACAGTTCTTCGCCTGGTGTGCTCAAACCGAATGAGCATATCCGCCTTGCCCTGGCCTCGTTACAAGACAAAAACCGCTTGCTGCGTCGTTTGCTCAAAGGTGAGGCGAATGTGCATTTTACCTTTGACAGTCCGGAACAGGCTCTGGAGCAGGCGGTTTATGCCAGGGCAGATCGCCGTATTGCCCCGGTTTTGCTGGCGCGCGGTGCAAACGCATTGTCGTTTCGCATGGCCATGAGGCGTTATCTGGATCAGGGCCGGGCAGGCTCGGCCATCTGGAACTATGCACTCCGGCCGCGTCAATCGGATGAAGTGTTTTGCTGGGATGTGATTGACCACGGCTTTGCGCCCGGGTATATGTGGCGTGAGTATGAGCGGGCCATGCGCGGGCTTGCCACTTTGCCCTGCGAACCAGAACGTTGCCGCAGCTGCGGCGTCTGCCATGCCGAAATTGAATCTTAAGGGGTTTTGGCGTGCATTGAAGGCACGGGGCGCAGGCGATGGCCTGCTTCCCTTTGCACTGGTCAAGTATTTTGCTTTTACCTCCCTGGTCATCATCCTGCTTGCCGCCTTTGCTCTGTCTTGGCTTATTGCCGACAACGCCCGCACTACCCTGCTGCGACGCAGCGAAGCCTATTCTCAGCTTTTTGCCGACAACCTCAATCGACAGGTCTTTCTCCAGTTCGTGCTGCCCACGGTGGTGCGCTATGGCCGTATCGCCATCTCCAACCAGAGGCAGTACGAAAGCCTGGATCAGATCGTTAAAAACCTGACCCGGGGCATGCATATCAAGGCAGTCACAATTTATGATTCCGGAGACAACATTGTGGCCTACTCCACGGTGCAGCCACTGATGGGCCGGCGCGGCCTGGGTGGGCTGGAATACCGTAAGGCCGCCCAGGGCGAAAAAAATTCTGTCGTGATCTCCAGCGGTTCGATTTTGAGCTTGCTGCCGGGCAGCGACGCCATTTTTTGCACCATGAAGACCTACGTGCCCTTTCGTCAGGAAACTCGCTTGGCCGAGCAGACCGATGACATTATGGGGGTGATTGAGGTGGAGCAGGACATTTCCGAAGACTTGCATGCCATCATTGTCCTGCAGGCCAAGGTGATAGTGCTCTCTTTAGCTATCATGTCGTTGCTCTTTGCCATTTTGAGCATGATCGTGGTCAAGGCGAACCGGGTGATGGCACGCCGGGCCGAAGAGCGTATCCGTCTGGAAGAAGAACTCAACGAGGTGCAGCGCCTGGCCTCCCTGGGAAAGATGGTGGCCTCTGTTTCCCATGAAATTAAAAATCCCCTGGGTATTGTCCGTTCCACTGCAGAGATTCTGGTGGGTCGTATCAGCAAGCTGGCTCCGGGCAATGAACGCCTGGCCATGATCATTGTGGAGGAAACCACCCGGCTGGATAGAATTGTGCGTGAGTTCCTCGATTTTGCCCGTCCCCGTGAAACAGAGATGGCCCTGGGGCAGTTGCAGACTCCGGTGGAACGGGTGCTGCGTTTTCTCCAGTCGGAGCTTACCCGCAAGGAAATAGAGGTGGATACCGAATTTGCAGCGGATCTGCCTGAAATCCTTTTGGACAGCGAGCATATCTATCAGGTGGTACTCAACATTGTGTTCAATGCCATCCAGGCCATGCCCCGGGGCGGAAGACTGCATCTAGGTACCAGGCTGGCCCCTGACGGTGAGAGCGTAACGCTCTCCATCACCGATACCGGTTGCGGCATTGCTCCGGAAGCACTTTCGCAAATTTTTACCCCTTTCTACACCGATAAAAATCGCGGTAGTGGCTTGGGGCTGGCAATCGCGTACAGCATCATTGAAAAACATGGTGGCAAAATCGAAGTGGACAGTGTCGTAGGAGCGGGTAGCTGCTTCACCATTACCCTGCCGCTACCGCCGCAGGATGCGGAAGTGTCCCAGGTCGTTGTTACAGATTGAAGCGGTTATGAGCTTTTTTTCGACATTGCGCCAGCACCTGCCGCCCATTATTTTTTTACTGGCGCTGCTGTCTGCCTTTCCTCCACTGGCAACCGATATGTATCTGCCGGCCCTGCCGCAGCTACAACAGGAATGGGGAGTTTCCTTTGCCAAGGTCAATCTCACCCTGGTCGCCTTTTTCATCTCCTACTGCTGTTTTCTGCTGATCCACGGCCCCCTGTCCGACCGTTTTGGCCGTAAGCCACCTCTCATTGCAGGTATTACCGTCTTTATCGCCGCTTCTGTGCTCTGTGCCATGGCCCCCTCTGTGGAGGTGATGGTTGCCGGCCGCTTTCTGCAAGGCGCCGGAGCTTCTGCGTCTTCGGCAGTAGTCTTTGCCACCAGTAAGGATCGCTTCAACGGACCCATGCGCCAGAAGGTATTTGTCCAGATTGGTGCAATTGTGGCTGCTGCCCCCATGCTGGCCCCGGTGTTGGGAGGCTGGCTGCTGAAATTCTTTTCCTGGCAGTGGATTTTTATCCTCCAGGCCATGCTGGGCTGCATCGCCCTGGTGGGCGTTTACCACATGCGTGAAACCCTGCCCGAAAAGAGTGCGGCTGGATTTCGCGCGGTTTTTATGGGCTATTTGCGTCTTCTGGGCAATCAGGGCTATCTGCGCCAGCTCATGCTCTTTTCATTGATCGGTATGCCTCTTTTTGCCTTTATCGGTGGCTCTGCAGATCTGTACATGAATGACATGGGGTTCAGCGCCCAGCAGTACGGGTATTTTTTTGCCTTCAACTCCTCGGCCTTTATTTTGGCGCCACTGGCCTTTTCGCGGGCATCGCGCCGCTTCAGCGTACGCTTGCTTATCCCTTTGGCGTTTTGCGGCATGCTGGCCGGAGCCCTTGTGCTGCTCGTGCCGGTGCTGCCCACTCCCTGGCACTTGGCTGTGCCCATGCTCTGGATCACTTTTTGTTTTTCTTTCTGCAGGCCAGCGGGAAATAATCTGATTTTGGAGGAGGTGAGCACAGACGCCGGCTCAGCCTCTTCGCTCATGGTCTTTTTTTATTTTGTGACCGGTGCTGCCGGAATTTGGATTTTTTCCCTGGCCTGGATAGACAAGCAGCAGGTGCTGGCCATTATGACCCTGGTGGTGGCGACTGTGGCACTTTTGTTGTGGTTTTTACATGCGTTTTTACCTGCGCCCCGTAGAGGCAGCTGACAAGGGACAGGCAAACACCGCTGTGCGTAGAGGTCTGTCAGACGCGGTACAGCGTGTGGGATCTGGTGTTGTGGGCTGTGGTTGCTGCAGGTACAGCGACAACCAGAACGTGCTTAACTGAAACGTAGAATTTTTTGGGAGGAAGACATGAAGAAAATCCGTTTGGCCCTTATTGCCGGAGGCAAGTCTGATGAGCGTGAGGTGTCCTTGAATGGCGCCAAGGGAGTGGCTGCTGCGCTGAATGCGGAAAAATACGAACTGAGCCGCTACGATCCTGCCAGCGACCTGGCTCGCCTGGCCGCGGATGCGGACAAACTGGATGTTGCCTTTATTCTTCTCCATGGTCTGTTCGGAGAAGACGGCACAATTCAGGGTTTTCTTGATCTGCTTGACATCCCCTACCAGGGAGCCGGGGTTTTGGGCAGCGCTACGGCCATGGACAAAAACCGGGCCAAAATCCTGTACCGTGAAAGCGGACTGCCTGTTGCCCCGTGGCTGATGGCAGAAGCAGCGGACCGCAATAATCCAGAGCGTCTTGTCAACACCCTGCACCTGCCCTGTGTGGTGAAACCGGTGCGGCAGGGTTCCTCCATTGGCATGTCGATTGTGTATACCGCCGAGGAGATGGGGCCCGCGTTGGAACTCGCCTTTGCCCATGACGAGCAGGTGATGGTCGAGGAGTACATCCAGGGCCGTGAGCTCACTGCGGCAGTTCTCGGCAACCAGGAATTGCAGGCTTTGCCGCTTGTCGAAATCATTCCGGACAGTCGCTATACCTTTTTCAACTACGAAGCAAAGTACCTGCCCGGTGCCAGCCGGGAGATTTGCCCGGCCGAGGTGGACGAGGCTGTCCGCGCGCAGGCGCAGGAATATGCACTGCGTGCGCACCGTTGCCTGGGCTTGAGGGGCTATAGTCGCACCGACATGATGCTGTCGCAGGACAACAAGCTCTACGTGCTGGAAACCAACACCATTCCCGGAATGACCCCCACCAGCCTCTTTCCCCAGGCTGCAGCTGCGGCTGGCTATTCCTTTGCCTCTCTCTTGGATAAGCTGATCGAGCTGGCGCTTGAAGGCCGTGAGGCGGACAGCAAAGAGACAAACAACAAATAGACTTAAGCCGCGCTCCGGTTAATTAGTCCTTGGTCGTTTTTTCTGTAAAATGCTCCTTGAAGTAAGGGGCAAGCACTTTGGGCAATTTGATGCTGCCATCAGCCTCCTGGTAGTTTTCCATGATGGCCAGCAGGGTGCGGCCCACTGCCAGGCCAGAGCCGTTTAGGGTGTGCACCAAGCGACTTTTTTGTTCGCCCTTGGGGCGGTAGCGGATGCCAGCTCGCCTGGCCTGGAAATCCAGGAAGTTTGAGCAGGAGGAAATTTCCCGGTAGGTTTGCTGGCTCGGCAGCCAGACTTCGATGTCATAGGTTTTGGCAGCAGAAAAGCCGAGATCGCCTGTGCACAGGCTCACCACCCGGTAGGGTAGCTCCAGCATCTGCAGCACCTCCTCGGCATCGGCCAACAGCGATTCCAACTCCTCCATGGATTGTTCAGGGGTGGTGAATTTCACCAGCTCCACCTTTTCAAACTGGTGTTGGCGGATCAGGCCACGGGTGTCTTTTCCGTACGAACCTGCCTCGGAGCGGAAGCAAGGGGTATAGGCCGTATATTTGAGCGGCAGGTCTTCTTCGGCCAGGGTCTGGTTGGCATGCAGGTTGGTGACCGGTACTTCGGCCGTGGGGATGAGCCAAAGATCCCACCCCTCAATGCGGAAGAGATCTTCGCTGAACTTGGGTAACTGGCCGGTGCCGGTCATGGCTGCGGAGTTGACGAGAAAGGGCGGGAGGACTTCGCTGTAACCATGGCGCTGGGTGTGCAGATCCAGAAAGAAATTGACCAGGGCCCGGGAGAGCCGTGCGCCAAAACCCTTGAGCACGGCAAAACGGGCTCCAGCCAATTGGGCTGCACTTTCAAAATCAAGGATGCCAAGTTGTTCTCCCAGTTCCCAGTGGGGCAGGGGTTGGAAGGCAAAGTCGCGGGGCTGACCCCAGCGCCTGATCTCCAGATTGTCCGCATCGCTGGTACCTATGGGGGTGTTGTCGTCGCACAGGTTGGGGATGGTCAAGACGATTGCCTGCAACTCCTCTTCAATACCTGTAAGTTTGGCATCCAGTCCCTTGATCTGCTCGGCAACAGCCTTCATCGCCAGAATACGGGCCCCTGCCGCCTCGTCTGCACCTTCCTTTTTCAGTTGGGCGATCTCTTTGGAAACTGTGTTGCGCTGGTTTTTGAGGGCTTCTACCTGGGTCAGGAGTTCCAGGCGCTGGCCATCGACCTGGCTGAAGCGCCCCAGGACAGCGGGATCGAGCCGGCGCAGCTCACATTTTTGGCGGACAAGTTCCAGATTTTCACGGACAAAACGGAGTTCAAGCATGGGATTTGCTCTGTTGATTTGATCTGTTAAGGAGACGTGGGCAAGGTGTACAGCTTGCTAAAACACATCTCAAAAATTTAGCATGGGCCCATCTGGAGTGCAAGGCGCAATCCTGTAGATACGGTCAAGCTGCGCTCATGCTGGCGAAGAAGAGAGAAGCCAGAGGAGCAGAGCCCCAAAACCCGGAGTCGGACAAGGGGAGGGCTCTTTTTTGCCAGCAGCTCCAGGCTTGCGCGGCAAGGACTCTTTTGCTATTTTCCGGACTCAAGCCCAGTCCGCCATCAGGAAAAACCGGGCGGCAACCCCTTCATGAACAGGCCTGCCGATGCACATCAACCGGAGCGCAATCCTACTGTTTATAGCCGAGCTCAGACGATCAATACGCTTGCTTGGCGCAGCGCTCATTGGCCTGACCGTGGCGCTTTTCCTCTTTTCCGGACACTTGCGCACTTTTTTACAGCAACATATTGGCGGGCAGCTGTATTTTTTCTCAGTGGCTGAACCTTTTCTTGCCCATGTCAAGCTGGCTTTTTTCGCTGCGCTCTACCTGTTGATGCCCCTGTTTCTGTATGTGTTGTGGCGGGCACTGGGGCGTCCCTTTGGGTTGAGCGGCAGGCAGCGTTTTTGGTTTACCTTCTCCACCAGCCTGCTGTTTTATTGTGGTACTATTTTTTGTTACCTGCTGACCCTGCCCTTTGGCATCCAGTTTCTGCTCGGTTTTGCGGGCGAAACCCTGGAGCCGGTCATCTCCATCAACCGGTTCACCAATTTTATTTCCCTTTTTGTGCTGGCCTTTGGCTTGGTGTTTGAGCTACCGGTTTTTATGATTTTCTGCTCGCGCGTCGGCTTGATCAGTCGCAGAGGCTTTGAACGGAACCGGCGCTACGCCATTTTAACCATCGCCATCCTGGCTGCGGTGTTGACACCAACCCCGGATGCAGTCAATATGGGGCTTATGGGTCTTCCTTTATACCTGTTGTACGAGATAGGCATTGTCCTGATCCGTGTGTTCCGGTTGGATAAGCAGGTGGAGTCGAAAGGGAAGGCGACCGGCTGAGGTGCATTAAAATTCCTGCACTTGGATGCCTGAGCGTTGGAGCAGGGCGGCGCATACCCCGGGCCTTGGCGTACAACCACAGGATGGGCTGCCTGATTTGAGCAGGGCCAGATGAATATTTTGCATGCGGACAATGGCATGCACCATGTTCGCGCCCTGTATAAAGGCAGGGCTGAGGTCGCGGCCATAGGGGTCGAGCACCCGGGCCCGGCCCTCTAACACGGCATGGCCATCCCCACCCATGAGCATGGCTGGAAGTCGAGGGGTGGGCAAACCACCCAGTTGCTCAGGACAGATGGGGATGTACTGATACTGTTTAAGAACGTGCAGGCAGGCTTTATTTGTTTTGTTTTTTCCGTCATAACGGGTGCACAGGCCAAGAAGACAAGCGCTGACCAGGCACAGGGGCTTGGACAAGGGCTGAGGCGGCATGGGGAGAACTCCAGTGAAATGGTTGACAAAAAAACGGATGACTGTGGGAACGCCAGGGCGGCAGCTGGGGGAGAAGGCCCGGGCCAACGTTTTTTGGCCGGCCGTAGGGGCGATTGTTGTGCTGTTGGTCCTGTGGGTACTGTTTGCGCCGGGCAGCGGCTATTTGCACTACAAAAAGGCGCAACGGCAGCTGGAGGCGATAGAGCAGGAAAATCTCCGTTTGCAGCGCGATAATGAAGCTCTGCGACAGGAAATTGGGCGCCTGAAAACAGATGAGGCTTACCTTGAGGAGGTTGCGCGCAAAAAGCATGGGCTCCTGAAAAAAAACGAACGGGTCTATGAATTCAACAGCCCGGGTGGCAAATGAAGGTGCTGGCACTGTGTGGGGAACCGCACGGGTTCCTGGATCATCCTCAGCGAAAGCCTCCCCTGGGTTGACAGGTTGGCCCGGTCTGTGCCGGAGAGGAGCGGTGGCTCGAGGCAGATATCTGCTTGCGTACCTCTGTGCTGCCACAGTGTGGACATGCTACGATCTGTTGGCTTGCGGCAGAGGTGGTGAGCTGTTCAAAGTCTTTGTCGCAGGAGCGGCAATGGTATTCGTAAAGCGGCATGTGGTTTTGTTGTGTAGAGGGGGTATGTGTTTGTGACTTGGTTTACATTCGGTGCTGCAGGTAGTCAGTGGTCTTGTTCCGGTCCCTCTATCTGGAAGCAGGATCCGGAAAGCAGGATCCGTGATTACGATGGTCACCTTAAAATAGCCGTACCACCCTTTGAGGTCAATGTTTCAACTTATTTTACAGTAAACGTTAAAGGCGAGCAAACGGCAAGGGCGACACCTCGCTGGCCGGAGCACAGCAAGATACACCCAGTGTAATAAAAGCGTAATAGATTATGGTAGAGAGCAAGACAGGCGTGGACTCATCTTCTGAATATGTATGGCAGCTGGCCTCTGCCCTGCGTGCCCGCCTGCGCTTTCATCAGCAATGCGGTATCAGTGCCTATCCTCCCCTTGCTCTTCCCTCTTTACCGAAAAAAGCAGAGTTGCCGCCATCCCAGCCACAAAATATGGGGGGAGAAAACATGCGCCAGCAGGCTTTGGAAAAGACAAAAACAGAAGAGCAGTCCCGGCCGCAGACAATGCGCCGTTTGAAGACTATTGCGGAAACTGTGCGCGCCTGCACACTCTGTGCTCTGGCGCCTGCTTCGCCAGCACGAACTGTGGGCTTGGGCAGGGCGCGAGCCCGTCTGCTGGTGGTGGGTGATTATGCCGTGGCAGAGGGCCAGAATAGCGGCCCCTTACCATCCTTGCCAGCAGATCAGATCACGCTTTGCTTTGGCAAGGCCGAGGATGAACTGTTATGGAAAATGATGCAGGCCATTGGTCTGGGTCCGCAGGATGTGTACGTGACCAATGCGCTGAAATGTTTTCTGCCGCAGGAACAAGAACCAGGTATTGAGAGCCTTTGGCAATGCAGGCAGCATCTGTTCGACGAGATTGCTGCGGTGCAGCCGGCGGTTGTATGCGCCATGGGCGATACTGCGGCATCTGCGCTGTTGGGGGGTACAGAGCCGGTGGCGCGGTTGCGGGGGCGTGCACACCTTTTCCGGACAGGCGGTGCTGGGGCAGCGGCATATAGGGTTATGGTTACCTACCATCCCCGTCTTCTGCTCCGCCTCACCGACATGAAGGCGGCTGCGTGGCAGGATTTGCAACAGGTGCGCAGCATGCTGCACCAGCGTGGTACAGTTCGAGGTTGAGTAAACGGGCCGTATGGCAGCATAGGGCAGCATAGGCCCATTCAACCCGTAGCACCTTTCACCAGAGGAGAAATGACATGGCTGTGCATGAGTTGCACCATCCGCTTGTGCGGCATAAGCTGGGGCTTTTGCGGGAAAAGGATATCTCCACCAAGGATTTTCGCGAACTGGCCTCTGAACTGGGCATGCTGCTCACCTACGAGGCAACCCGGGATCTTCCGCTGGGGAAAGTGCGGACCGAATCCTGGGCCGGGCCGGTTGAGGTTGAACGGATCAAGGGCAAGAAGTTCACCATTGTTCCCATTTTGCGCGCGGGCATTGGTATGATGGACGGGGTATTGCGGGCGGTACCCACAGCCAGAATTTCGATGGTGGGTGTCTATCGGGATGAGCAAACCATGCAGCCAGTAACCTACTTCAAAAAACTGGTGCAGGATATCGACCAACGCAAGGCCATGATCCTTGACCCCATGCTGGCCACGGGTGGTACCCTGATCGCCACCATTGACATGCTCAAGGAGGCGGGCTGCAGGGATATTATCGGTATTTTTCTGGTGGCTGCGCCCGAGGGCATTGCCCGCCTGGAAGCCCGGCATCCGGATGTGGATATCTATGTGGCTGCGGTGGACGAACGCCTGGATCAGAATAGCTATATCCTGCCTGGTCTGGGTGATGCCGGCGACAAGATTTTCGGCACCAAGTAATAACCGATGTCAGTAATGTCGGTATACTGTTCATAACTCTTTCTTTTGATCAGTTTCTGGTCTTACCACTGACAAAGAGTTCAAAGAGTTTTTCAAAGACAAAGGGAATGGCCGATGCCTGGGCATTGGCCGAACCTGCATAAGCCTTGGTCAGTTCAAAGGCACGCTCAAAGCTTTCTTCATAGTCGGACTGCTCATTTTTCCGTAGAATACGGACCAGTTCCTGGGCGATGTGCTCTTCCATGCTTGAGACCTCTTTAACATGGTGGGAAGTGAAGGGAAAAATATGCACTAAGGTACCATACCAGGAGAGACTGCGTCAGTGTTTTTCCAGGGAACCCCCCTGACCGTTTCGGCAAGAACAGGGACGTGCCGGATACCGTGGGTTGCAACCATAACGACGTGGCTGGTCGAAGTGGTTGGTGGGAAATCAACTTGACGCTGCTCTGCCTTGCCTGTACCTTAAACTAAATAGGTGTTCGGCATCATTTTTAATGAATCTTCGGGAAGATACCGTGGTCAACCGGAAGCAACAGTGAGAGGTGGGTGCCATGATTGACAAGGCGGGCTACTCCTTTATCCGGCGCTGCGTTAGCGATATTATCAATGGTTTGAGTGAAGGCTTCACCCATTTCTCTGGCGCAAGCCGGGCAGCGGTTGTTTTTGCGCTTGGGCCGGATAGCCCGCTCATGATCTGTGACCCGCAGCATCTCTTGCAGGGGCACGAGCCCATCTTCAAGCAGCTCTTTTTGCAGGATGAATCGTGGCGTTACCACGAAAAGGCCAGGATCGGAGGCAGGAAATTTATCGATGTGCTTTCTGTGCCGAATTTGGGCCTGGCTGGTCTGCTCTCCAGCGGTGGCTACTCGAGCCCGGTTTTTTTTCAGTTCTGGTTTACGGAACACCATCCCAATCTCTGTTCCACCGGTCCCAGCGAATGCTGGCTGGAACATGCCCTTTGGCGTTTTGCCCATGACGTGGCCAATGGCGTGGAGCGCTACTCTGGGATTTCTGGCTACTTTCTCAAGGAATACGCCACCCATGCGGTGCGCGATCATATCATCGACCGCATGAACCGGCTCATTGGCTGGGATACGCCCCTGAGGATCTATCCCGTACTGGATGCAGTACTCATGATCTCCGAAACCAGGGAGGAGGGTTCCTGGCCAGAGGGGCGGTTGCTTTTCATCGACCCGCGTTTGGCGGATGATCTGGACTATTTGATCCGCTTCAACGAGGAGGAGCGGCCCCAGTTGACCCACTACCGGCATGTGCGCAAGATGTTGCAGAGCGTGGAACATGCCAACCGCTATCTGGTCAGCGATGGCCGCGCCATACTGGGTATTTGCGGCGGACAGCGACCTGCTTTTTCCGTCAGCGCCGAATTTTTTGGACGCCGGGGCTTTCTCAGGGTCAATAGCGACAAGATCTGCAGTTTTTCCGACGGTCGCTTTTCTTCCAGCAATTATCGCCCCACCCTGGTGCAACTGGAAGAACTGCTCCTGGAATGCGACCTGGAGCAGACCCAGCGCTTCTACCTGTTCAGCATTGTCACTGGTCTGGTATACCATGCCCAGCGCCATAAACACGGCTGCACCATTGTCCTCGACCTGAATGAAAAGCCCGAAGATATTTCGGGCTATGTGCTGAAACCACCACTGGATCTGCGCAAACCCTACATGCTGCACATGACCAAAGCCCTGGCCAAGGTGGACGGTGCCCTGCACATTGGGGCAGACTTGCACCTGCACGGTTTTGCCAGCCTGCTCGATGGTCGTACCTATACCGGCGAAGATCGTGCCAGGGGAGCACGCTACAATTCTGCCCTGCGCTACAGTCATGAACACCAGAATGTGATTGTGGTAGTAGTTTCCGCAGACTTGCCGGTATCTGTACTCTACCGCGGCATGGATATGGATGGTGCTTGCGCCTGGCGACAGTACCCTGGTGGTGGCACCTACCAGATCAATACTCTGGAACAGTGGGTGCTGTAATATGGCGCCTGGCTTCTGTTTGCACCAACACAGCTCGTTGGTAGCTGTGGCTGACGATGTTTCTGTTCGGCACCAGTCATGACCCTATTTTCCGCCCAAGAGGCAGCCAAGGCCACTGTTAAGGAGGCGGCCGATATTGTCGAGGTTATCGGCGAGCACGTTGCCCTGAAAAAAACCGGGACGCGCTACACTGGCCTGTGTCCTTTCCACGGGGAAAAAACCCCATCCTTTTCGGTGAATCCCCAAGGGCAATTCTATTACTGTTTTGGCTGTGGCGCTTCAGGAGATGTTTTCTCCTTTGTCATGCAGTTCCATCACCTCGATTTTCCCGAGGCACTCAAACAGCTGGCCGCCAAATACCGCATTGAGCTGCCTGAGCGGCAGTTGAGCGAGGCGGAGCAGGCTCGGCTGCGACTGCGTGAACAACTGTATGCAGTGCACGAGGCCGCGGCCCAGTGCTATGAACAAACCTTGGTCGATACCCGCTTGGGGGCGCAGGCACGGGAATATTTGCGTCAGCGGGGGGTGCCAGATGAGGCCATCTCCCACTATCGCCTCGGTTTTGCACCAGATCCAGCGGCAGCTGGCTGGGATTATCTAGCCCGCAATCTCTGTGGGCAAGGCTTTGCCGCTGAGCTGCTTCTGCAGGCTGGTCTGGTTTTGAGCGGCAAGAGGGGCGGTCACTACGACCGCTTCCGCAGCCGAGTGCTGTTTCCTTTAGAGGACATGAGCGGCCGCATCACTGCTTTTGGTGGCCGTATCTTGGGAGAAGGCCAGCCCAAGTACATGAATTCGCCGGAGAGTTTGATTTTCAGCAAAAGCCGTCAGCTCTTTGGCCTGTATCCGCACCGGGAGGCCATCCGCACAACACGGCGTGTTTTGGTGGTGGAAGGCAACTTCGACCTGCTTTTACTGGCCGTGCATGGCATCGACAATGTGGTGGCACCCCTGGGCACGGCCCTGAGTCGTGAACATGTCCATTCCCTGAAAAAATACTGCGATGAGGTGGTTTTGCTCTTTGATGCCGATGCGGCTGGGCTTAAGGCAGCCATGCGTAGTATTCCCTTTTTTTTGGAAGAGGCCCTGGACGGCTTGGTGGCGCTTTTGCCCAAGGGCCATGATCCAGATTCCTTTGTGCGGGAGCAGGGCCGCACTGCTATTGATTCCCTGGTGGATGGGGCCCTGCCCCTGGCCGAATTTGTCCTGGGCAACCTGATTGGCGAGCACGGTCTGACGCTGGATGGCAAAGGGCGCATCGTGGAAGAACTCAAACCGCTCATCCAGGCCGCGACCAAGCGTGAGCAGCGTGAGCTGATGGTCTCTCATTTTGCCGCAAAACTTGGCGTTTCTGCCAGTTATTTCAATAGCGGCAAAACTGGCCCTGTCCCAAGTGCTCCGCCCACAGATCCAGGCCCGACTACTGTTGCTCCCTTGCAAACCCTTGGTAGACAGGAAAAGCAACTGTTTGATTTTTTGTTGTTCTGGCCAGAATATTGCGGCCCTTTGCAAGAAGCCGGTTTAATTGAGGTAGTGCGTAGCCCAGCCCTGCGGCGCATGTTGGAGTTGATGGAGGCCCATGGCGCAGCCACAGCCAGTCAGCCGGAATATCTTCTGGCTGCACCGCTGGAGCCTGAGGAGCGAGCCTATGTCATCGCCCGTTTGATGCAGCCGGCACCCTTGGCTGCTGGTGGGCCGGATACGACTCCCCAGCTCATGTTTGATCAACTGCTGGTATGGGTACGCCAGCAGCGTCAACGGCAAAATGCAGCCAGCCTGCAGCAGCAACTGCAGGAGGCGGAACAGGCCGGAGACAACAAGCGGGTTTGGGAGCTTTTGCGGATCAAACAACAGGGCAAAAAACAAAGGGGTGATCCTTCCCCCTGACATGCCGGGATCAATTCTTGCAGTATATTGAAAATAATGTACGATTTTAAGGAGATGTTTCAATAGATCCAAGGCTGTTTTTTGTTTGTAAGGCAGTGCGACCTTTGCCGCTTTTTTTGCAACAATGGGAAAGCAGGTAAGCAGGGCGGGGTGAATATGATGAATGCCCAATCGCCGCAGGATAATCGTCGCGGTTCTTCAGCCCTTGGAATGGGGTAAAACATCGTGCCAGACATGATCGCCGCACTGGCAATAACCGGTGTCAGGTTGATCGCCGCTGCTTCAATGTGACCAGGGAGCGTATCCGTCAAATCGAAGTGCAGGCTTTGAACAAATTGCGGCATCCCTCCAGAAACAAGAAGCTGCAGGAGCCGTGTCTGGAATAGGCCAGGCCTGGCTGTTTGTCCGCTTGCCTGTCATTGCCTCTGTCCTTGTTTTTGCAGGGTGGCACTGGCGCCATATGTGCCATATGTTTGTGGAGTTGTTGTTTTTGTGAACCATTCTCAACAAATCCATGTCTGCTGTCTTTTTGCCCATTGCTTGCGTTAAGCAGACCGCTGAAGAGCGTGTGGCGCGACTCGCGACTTATAGTACGCATTATTTTTTTGGAGGAACCTTGATCTGCCCGGATGCACAAGAATGGCTTACCCTGCAGTTCTTGCCGGGGCTTGGCTGCCACAGTATCTCCCGGCTGGTGGAGGTCTTGGGTTCTGCCCGGGCTGTGCTTGAACATGGTAAGGAAATAGGTACTCATTGTCCGGGGATCCGGCCAGGACTTGCGGCCCTGTTAGGTGATGACACAGCCCTTGCTCTGGCCAGGGAAAAGGCGATGCGTGAACTGGAACACATCGAGCGCCGGGGCGTATCCCTGATTTCCTGCACCTGTGCGGAGTATCCGTCTGTTCTGCAAGATATTGCCGACAAACCGATTTTACTCTACCTAAGGGGAAAAGTAGCGCGTTTGCGCGAGCCGATGTTGGCTGTGATTGGCGCCAGGAGTGCCAGTGAATACGGGCGACGGGTGGCCAAACGCTTTGCCGCTGCCGCAGCAGAGCGGGGTTTGGTGATTGTTTCCGGTGCAGCCTACGGTATTGATGCGGCTGCACACCAGGGGGCCTTGCAGGTACGTGGGAAAACAGTTGCTGTGCTGGGTTGCGGAGTGGACGTGGCCTATCCGGCTGCGCATAGGCGTCTTTTAGAGGAGATTGTCACAGATGG
Organism: Desulfobulbaceae bacterium; assembly: GCA_013201405.1. Lineage (GTDB taxonomy): Bacteria > Desulfobacterota > Desulfobulbia > Desulfobulbales > Desulfobulbaceae > Desulfobulbus. Next base: position 48,151 of record JABMJC010000002.1, read on the forward strand.
TGCGGTGCTTTCCGAATTTCCACTGGGCAGTAAACCAGAGGCTTTCCGCTTTCCCATCCGCAACCGGATCATCAGCGGCTTGGCCAGGGCGGTGTTGGTGGTCGAAGCCAGTGAGAAATCAGGTTCCCTGATCACGGCCCGTCTGGCCCTGGATCAGGGCAGGGAGGTGATGGCTGTGCCTGGGCGCATCGATTCCGTAAAAAGTAGCGGTGCACACTGGCTTATCCAGCAGGGGGCAACCCTGGTGCAACGGATTGAGGATGTTTTTGAGGTGCTTGCCTGGCCCGGGGCTGGATTTTCCTCGGTACAGGGCGAAAACAATGGCACAGGCACTGCTCTGCCATCTGAGGCGGAGCAGGTGCTGCGGGCCCTGGATGCCTATCCTGCGGACATTGACGCATTGGCACAGGCAAGCGGGCTGAGCCTCACCACCTTGCAATCCCTTCTGCTGACACTGGAGTTGCAAGGTCTTGTGCGGCAACTGCCCGGACAACTGTATGAAAAAGTGTTTGTTTGAATGGTATTCTGCTTCGCCTTGCCCGCGTGCTGGCGTCTCTAGCGTCGTCCTTTTGGTGCTGAGGCGTTTAGACTAGCCATGCTGGTTTATATGTATGCTCACATGTATTACCCAGAGGAATCAACCATGATGGATCTGCCGGAAATGAGACGATATATGATCGCGCCTTCCATTCTATCTGCGGATTTTTCTCGTCTGGGCGAGGAAATCCAGGCGGTTGAGCAGGCAGGCGCAGACTGTATCCATGTTGATGTTATGGATGGGCATTTTGTGCCCAACATCACCATTGGACCGCTCGTTGTTGCAGCTGCGCGCAAGGTGACCAAGCTGCCGCTTGACGTGCACCTGATGATTACCGACCCGGACAGATATGTACCAGATTTTATTGCCGCCGGTGCTGACTGGATCAGTGTGCATGTGGAGACCTGTCCCCATCTGCACCGCAGCCTTGGCTTGATCAGAGATGCGGGTAAAAAGACCGGAGTGGTACTCAATCCGGCCACGCCTCTGTGCAGTTTGGATCATGTCCTGGATATGGTGGATTTTGTCATGTTGATGAGCGTCAATCCAGGATTTGGCGGCCAATCATTTATTCCCTCATCTCTGGAAAAAATCAGTGCCCTGCGGACGCGATTGGATACAGTCAATCCTGCTGCGGGCATCGAGGTGGATGGTGGCATTGGCCCGGCCACCATTGGTGCGGTGGCAGCGGCAGGGGCCAATATTTTTGTTGCGGGTTCGGCAATTTATGGGCAGAGCGTCTACGAAGGCGCGATCAGTACCATGAAAGAAAATATCAGGCAGGCAGGAGGGCAAGGCTATGCGGTATAAAGATTTTTCTGCGCTGACCACGGTGGCAAGGCTGACCGGGCTTGCCAGGCACCCCTACGACCTGACCCGGCCGGAAGCACTTTCGCCTGCTCGACTCCAGAGCTGTAAAAGTAGCGCTTGCGGCTTTGATTTGCTGTATGCCACCGAGCGGCTTGATGATGAGGTGCTGGCTGCGCTGCAAGCACTTGCCGATGAGGCGGAGCTGGTTGAGCAGTTCATGTCCATGAAAAGGGGGGCAGTGCTGAACCGGATAGAAGGCTTTGCCAGCGAGGAGCGACAAGTACTCCACACGGCTTCCCGGGATATTTTTACGGAGCAGCCCCATTATCCCGAGGCCACGGATAAGGCCAAAAAAGAGCTGGAGAAGTTGCGCCTTTTTTTGGAGGACTTGGCCTCCGGCACCCTGGTCAATGCCAATGGCGAGCCCTTCACCACCTTAGTACAGGTGGGGATCGGAGGCTCAGACTTGGGGCCAAGGGCCCTGTCCTTGGCTTTGCAGGCCTATACCCTGCCCGGCAGGGAAGCCCGTTTTATCGCCAATGTAGACCCGGATGATACAGCGGCCATTCTTGACGGCCTGGATCTTGGCCGCAGTCTTTTTGTGATCGTGTCCAAAAGCGGTACCACCCTTGAGACACTGACCAATGAGGAACTGGTGCGCACGGCCCTTGTCCGCGCAGGCCTGGAGCCCAAAGAGCATCTTTTGGCGGTCACCGGCCAGGGCAGCCCCATGGACGATTCCAGCCGCTACCTGGCTTCCTTCTACATGTACGATTACATTGGCGGCCGCTATTCAGCCACCTCCATGGTGGGCGCTCTTACCCTTGGTTTCATCCTGGGTTATGAGGCACTTTTAGAAATCCTGCGCGGCGCCTGGGAGATGGATGTTGTCGGCGAACAAACAGATATTCGCAAGAACCTGCCCCTGCTCATGGCCTTGATCGGTGTCTGGAACCGCAACTTTCTTGGATGCACCACCTGCGCCATTTTGCCCTACAGCCAGGCCTTATCCCGTTTTCCTGCACACTTGCAACAGTGTGATATGGAAAGCAATGGCAAGTCTGTCACTCGCCAGGGACATGCGGTCGAATGGAAGACCGGGCCAATCATCTGGGGCGAGCCAGGGACCAACGGCCAGCATGCCTTCTACCAGCTCATCCACCAGGGCACCGAGATCGTTCCCGTTGAATTCATCGGTTTTCGTCGCAATCAGCGTGGACTGGACATTGAGGTGGGCCAAACCAGTTCGCAGCAGAAACTCGTTGCCAATATGCTGGCCCAGTCCCTGGCCCTGGCGCAGGGTAAGGAGGATGCCAATCCTGCACGGCGTTTTCCCGGCAACCGACCAAACCTGGTGCTCATTGCCGAGCAGCTCACTCCATACCAGATGGGCGCCCTGTTGGCCCTGTATGAGCATCGTATCGCTTTTCAGGGTTTTTGTTGGAATATCAACTCATTCGATCAGGAAGGGGTGCAGTTGGGCAAGGTCTTGGCAACAAAGTTGCTGCATCTTCTTGCAAATAGAGACAAAAGCGCTCCTGCACAGGTGCGGACATCCACTGTGGAGGAGGCCTTGCTGCAAGAGGCGGGCATGCTCTAGAGCATGCCAAAATTTGAATGATTTTTCAGCAGTTATGCAGGTTTGAATTTTAGTTGACAAAGATTTTGCGGGCGTTTATGCTCAGCTGATGAATGAGTATTCAATATAGGTTGTTGCACTCCCGCCTGTTTCGTCTGTAATACTACGGGCGGAGCTGGGAACTCCCGTTTTTTTCAACCTCACATTTTTTCAGGAGGAAAACTGATGGCAAAGCAGCACAAAACGCCTCTACTGGACGAGCTGGAAAAAGGCCCTTGGCCGAGTTTCGTCACCGACCTTAAGCAGCAGGCAGAGACCAAGCCGGAGTGCTGGGATATCCTTGGCCAGCTTGAGCTTTCCTACAAAGATCGCATTACCCACTGGAAGCACGGCGGTATCGTTGGTGTTTTCGGTTATGGCGGCGGCATCGTTGGCCGCTATTCGGATGTGCCGGATCAGTTTCCCGGCGTGGAGCATTTCCACACCTTACGCGTGGCCCAGCCTTCCGGAATGTATTATAGCACCGAGAATTTGCGCGCCCTGATGGACCTTTGGGAGAAATACGGCTCTGGTGTAACCAATATACACGGGTCCACCGGCGACATGATTTTTCTGGGCACCCGCACCGAGAATCTCGAGCCCCTGTTCTGGGACTTGACCCATAACCTCGGTCAGGACTTGGGCGGTTCTGGTTCTAACCTGCGTACTCCCTCTTGCTGTCTGGGTGTTTCCCGCTGTGAGTGGTCCTGCTATGATACCCAGGAAGTATGCCACAGCCTGACCATGCACTATCAGGACGAAATCCACCGTCCTGCCTTTCCCTACAAGTTCAAATTCAAATTTTCCGGTTGTCCGAACGACTGTGTGGCGGCAATAGCCCGTTCCGACTTTGCCGTTATCGGCACCTGGAAGGATAAAATCCGTATCGATCAGGCTGCAGTCAAAAAGTATATCGACAACGATCCAGCGTATCCGTCCTGCGGTGGCGCCCACAAGGGGCGTGATTGGGGCAAGTTTGATATTCGCAAAGAGGTACTCAATCTCTGTCCGACCCGCTGCATGTGGATGGAAGGAGATGAACTGAAGATCGACGATGCGGAATGTAACCGTTGCATGCATTGTATCAATGTTATGCCCCGTGCTCTGCGCCCTGGCGTGGAAAAAGGCGCCAGCATCTGTATCGGCGCTAAGGCCCCGATTCTGGATGGTGCTCAGTTCGGTACCCTGATTATTCCCTTTGTTCAAGTGACCAAGGATAACGACTTCCAGGATCTGATCGATGTGATCGAAAAGGTTTGGGACTGGTGGATGGAGGTTGGCAAGAACCGTGAGCGCGTGGGTGAAACCATGCAGCGTGTCGGCCTGCCCACCTTCCTCAGTGTTATGGAAATCGAGCCCATGCCACAGCATATTCAGGAGCCACGTTCCAACCCCTATGTGTTCTGGAAGGAAGAGGAAGTACCTGGCGGTTGGGAGCGTGATATCGTTGAGTTCCGCAAGCGGCACGCAGCCTGATGATCACCGCAAAAATTACTCCATTAATTGATATTTAAACGAAGGAGACAGAACATGGGTTACGATCCGAAAAATCCTATGGAAGGCCGTCTCACCGACTTGGGGCCGCACTATTTCGGCGATTTTCTCCCACCGGTGATCAAGGAAAATAAAGGCAAATGGCTGTACCATGAAATTTTGGAGCCGGGCGTGCTGGTGCATGTCGCTGACAGTGGTGCCAAAGTTTTTACGGTACGCTGCGGTTCTCCCCGCTTGGTAACCGTGAATTATGTGCGGGATATTTGCGATATCGCTGACAAGCACTGTGATGGCTTTGTTCGCTTCACCACCCGCAACAACATCGAGTTCATGGTGGATGCCGAAGAGAAAGTCGCTCCCCTGAAGGAAACCATCAAGAGTTATGGCAACAAATTCCCCATTGGCGGTACTGGTGCCTGTGTTACCAATATCGTGCATACCCAGGGTTGGATCCACTGCCATACTCCGGCTACCGATGCTTCCGGTCCGGTTAAGGCGGTTATGGATGATCTGTTCGACTATTTTGGCAGCATGACTCTGCCGGCCCAAGTGCGCATCGCTTTGGCCTGCTGCTTGAACATGTGCGGTGCAGTGCATGCATCTGATATCGCCATTCTGGGTGTACACCGCAAGCCGCCGATGATCGACCATGAGCGTATTACTGGCGTTTGCGAGTTGCCCTTGGCCATTGCTTCCTGTCCGCTGGGTGCGGTAAGGCCGGCAAAAGCCACGGTAAAAGGCGAAGAGATCAGGACCGTTACGGTAAACGCCGAGCGTTGTATGTTCTGCGGTAACTGCTACACCATGTGTCCGGCCATGCCGCTTTCAGATCCTGAGGGTGACGGTATTGCAATCCTGGTTGGGGGCAAGGTCTCTAACTCTAAATCTGCGCCCAAGTTTTCCAAACTGGTGGTGCCGTTTTTGCCGAACAACACCCCTCGCTGGCCAGAAACCGTGGCCTGCGTACGTCAGATTCTGGAAGTCTACGCCAAAGATGCGCGCAAGTACGAGCGCTTGGGCGAATGGGCAGAACGGATCGGATGGGAGAAATTCTTTGAAAAGACAGGCCTCCCCTTTACTGAGAAATCCATTGACGACTACCGTCTAGCGTACACAACGTGGCGTACAAGTACTTTGTTCAAGTACACCACCCACACCGATTCCTATACCAAGTAATCTGACCTTTGCCCGGTCAACCCTCATGCCACGGGGGATGGCCGGGCAATTCCTTTTTTAACAATACAAGGAGCTTCCCATGGCATTAAGCACTGAAGAATTGAAGAAAGCCATCATCGAGAAGGCTAAAAAGTCCCCCAAGCCACAGCTGTACATCAAAGATTTCTACGAGTGCGACCCAGATGCCAAGCCCCGTGACATCAAAAAAGTTGCCAACGCGCTGGTCACCGAAGGTGAGTTGATGTTTTGGTCTTCGGGTTCCACCACCATGTATGCTCGTCCAGACCGCATTCAGAACGAAGAGAAGTAAGGCATATCTCTTAAATAGACTGCTATTCAGCAGGGATCTTGCGGGATCTCTGCTTTTTTTTTACGAAGGGGCAAAAGACGCATCTGACCGGTTCCGGCGGTATAGTGCCACTTCATCATGCAAGAGCTTATTTATTATCAACAACTTGACTCCACCAATCGTCTGGCTAAGGAACTGGCCCATCAAGGTGCTGTTGCAGGAACTGTAGTTCAGGCAAAGAGGCAGAGTGCTGGTCGGGGACAGTACGAGCGCTCTTTTCTTTCTCCTCCAGGCGGCCTGTATTTTTCTCTCATTCTACATCCGACACTCAGTGCGCAGGAAATCGCTCTGGTGACCTTGGCTGCAGGTTTGGGTTGTCGCGATGCCATCCAGGCGCAATGCGGACTTGCGACCCAAATCAAATGGCCCAACGACCTCTATTGTTCCGGGAAAAAAATAGCAGGCATCTTGTCGGAATATTGCCTGGAAATGGCAGACAGCGGCAAAACTCCAGCTGTGGTGGTGGGCGTCGGTATGAACGTGAACAGTCGCAGCACTGATTTTCCGGCGGAGTTGCAGGGGCAACTCAGCACCCTGCTTGATTGTTGTGGAAAACGACAAGATATGGCCGCACTTTTACAGGCCTGTGTGGAGAGCATTGGCTGGCGGGTGGAGCAACTGACGAATAGCCGCAGCGTCTTTCTTACGCAGTGGCAACAGGCGGATTATCTTTTTGGCCGTAAGGTGCAGCACCTGCTGCGCGATGAGCAACTTGCCCTTGGTATTGGTCAGGGCATTGACGAACAGGGCCGCTACCTTCTTCTGGATAGCGGTCAATTGCGCAGAATTTTGGGTGGCCAGCTTAGGCCACTTTGAACCGGAAGCAGGCGTCAAGCAGTTGCAGATTGCTCCATGGGAGTGCAAGATGGATGAACAAATTTTTTCAGCCTTGGTGGTGCGCAAGCATGCAGATGGCAGCTGTACGCGGGCAATTGAAGAGCGCCGTGTGCGCGAGTTGCCTGTTGGTGATGTTTTGGTGCGGGTACTTTACTCATCCTTGAACTACAAGGATGCACTGTCCGGCAGTGGTAATACCGGTGTCAGCAAACATTATCCCCATACTCCAGGTGTTGATGCGGCGGGTGTGGTTGTGCAGTCGGCTGATGCGGCCTTCAAACCAGATGATGCGGTGCTTTGCACAGGATATGATCTGGGTATGAATACTCCCGGTGGGCTGGGGCAGTACATCCGTGTACCAGCAAAATGGCTCGTACACAAGCCGGCTTCCTTATCACTGCTGGAGAGCATGCAATACGGCACCGCAGGGTATACTGCGGCCCTTTGTGTGCTGGCACTGCAGGATGGCGAAATTACCACAGATTCTGGGGATATCCTGGTGACTGGAGCCACAGGCGGGGTGGGCAGCATTGCTGTGCATTTGCTCAGCCAGTTGGGCTATCGAGTTACAGCTTTGACCAGTAAAGAACATGCTGCAGAATTTTTACGTGATCTTGGGGCTGTTGCCATAGAAGCCGTGCAGCAGTTTATGCACAACAAGGACAAATTGCTTTTGCCTGCGCGCTGGGCAGGCGTGGTGGACACGGTTGGTGGCGAAATTTTAGCTACTGCGGTTAAAAGTACCGGTTTTGACGGCGTGATAACCTGTTGTGGCAATGCCGCCTCCCACGACCTGCCACTCAACGTGTATCCCTTTATCCTGCGCGGTGTACACCTAATTGGTATCTATTCAGCCGAAAGCCCGATGCACAAGCGGCTACGGGTATGGGAGAAACTGGCTGGAGAATGGAAGCTGCCGAAGATGGTTGAATTGAGCAGAATTATTCCTTTGGCCCAGGTGCCTGTCGAGATGGATGCCATGTTGGCAGGGCAAGCCCACGGGCGTATTGTGGTCGACATGCAGGAGGTTGGATGAACGTCTCTGAGGCAAAGCAGGTGCTGGCCATTGAGGCTGAAGGATTGCGGGCTGTGCATGATCGGTTGGGTTTGGAATTTGACGAAGCTATCAAACTGATCATGGCCTGTCCCAGCAGGGTGGTGGTCACCGGTATAGGCAAATCTGGTTTGGTCGGCCAAAAAATTGCAGCAACGCTCAATTCCACTGGCAGCCCTGCGTTTTTTCTCCACCCGGTAGAGGCCATGCATGGTGATTTGGGATTGGTGTCGCCCACTGATGTGGTGCTGGCCCTGTCCTATTCCGGCGAAACTGCTGAACTCAATCAGCTACTCCACAGTTTGCAGCAGCGCCATGTGCCGATTGTTGCCATCTGTGGTTGTCCGGACTCCACCTTGGGGCAACTGGCCAAGGTAGTGCTCAACTCAGCGGTACCACGGGAAGCTTGCCCCTTGGGACTGGCACCAACAGCGTCGACCACGGCAATGCTTGCCCTGGGTGATGCACTGGCAGTGGTGCTGCTTGATCGCAAGCATTTCAAGATTGAAGATTTTCGTCGCAATCATCCCGGTGGCAGCCTGGGGGCACGCTTGAAGGTGGCCATTCGGGAAGTAATGCTGACAGGTGCAGCTGTGCCGCAGGTGCAGCTAACAACAAGCCTGGCAGCCACCCTGACCGAGTTGAATGAAAAAAATCTGGGTGCAGTTTTTGTGCTCGGAGAGCAGGGAGAGCTGGTTGGCATTGTTACGGATGGGGACATCCGTCGCGGCCTGTCTTCAGGACGCTCCTTTGAGTCGCTTGATCTGCACCAGGTGATGACCGCAAATCCTCTGTCTATTGCCAGTGATCTTTTGGCTGCAGATGCACTCAGCCTTATGCAGCAGCATGAAATAACCGTGTTGGCAGTGATTGATCAAGACAGGCATTTTCAGGGCATTGTCCATCTGCACAACTTGCTTGGCAAGGGCGAATTCCGCTTCCTTATTTGATTGTTGACCACTGCCCGTCGAAGATATTTTCTATCTGTCGGCGCCTTTCCAGGTGCTCCACTGATCTTGTTCATGGTAGACAGCAGCGCAGAGCTGCGCCGCGTGTTTGTGGATAGTGAAAAATAGATGCGGATGCACGCTCTATTTGATGCCGTGTTCAACGGCAAAGCGCACCAGGTCTGCCGAACTTTTCAACCGCAAGGTTTCCATCATACTGTACTTGTGAAATTCGACTGTTCTGGCCGATATACCGAGTATGGCTGCTGCCTCCTTGACTGAAAGGCCCTCGGCAAGGAGTTGCAGCACTTCGCGTTGGCGGGAGGTTAATCGGGAGAGGCGATCCTCCTGTTTTCCCTTGGGATGGCTGTGCTGGTAATTGAGCAGCTCTTCGGCCAGTATGGGCGTGATATAGGTTTGCCCCTTGAGGCCAGAGTTAATGGCAGTCAGCAATTCTGAGGGGGCAGAGTGTTTGAGTACATAACCCGAGGCGCCAGCATCAAAGGCACTAGCCGCATAGGCTACATCGAGATGCATGGTGAGAAAGACAACGACGCATTGCGGATTTTTTTTCTTGAGCTGCCTTACCGCCTCGATCCCGTTTAAAAGCGGCATGGATACGTCTGCCACCACCACATCGGGCATGAGCTTGTCTGCCGCTTCGAGCAAGGCTCGCCCGTCTTCGACCATGCCCACCAGTTGATAGTTTGGTTCAAGCAGACCGCGCAGGCCTTCGCTCACCATACGATGATCGTCTGCCAGCAGTATTCGTGGTTTTTTCATCTTTTCCTCCTTGTCATAACGGCACCGACACATCGATCACCGTCCCTTGCCCCGGTTCGGAGCGGACAGTGAACTCTCCCTTGACGTATTGCACCCGTTCCCGCATGCTTGCCAGGCCAATCCCTGGAGTGTGGCGGGTGCATTGCGGTTCAAAGCCGGTACCGTCATCTTCGATGGTTGCCAACAGACGGTGCGGAGTTTGTTTGAGGAAGATATCCACATGGTGGGCACGGGCATGCTTGGCAATGTTGCGCAGGCTTTCCTGAATAACCCGGTACACACACAGGGCAATTTCCTTGGGAATGGTGTCGGAGAGGTCGCTGATATGGCAGCCCACTGGTATGTTTTCCCGGTCGGTAAAGTTGAGACAGAGGGAGTGTACCGCCTGTTTTAAGCCTAGATCAGCGAGAATGGCTGGATGTAATTCTCGAGAAAGGCTGTGTATATCTTTAGACAGAGCAATCAGCTGGGTTTTGATGTGGGCAATCTTTTCCGTCATGGCTGGTCCATAGGGCTGGGCCTGGATTTCCAAGGTGCCTATTTCAATACTCACTGCCGCCAGCCGCTGGGCATAGTCGTCATGGAATTCTCGGGGCAGGCGGCTGAGTTCCTCTTCCTGGGAAGAGATCAGCCGGCCAGCCAGATCTTGAAGTTCTTGCTGGCTGCTCCGCAGAGCCTTTTCCGCCAGTTTGCGATGGTGCAGGTTGAATACCAGCCCAACAATCAAACCCGACTGTATGGCGAGGAGCAGTACCACGCCGATAATGAGGAATTTGTACTGATCCCACAGGGTGTTTTCACGGAAGAGAACCGTACTGTTACCGGGCAGCAGATCCTCATCAATGTGATGGATGCTGAGTTGGCGCCAGTCATAAAGATTGCTGTGACTGCCGCTGGTGACAAAGAACTTTTGCATTGTCGTTGTTTGTCCCCGGAGCATCTGCAGGGCGAGTTCCGCTGCCTGGGCTCCTTCAAGGCGCAGGGAAATCAGGGGGCCGCCAACAATGCCATGGCCAAGGTAGGACTCGTATGGGCCGAAAACAGGGTAGTCGCTCACCGCAACAATTGATTGCAGTACATTTTTGGGAATAAAGCTGCGGCCTTTGGCATCGACAAAAAGGGTCGAGTAAAAAATGAGGCTTTCCTTGGGCAGGCTTTCACAGCGGGAGAGCACTTCTCCCAGGCTCAATCCGGTCAGATCGATTAGTTGGAGACGTTCGCCCATGTCTTTGAGGGCCTTTCTCAAGGCAATGGCCCGGGCCTCGTCATTTTCAAACGCTCCGGCTATCAGTACCGCATTTTTTGTACCTGGCTTGAGGCGCAGGGCAGAATCCACTAGCTGTTGCGCCATGGCTGCGGGTTCAAGTATTCCATTGACCCTGTTTTTAAGCGGTGAGGCAAGGAGTTGGTCGCCCAGTGCTTCGGGCACGGAACAGACCACTATTGGAATCAGGGGAAAGATGTACTCCCCATAGTCCATCAAAAAGTGGGCGGCTGGGACATCGACACAGATAATCAGATCTATTTTTTTAGCGTGATAGCGCTGGTGGAGGAGGTCGGCCAGGGCCTGGCGCTGGGCTGTGTCGCGGAAACGGGAAAGATCGAGGTATTCGGGAAAGAGCTGTATGCTGAATTGGGTTTGCTCGGCAAGTACATCGTGCAGTCCTTTTTCCACCATCTCGGTGGCAGGGAAGCCACGCGGCTGGGAATAGAGAATGACTACCTGTTTCTCCTCTTTTCCTGCCGGCACGGCAGGTTCGCTGCTCCCCGGTGCAGGCTGCCCGATGAGCAGCATGACCAGGAGAACGGCACAAAAGACTAAGACATTGCGGACTGTGCAGGTATGCAGCTTTTTATTCAGCATGGCTCACTCTACCCCCAAACGATAATGACTGCAATTCGACTCTTCAGATTTCAGATACAAGGATACTGCAGAAAAAAATGATAGGAACACTCCTGTTGCGGTACAGGATGTTTTTGGTGCGATGGTGGAATTTTGTTTTCGTCCTTCTTGGCTGTGGCTAGGGAGAGAGAATAAAAAAACAGCCGGTGCATGGTTTGCACCGGCTGTCGCCGAGGACCTGCGTATTGCGTTCTTGGTTTGTTTCTGTCCTGCCCAAGCTGCAGGTGGTTTGGCCTGTTTGGCCGGCTCCTCAGTTTAACTGCCTGCGGGCATTGTGCAGGCCTTCGGTTTGTAGAGGGATTTCTTTCTCTAGCAGCAGAGGGTTACCCCGGATTGGTATTTTTTATCGTTGATGATCACCTTGAGATTGAAGATACCCTTAAGGCCCCTCTTGCTGATGTGCATCTTCACATCGCGATCATCCTCCTCCAAGTATGCGCCGGAACACATGGCCAGGTAGTTGGACCTGGAGGTGTTGACAAAATAGTTGTGGCTTTCGTCCTCATTTTCCAGCAGGAGCATAACCAGGGTGCCCTTTTCGAAGCGGCCAAAGAAGACAAAGCGATCTTCATCTTCTTCAATCTTGATTTGATGAAAGCTACTGGGCAGTTCGAATACCTCTTCTGCATCGGGTACTGTGCCGAACTCTTCGGTAATTTCCAACTCGCCCAGGAGTTGGCCTGCGCCCAGTTCAATATTGGCACCATCGTGATAGAGCGACAGTTTCTCTGCACGGTAGAAGTTACCTTCGGTCTCCAGCTGATAGAGCACTACGCCGTCCTTTTCTTCCACGGTGATGGAGCGCAGTTCGTGGTTGGGATTGTCCATATCCAAAAATGCGCCGAGCTGGTCGGAGGCTTGGCCATTCTCGCGACCAATACCGCCCGAATGGATCATGTAGTGGCCTTCGTCGTAGTATTCCACGTTGCAGATGTACGGGGAGAAAAATTCCTGGCCACGCTCCTTACCATACTGCCAAACCTGCTCGATCTCCATCTTGTCGGTGTCGATACGGTAGCGTACGCCGCGGGAAAAATTCTTGTTGTTTTTGATGTAGTTTTCTTTCTTTTTGGCACGGTACTGGCCGTTGTCAAAACACATCACATCGCCGTTGGGGCAGATGACGCAGGCATGCTGCTCGTACTGCCAGTCGAACTTGGAGAGATCACCCACAGGCTTGAAGAAATATTTTTTCTGCATGTCCTCGGGCCAACCTTCAGGATCGCCAACAATCCAGTTCAGCTTGCCGGTGTCGTAGTCGATGTTGATCACCGCATCCTGGTGTCGGCCAGAAAGGGAGATGCTGTTGGTTTTTTTGTCGTACCATACCGCATTGTTGTGGAACCAGTCGTGCGCATCCTGGGAGCCGGAACCAGCCACATCCATGGGCAGAATGTCGCGGTAATCCCAGGTCTTCAGGATGGCGCCGGTGTTGCGGTCGATCAGTACCAGCATGTCTTCCACGGTGTCCCGGCTAAAATCCTGGGTGCAGGCCAGGAGGTTGCCATCTTCCATCTCGAAATGATCGTGATGGTAGTTGCCCGGCATGCGGTACTCTTTGTAGATTTTGCCCAGCAGGTTGATTTCAATCATGCCGGTTGCGTTGTAGGGCATATGACAGAAACGGCTGGAGCCGGTAACAATGTTACCGTTTTTCATTCGTTTGATGTCGAACATGGTGTTTTCGGTGAGCAGCCAGCGGATATCGCCTTTGTAGTCATAGGCAGTGGGTAGATTCTTGCCCGCAGGGGTCAGAAACATAATATTGTCGCCCAGATAATCCAAAGAAGCCTGAATATTGATGCAGCGGCAGATATCTTCGGGCAGTTTGTCGGTGGTGATGGTCAGGCTGGTGGTTTTGCCGTCAGGCAAAGAGATGGTCACCTTGTTGTCAAAATCTTCATACAAGCCGAGCACAGGCAGGTAATGTTCGGTGGCTGCCGGGAAGGTGTGGGTGATGTTTTCACGTTCATAGCGCTTGCCATGCACGGTGAGGGTCGGTGCAACCTTGTCCTCGGTTTTGAACAGCACCAGGGCGCAGAGCGGGTTAATCAGGTACGGGTTGGGAACCACCATGGGCTCTGCAAAGGAGGGGTTCTTTTTGGCAAATTCTGCAAGAAATGTTTTTTCGGCCTGTGCCTGTTGGGTAATGAGATGATCCTGGCTGGTGTACTGAATCTTATAATTCATGGTCTCTCCTCCTTATTAATAAAGTGCCTCAATGGCATTGATGATGGCGGGTTTCTGCTTAAGTCCTTCCAGACGGCTGACCTCCTGGCCGTCTTTGAAGAACAGCATGGTGGGAAAACCCTTGACGCCAAGCCGTTCCTTTAATTCCCGATTTTCGTCGAAATCAATGATGTAGATGGGAAAATCAGGTTTTTGCTTGCTGATGTCCTTGAGTACAAAGGACAGCATTTTGCAGGGCCCACAGGTCTTGGAATAGAATTCGATCATCTTCGGCGTGGCCGGATCCAGGGTTTCGTATTCCTTTTCTGTAATTTCAGTAATCATTGCAATATTTCTCCTGTTTACTTGAGTGATTCGACATAGGATGCTGCGCTGTTGGCTGCCACTGCACCGTCTGAACAGGCGGTGATAATTTGCCGAAGGTGTTTTACGGTAATATCACCGGCACCAAAAATGCCGGGCACAGAGGTGCACATGCGGGCATCGGTCTGGATGCAGCCTGTACGGTCAAGGATACCAAGATCGGCAAAAGCCTGCGAAGATGCCGAAAAGCCGATGTATTCAAACACCCCGTCGCAGGTAACGTAACGTTCGGTGGCGTCTTCCTTGGTCGATTTGAAGCGCACACCGGTCAGCCGGTCTGTACCTGTGAACTCCAACACCTCCTGGTAGGGATAGATGGTGACGTTGGGCATTTTGCGCAGCTGATCGCAGGCCTTGGGATCGGCAGTCAGGTCAAGCATGGTGACAATGGTCAATTTGGTGCAGATACCGGCCAGGTAAATAGACTCCTCCACTGCCGAGTTGCCGCCGCCAATAACCACCACCTCCTTGTCGCGGTACTGTGCGCCATCGCAGATCGCGCACCAGCTAATGCCGTTGGCCGCCCACTCTTCCTCACCAGGTACGCCCAGGCGTCTGGGTACGGTGCCAGTAGCCAGGATAACCGCCTTGGCCTGATATACGGTACCTTCTTCCTCGCAGGTAACAGTCTTCAGGTCCCCGCCATTGCTGATGTTGACAACCGTTTTGTAGTCAAATTCCACTCCCAGTTCCTGGGTGTGTTCAAACATCTTGATCGCCAATTCGGCGCCGCTCAATTTGCCGGTTCCGGTGTAGTTTTCGACCTCGTTGGTGTTGATCATTTGTCCGCCAGGCGCCAGTCGGTCGAGCAGCAACACCTTCATGTTGGCGCGGATGGCGTAAATGGCTGCGGTCATACCGGCCGGTCCGGATCCAACGATGATGATGTCATAGATGTTTCCCATAATAGCCTCCTTGGTTGCTTCGCTTTTCAAAAGAACGAAGCGCGTACAGTGTGGAATACGATGGTGGATCGCTTTATTGCCAAAAAAATGTGCGAGTAGCCTGGCGTGATGGATGCGTTTACTTGGACGCTTTGAACGCAGGCAACATCTCTATGCTTTATACGGTTACTTTAAAAAAAAAGACCATTGTAGCAACTCGCAAAATTACCAGGTTTTGCTGTTAATTTTTCAGAGCAGGGATGTGATGAAGATATCCTGATACGTACACTGCGTCCTGTATGGCAGTGGAATGTGTTGGGTCCCTACGGACAGGGGGGTGTGGCGCTGCCGCGGCAATGGGTTGGGCCCAAAGGTGATTCCAGGCTTTCCGGTACATGGCTGAGGGTTTATTTGTGCCAGCAGATAGGGCTGCATGTCCGAGCCTGTGAATGGCTTATTCTGTTTGATGCGACCGTCTCTGTTCGCCATCTGTTTACAAGTTTTTCCTATTTAAACGGCTGTAAGAAAGGTTAATTTTCTGTGGCAGAAGCGCAAAAAGCCGTCTAAGCGGGTGGTTTTTTTGTACACTGCACTTTTTCTTCTGCGAAAGATGTTCGACAAGGATCGAAGCCAAAACTGTTAATTCTCCGCACCTTGTGTTTGTTGGAGGTAACGGCGGAACCTCGAATGAGGGTAGTATTTAGAGCTGGACTATGGTTCAGTTTGTTGACGGGAATAGTTAGGGCGTTTTTTAGTGAAAACTCCTGGTACATTTCCAGCACTCTTGACCAGGCAAGGTGTGGACGGGCGATTGTGAAGTGGTGCAAGGGGGTTATGCAGATCTTGAATCAGAAAGCAGTCTGACTGTGCAGTGCTGGTGCGTGGCAGGTAAACATGCAGAGGAGAGGGAAAGGTATAGAAAAAGATCACAAAGCAAGAGACAAAAAGTTATTTTCATCCACAAATCTATCACATGCAGGGGGAAATTATGACGTACGAGAGCATTACGGTTCAGGTTGGAGATGATTATGTCTGTGAAATTACACTAAATAGGCCGGAACAACTCAACACTTTCACTATTGGATTGGCCAAAGAGCTGGATCAGGCCTTATGGGAAGCCGAGTCTAACAACAAGGTGCGGGTGGTGGTCTTGAAAGGCAGTGGCAAGGTTTTTTGTGCAGGAATTGATGTTAGTGGTCTTGACGGCAAATCTGTGCAAGAGCTCCGCAACTGGATTGAATGCATGGAAACTCCCCTTGTTAGCATCAGCCGCATGAGCAAGCCTGTTATTGCGCAGATGCATGGGGTTGCAGCCGCAAATGGAGCTGGTCTTGTGGCAGCAGCTGATTTGGCGATTGCCAGCGAAAAGGCGCGCATTGGTCTGACTGCCATCAATGTTGGCCTTAATTGCATTGGCCCGGTGATCCCGGTTGCCAAATCCATAGGCAGAAAAAAGGCCTTGGAGATGCTCTTTTTTGGCGAGCTGATTCCGGCTCCGGAAGCAGAGCGCATGGGCCTGATCAACCGGGTGGTACCAGAGGAGGAATTGGAGCAGGAGACAAGGAAATGGGCGGCGACTTTGGCGGCCAAGAGCCCGGTCGCCATGCAGAACGCAAAAAAATCGTTCTATACCGCAGCAGATTGCGACTACTACAAGGCCTTTGATTTCATGAATGATGCCTTTGCCCGTTTGTGCTCATCCGAAGATGCCAAAGAAGGTGTGGCTGCCTTCCGGGAAAAGCGGCAACCGATTTGGCAAGAGAAATAACCGGTACAAAGACAATATCCACCTGTACGTTGCTGTCTTTGGCCAAGTGGAGCGACCTGGTTGGGTTGGCCAGATAGGCATTAAGCGGCGCTTGGCCGTGGATTTCAACCTGTTCAAGGGCGGTAAGTATTTAACAGCCACCGAGGATCACCAACCGCTGGGCGAATACTGGGAGTCAATCGGCAGCGCATGGGATGGCCGCTGGGGGGGGATGGCAACCACTACAGCTTGGAGTGTGGCGGTTATAAGTGAAGAAGCCTTTGGTCGGGAAATGTCGGGAAATTAGTTTTTTGTGAAAATCTATAGTACATGTAACGTATTGATTTTACTGGTGCCGGAGGTCGGACTCGAACCGACATGGGCGTGAACCCGCTGGATTTTGAGTCCAGTGCGTCTACCAGTTTCACCACTCCGGCACAGCAACAAGATGATATAAGATGTCTGTTTACCGCACCTGTGTTTTTGTTGTCAAGTCTGAATTGGCAGGTCCGGCCAAAACCCGATGAGATTGGCCGCAGGCAAGCCTGATACGAAAAAGTGTTGGTCACCATTTAGCATGGTGGATGTGGGCATTGTGGTGCTGCACACCCCTTGTGTAGTGGACAGCGGCTTTACCAAAGAGGATCGCATACCCAAGTTGGTGATTTTCCGGAAGGGCGAGCAGTGGACGCAACCGGGGCAGGAGTGCCTCAATGGCCAAATAGGCCAGCCCCGCCCAAACAGTGGCCACCTGGCAACTGTGCGCGTATAGTTCGAAATAGCTCAGGGCAATCAGGCAGTCTGGCTTTGGCGTGGGTGCATCTTTGGGGGCTGAAGCTATGAGCAGGTGGGGTGCATCACGAAAAATAATATCCTTTTTTTCCTCGTGCCATGCCTGCACAAAGAGGCTGAAACGTTCCATGTGCGCTGGCAGGGTATGGGACTGCTCCATTTCGGCAAGCCCTTTGAGGACAATTTCCCTGAACTGTTGCAATTTTTTGCGGGTATCGAGCACGGTGAAGCGCACCTGCCTGGCATTGACCCCGGTGGGTGCATGCCAGGCTGTTTCCAGCAGGTCGGCAATCAGTTCTGGGGCAAGATCGTCCTGGGCATAGTGGCGCACAGAACGCCTACCCTTGATGAGAGCTGCCATGTTTTCAGGCTCTGGGAAATGACTTGCCAAGGGTGTGCTGTTTTCCGGGTGTAGTCCTAAAATGGAGAGGGCACCAGTGGGGCAGATGGCTAGGCAGTGCTGGCAGCGATAGCAAGCCTCTTCCTGATCTGCCGGGATGAAAGGTGTCTCTTCGCCCATATGGATGATACCGGTTGGGCAGTCGTTGCAGCAGGAGCCGCATTGAATGCAGGTGGTGGGATTGACCGTGAATTGCAGCATGATGAGACCTCTAGTGGTGATCGAATATGAAAGATTTCCACGGCGTTGTTTGCCCATGCCGTGTTCGTGTTCTTTAAGTCGGTATCAAGGAGCCTGCCTTATAGGCCCGGAATGCCGATGTGTTGCACGCGGATGGCATTAAGCCCCTCTTCATACGGTAAAAGGCGCTGTTCCTGCCTGTTGATCCGGAAGGCCAGGGCATATGCCAGCACTCGCACCGGGTAATTTCTTGGATTTTCCTGCAAATAGGGCTGGATGGTAATGAAATCCGTGGCACTGTACTGCTGCATGATAAACTGCAGGCCGCCATTGGCTGGGCCAATATTGTAGGCCAAAAGACCCAGCACCATATTGCCGTTCATTTGGGAGAGATAATAGCGCAAGGTGGCGGCAGCAGCAAAGGTATTGTGTCGGTGCAGGGCCATGTCGGGCTCTTTGACCTGCAGATGCCGCAGGGCCTGTTGGATGGCCTGATTCGGAATAGCGGTAATTTGAAAAAGCCCCTGGCCGCCATCTGCGCTCATGCGCGGATAGAATGAAGATTCCGCCGCCGCCAACCCGTTGAGCAGATCCGGATCCAGGCCAAAGGCCTGTGCTGCCTCTTCAATGTCTGCGGCATACACTTGGGCCCGCAGCAGCATTTTGGCCATCTCGTTTGTATCCAGGCGACGGTAGGCGGCAAAGACCTGATGCCTGAGGGTCAGTATACGGATTTCTGCCTTACCGCCCACCAGCAAACGAAACTGGGCCAGCGGCCGGGTAAAAATCTGCATATGCAGCAGGATGCCTGTGCCTGCGGCTAAGGTCAGGGCTAAAAGTGGTACAAGACTGATATGCCAGCGGCCGAGAATGGTGCGCAACCACCACCAGCCACGCAGGAACAGGGCACTGGCCAACACAACAATAAGTACGGCCAGGGCAAAGGGAAGAAGGTTGTAGAAAAAGCTCGTGCCAGTAAGATACTCGGCCCCATAACCGAGCAAGACCATGAGGACGTAAACGCCGATACTGATAAGCGAGCCGACCTCCAGCACGACAAGGAGTACTCGCAACCACAGGGGATGTTTGCGTGCTGTTTTTTTGGTTTTTTTAGTGGGAGCTTTCTTTTTTGGGGTAGTAGTTTTTTTTGCTCTTCCTGTAGCGGCCTTACCAGTTCGCGAACTTTTTTGTGGACCAGGTTGCCTTACCGCCGGCTTGTCTGTTGTCTGTGCTGCAGGCGAGCTCGTGGCTGTGGGTTCCTGGGCATGCTTTTTTTGGGAAATTTTTTTAGTTGTCAAAAATGATGTGCGCGCTGGTTGACAGGAAATAGTATTGTCCTGTTTGGTTTATTTTATCTGAACCGCTTCGTGTGGCCATTGCAGCAGGTTTCGTTTGATTCAGGTGCCTTTGTTCGAAATAATGGATTGGGCAAGTTACCAGACTTTCGGCCTTGCCTTAGCTAAAATTTGATTGCGCTGCCCGCACTGGTAACGGATTGGGCAGCATACCTGTCTTGCAGCGGGTTGCACAATTAATTAGCAGTTGACTTCACCTTAATCCCGCTATACTAATATATAGATGCCGAGTAAAAAAGAAGCAAGAAAACTGCATGGTTGTGCAGCCTTTGGGCTTGCTCGGCAGGTTGATTGGCTCTTTGCACGGCACCATGCGTTGAACTTGAACCCAGGAGGTAAATATGGCTGCACCAGAAAAGATGTATCAGTGCCAGGTGAGCAACTGTAACTGGATTTATGATCCGGACAAGGGTGACAAGAAAGGAAAAATTGCACCGGGCGTGGAGTTCCAGGATCTGCCCGATACCTGGGTGTGCCCGATTTGTGGAGCAACCAAAAAATCTTTTCGACCCTTGGCAGGACCTGGTTCTGTAGTGGAAGAAGGTATCTAATATTTTAAGATTTAATTTTTCAGCCCCTGCTCCGGCAAATAGCCGGGCAGGGGTTGATGTTGATGCAGGAATGTGTAGCAGCAGGCGCCAACTCTGCTGCAATCTGCCTTTAACAGCTTTCGGCCTGCAGGATTACGTTGCATAAATCCAGTGCAAGTTCAGTGATCCTTCCCTCATCCTCTCCTTCCACCATAACCCGGATCACCGGTTCCGTGCCCGAGGGACGCACCAGAATGCGTCCGTTTGTTCCCAATTGGGCCTGTGCCGCCTGCAGGGCAGCGGGAAAGTTAGGAATGTTTTCAGGGACGATACGCTCGGTCATGCGCACATTGTGCAGTACCTGGGGAAAGGGGGTCATGATGGCGGCCAGTTCCGAGAGCGGTTTCTTTTTTCTGATCATGATGGCCAGTAGCTGCAGGGCAGCCAGTACGCCGTCTCCGGTGGTGTTGTGATCGAGAAAAACCAGGTGGCCCGATTGTTCACCGCCAAAGTTGCAGCCCTGTTTACGTAACATTTCCACCACATAACGATCTCCCACCCGGCAGCGGAGCAGGCTTCCTCCCATGCGCTGCATAGCCACTTCCAACCCCATATTGCTCATGACCGTGGCCACCAGTGTCTTTTTGCGTAGTTTTCGCTGGTGCAGCAGCTCCTGGGCGCAGATGGCCATGATCTGGTCGCCATTGACAATGTTGCCTTTTTCGTCACAGACAATAAGCCGGTCAGCATCGCCATCCAGGGCAAGGCCGATATCCGCTCCCAGTTCTCGCACCTTTTGTGCCATTTTTTCAGGATGGAGGGCACCACAGTCTTGATTGATATTGGTACCGTTCGGTGCTGTCCCAAGGGTGGTTACCTGGGCACCAAGTTCGACAAAGACGTGGGGGGCCACCTTGTAGGCTGCACCGTGGGCACAGTCAAGGACAATGTGGAAGTCGTCCAGCGCGTACTGTTTGGGAAAGGTGTTCTTCAAAGCAACAATGTAGCGGCCACTGGCGTCATCCACCCGAACAGCCCGGCCCACCTCTTCGGCAATCGGTCTGTGGGCTGTCATTTTGTGTGAAACGATCAGCCGTTCGATTTCAGCCTCTGTGGCATCTGGCAGTTTGAAGCCATCTGCCGAAAAAATTTTGATTCCGTTGTCCTGAAAAGGGTTGTGCGAAGCGGAAATAACCACCCCGGCATCGGCACGCATGGAGGTGGTAATAAAGGCAATGCCAGGAGTGGGCAGGGGGCCCACCAGCAGCACGTTCACGCCCATGGAACAGATGCCGGCGGCCAGGGCGTTTTCTAGCATGTACCCGGAAAGACGCGTATCCTTGCCAATGACAATGCGGTTAGTCTTGCTGTTCTCCTTAACGATAAAGGCGATGGCTCGCCCAATCTGCATGGCGATTTCCGTGGTCATGGGTTCTATGTTCGCCACACCGCGTACGCCGTCTGTACCGAAAAGCTGTCTCATATTTTGTCTGTGTTTTGGATTAGTGTACCGTGGTCAGGCGGGCCTGCTCCGGTCGTACAGTGATAATGTTAATGGCCGTATGGTTGGGCAGACTGATCGCCTCCACCCGGATGGGTGCATAGCCTTCGTTGTCTTTTTCCGAGAAATTGACCGAGGCGCGAAACAGCATACTCAATTCAGGTGTTTCCCGCACCACTTTGGCCGGAATGTCCGCCTCCACACTGACCATGGCCGGTTCAACCCGGCCCGTTTTCTCGGCCTGCTTCAAATTGATGGGAATATAGTGCACAGTGCGCCGGGTCATGGGTTCCTTGATAAGGATTTCCGCTTCCACCACGGTTTCGCCAATAACTTGCAGCAGGGCTTCGTCTAAAAGCAGCTGAGCCTGTACAGTGCTCGTTTGGGTGAGCCCTTCCACATCAATGGTGGAGGTGTTGATGGATTGCACCTTGCCCAGAAGACTGAGCGGGCCGCTCGCCTTGATGAGTCCGGGCTTCAGGCGGATGCCTTCCAGGGAAAAACCAGGAGCAGGGTCACCTGTAGTCTTGGCCACCAGCGGAATGTTTTTTTCAATGAGTTGATCCACCAGCAGGGTAATGTTGGCTGGCTGTACGCGCTGTACTGTTACGCCGCGAGGGAAGGGGATGGATTCCGGTGTGTTTTGAATGACCACCGGTCCAGGTGAAGCAACGGCCAGGTTTACCGGCCGGGAGATGTTTTGCTGTTGCAGCTCCTGCAGGAGGCGTTTGGGCCCGCGTACCGACACCTCCATATCCTTTTTATACTGATTGGCAATGATCATGGTGGCCGGGAGGTTGCGCAGTTCCAGCGGTACAGTCATAACTATATCCACCTGATCTTCGGCAACAATACCGTACCACAGGGTAACCCCGATAAGCAGGGCCAGCAGTTTGAGCGGCCAATGCTGGAAGGGCAGGGTATAATCAGGTGTCTTGCTGGGCATCTGCACCTCCTGGATTCAGTTTCTTGGGCCTGCGTTTGTTTTTTTTATGGGGCAGGAAAAGTGCCTTGAGGGTAGCGAGCAGTTGCGCCTCGTCTTTAAACGGCGTGATTCGACCATTGCGTGCCAGGGATATGGTTTGTGTTTCTTCCGAAACCACAATGATGACCGCATCTGTTTCCTCGGATAGGCCAAGGGCTGCGCGGTGACGGGTGCCGTAGCGTTTGTCGATGTTGGGGTTCTGCGACAGTGGCAGCAAACAGCCGGACGAGTGGATGCGGCGTTTGTTGATAATGACACCGCCATCATGCATGGGTGACGAGGTGTGAAAAATGGCCAGCAGCAGTTCTGCCTGAACGCGGGCATCCAGCCGGAAGCCCCCTTCCAGAAAATCACGCAGGCCATTTTCCCGTTCCAGCACAATCAATGCGCCAAGGTGGCGCCGCGCCAACAGGGAGGCTGCCCGGACAACTTCCTCCAAATCGTTTTCCATGGTTGGGTTGGTGCGGAACAGGCGGGGCATACCCATACGGGTCAGGCCGCGCCGGATCTCTGCCTGGAAAAGGATGACAATCACTACCAAGAGGGAGCCCAGGAAGGTTTTGAGCAGGACCCGCAGAGTTTGGAGCTCGAAGTAGGCAGAAATGAAATACAATAGCAGGATGGAGCCGATACCCAGCACCATCTGGACGGCGCGAGTTCCCCGGATGAGTAGCAGGGTGCGATAGATCAGGTAGGAGACAATCAGGATATCGACAATATCCAGCAGCCGTATAGAGCGAATGGTTTCGAGCATGTCGTCTGTTGATGCCGCCTAATGAAAAGAGATGAGAAGATCTTTCTTTTTATGTAGCATGCTTAGGATCGAATGCAAAAAAAATAATGATTGCACCACGGTAAAGCGGAAAGATATTTTTGATGGATAGATCGCGCCAGTCCGGTGCCAGTGTTTCTAGTCAACAGGATAGGAGAGAGGATATGAAGATAGGGCAACTGGTGGCGCAGACCCGCACGGTACGCCGTTTTCAGCAGGAACGCCCAGTAGACGAGGCCTTTCTTCATGGGCTGATCGATCTGGCCCGCCTGAGTGGCTGCGCCCGTAACGCCCAGGCACTGCAGTTTATCCCTGTGTGCGCTGCCAGTCTGTGTGCGCAGATTTTTCCTCATCTGGCTTGGGCTGGATATCTCACCGACTGGAAAGGGCCAGAATCAGGAGAACGTCCGCCGGCATATATCCTTTGTCTTGTCAATGAACACTGGCACAAGGGACCGGATACGGAAATATACTGCGATGTGGGTATCGCAACCCAATCCATGTTGCTGGCTGCTGCTGCCAGCGGTATTTTTGGCTGCCGCATCGGTGCATTCAGTCCGGCCCTGCATGGGCAACTGCGGCTGGCGGCAAATCATCGCATTGTGCTGGTGGTGGCGCTGGGCTACCCGGCAGAGGAGGTGGTCTTGGAGGAACTGCGTGCAGGCGGTGATATCCGCTACTGGCGGGATACGGCTGGCGTACACCATGTTCCGAAAAGGCCTTTGCAGGATGTGCTGCTGCTGCCGTCCGACCCTGCATAAGATTTCACAAGGATTTTTTTGCACATTGTATGGCAATTCTGCTCATTGTCTTTTCCCTGGTTACCTTTGTGGCTTCGCTGTTCGGCATACCCTGGCTGATCGGCCGCTTGGATACGGGCTACTTTCGTGCCTTTGCCCTGCGGGTGAAAAGGGGCGAACCTAAAGAAAAAACCGGTGCATTTTTTGTGTGGGCCCTTGTGCGCAACACCTGTGGCATGGTGCTCGTTGCGTTGGGGCTGGTTATGCTGGTCTTGCCGGGCCAGGGCTTGATCACCCTCGTGTTTGGCTTGTCTTTGTTGGATTTTCCGGGAAAGCCCAAGCTGCTAGCCTGGATTCTGCAAAGAAAAGCCGTGCAGAGAACCATGAACTGGATTCGGCGCAAACAAGGCAAGAACGAGTTTCTTTTTTTCTGATCTGCTTTTCCTGGTAAAATCAGCCCTTTTTAAAACCCGTCAATGCGGGGAGACCTGGCCTTAATTTTGTTCCTGGAGGCGCTTTCCTAGGCTTTATCCGGTGTTGAGCGAGGCAACGAGCTGCCGGTGACCAGCGGGAAAGGGGTAACGTTGCAGTTCCTGTCTATTCACCCAGGCGAAGCGGGTGGCCGCGGTTAAGCGAGGTTCGTGTGCCAGGCCGCTCTCCACCATACTGCACAAAAAGCTGTGCAGGGTAACCCGGTAGCGGGTGTAGTAGTGGGTTACGGTTTGATAGGGTTTTTCCAGCCGGGCCTGCCAGCCAGTTTCTTCCAGAATTTCTCGCAGTGCGCCCTGGGCCGGAGTTTCGTCCGCTTCGAGCCGGCCACCGGGAAACTCCCAAAGACCACCCCAGATGTCGTTGGGCAGGCGTTGCTGGATATAGACTAGACCATTGTTTTCAATGATGCCGCAGGCCATGGTAATATCAATACGCTCCGGCCGTTTAGCCAGCACAGGGCGTAGCGTCACGGTGTCTCGGCAATATGCCAGGCATTGTCCTTGTAGTGGGCACACCTGGCATAGCGGTTTTCTTGGGGTGCAGACCAGTGCACCCAACTCCATGAGCGCCTGATTGAAGGCACGGGGAGAATCCTGATCCAAATACAGTGTTGCCAGTTTCTGTACGGCCTTTTTGCCCGCCGCCACCTTTACCGGTTTTTCCAGATCGTGCAGGCGGGCAAATACGCGCTCGACATTGGCATCCACCAGGGGGCAGGGCTGATTGAAGCCAATGGAGAGAATGGCGGCCGCAGTATACGGGCCAATGCCCGGCAGGGCCAGCAGGGCGTGTCTGTCGGCTGGGATTTGGCCTGCGTGCTCCGCCAGCAGGATTTTGGCGGTGCGGCGGATATTGTGCGCCCGGCTGTAGTAACCTAAGCCTTCCCAGGCCTTTAGTACCGTCTGTTCCGGAGCACGGGCCAGGCTTGCCACATCGGGGAATAATTCCATCCAACGGGTGAAGTACTGAACCACCCGTTCCATCTGGGTTTGCTGTCCCATGATTTCAGCAATCCAGACCTGATACGGATGATAATCCTGCCGCCAGGGCAGCGGTCGTTGGTACAGTGCAAACCATTTGAGCAGAAGAGCACGCATCTTGCGCAGGGTATCGGTGTCGGGCTGTTGACTCATGGAAATTCTTTTCTGGCGTACGGTTACACTCTGATGAGTTTTATGTTTGGGTTGTGGATTGTGTCTTTTTTCCCTGTATCCCGAATGCAGATGTGGTAGAAGAACGGCTCCACAATTCCTGATTCCCCTATCTCTGCATACATAGATATGTCGGCTTCCCTTATTCGGCAACTTACAAGCCCCCGCATGCTGGTGGCCCTTTTCATGGGCTTTGCCTGCGGTTTGCCACTTTTGCTCACCGGTTCGGTACTGCAGGCCTGGATGCGGGAAGAGGGCATTGACCTGCGGCTAATTGGCCTCTATGCCCTGGTTGGTCTGCCCTACACCTGCAAGTTTTTGTGGGCCCCAATCTTCGATCGCTTTATCCCGCCCTTTCTTGGCCGTCGCCGCGGCTGGTTGCTGATGGCCCAGGTGGCCTTGGCGTTTGCCCTTATCGGTCTTGGTTACAGCGATCCGGCCAAAACCCCCTGGCTGGTCGCACTTATGGCTGCCCTGGTCACCTTTTTTTCCGCATCACAGGATATCGTGGTCGATGCCTACCGCCGGGAGGATTTACAAGACGAGGAACTTGGGGCAGGTAGTTCCCTCTATATCAGCGGTTATCGCCTGGGCATGCTTTTGGCTGGCGGCGGGGGGTTGATTCTGGCCGATCATATGCCGTTTTCCCAGGTGTATCTTATGATGGCAGCCCTCATGGGACTGGGCATGCTTACCACTTTGTTGAGCAGGGAGCCACCCCTTGAGCAGGGCACGCCCCGTAGTTTCCGGGAAAGCGTGGTGGAACCTTTTGTCGATTATTTTCGCCACGACCGGGCGCTGCTGATTTTGCTCTTTATTCTCCTTTATAAAATCGGCGATCAGATGGCCAGTGCCATGACCACCCCTTTTTACCTGGATACCGGTTTCAGCAAGAGCGAAGTGGGGGCGGTGGTGAAGCTCTTTGGCACCTGGGCGGTAATCCTGGGTGGTGTGCTGGGCGCAGCCCTTATGCTGCGCATCGGCACCATTGGCGGCCTGTGGGTTTTTGGCATCCTGCAGGCGCTGTCCACTGCGGGTTTTGCTGTTCTGGCCGTTGTTGGCCACAGTTTGCCCTGGCTTGCCGGGGTGGTTGCCTTTGAAAACTTAAG